>NZ_CAMPPN010000019.1:0-92249 GCF_946900935.1 Stenotrophomonas sp. Marseille-Q5258
CTTTAAAACAATTGATATGTTGCTTGATCAAACGTCTGCAAGATGGACAAATCATCCTTCCTGCAGGCGCCTTCACAAGATACCTGCGCATACTGTCAAAGAACCTTGGAGTCGGCCTCAGCGCCTTTCTCCGTGTGCCCCGACGTTTCCGTCGTTGCGAGCCGCCCATTATAGCCGGCTTTTCCGCCTCGTCAACACCTTTTTTCAAGGCCGTCTCACCGAAGTGGACGTTGTTGCCGATGCTGCTTCGCCGTGCGACCCGGAGGTCTTTTCGTCGAAGCGAGCCGCCTATTATGTCAGGCTTTTCGTTTCCGTCAACACCTTCTTTCGAAGGATGTTGCCGCCGCCTTGGTTGGGTGTTCACCGGGGTGAAGACCGCGTCGCAGCGAGGGAGCGAATACTAAAGACTTCTGAAAATTCGTCAAGGCTTTTCTTCGATCTTTTTCATCGACGCGTCATCAATGCGTGCTGCTCATCTGCAGCCGCGGCAGCACGCGCGTTGCGCGTGCTGCCGCAGGCTTGCTAACAATGCATGTCTTGTCGTCAGGGATGCATGCGATGTCTGCGGTAGCCAAGCGTTCGTTGTTGCGCGATATGTCGTTGCCTGCGGTGATGGCCGGCTTCATTACGGTGTTGGTGGGCTTTGCCAGCTCGGCGGTGATCGTGTTCCAGGCCGCGCGCGCGATGGGCGCATCGCAGGCGCAGATCGCCTCGTGGATGTGGGCGCTTGGACTGGGCATGGGCATCACCTGTATTGGCCTGTCGCTGCGCTACCGCGTGCCCGTGGTGACAGCATGGTCGACGCCAGGCGCGGCCATGCTGGTGGTCGGTGCCGGTGCGGTGGGCTACAGCGATGCGATCGGTGCCTTTGTGCTGGCAGCGGTGCTGGGCATGATCGCCGGCTTCTCGGGGATCTTCGCGCGGCTGATGCAGCGGGTACCGACGGCGTTGGCCGCAGGCATGCTGGCCGGTGTGCTGCTGCGCTTTGGGCTGGATGTGTTCGTGTCCATGCAGACGCAGCTGGGCATGGCACTGGCCATGTTCGCCACCTGGTTGATCGGGCGCCGGCTGTTCCCGCGCTATGCCGTGATCGCCACGCTGGGCGTGGGTATTGCCGTGGCTGCCGGCCAAGGACTGCTGCAGTTGCAGGATGTCCGCCTGCAACTGGCCACGCCGGTGTTCACCTGGCCCACGTTGTCGTGGGCGGCGGTGATCGGCGTTGCGCTGCCCCTGTTCGTGGTGACGATGGCTTCGCAGAACATCCCCGGCGTGGCCGTCATCCGCGCATCCGGCTACGACACACCGGTGTCGCCGGTGATCGGCTGGATCGGCGTGGTGAACACGCTGCTGGCGCCCTTCGGTGCTTACGGACTCAACCTGGCGGCGATCACCGCCGCGATCTGCATGGGCCGGGAGGCGCATGAGGATCCCGCGCGCCGGTACACCGCCGCGGTGGCCGCCGGCGGCTTCTATATTCTGGTGGGCCTGTTCGGTGCGACGGTGGCGGCGGTGTTCGCGGCCTTCCCCAAGGAGCTGGTGGCCTGCGTGGCCGGCATTGCCCTGTTCGGCACGATCGCCAACAGCCTGTCGATGGCGCTGCGGGAGGAGGCCGACCGCGAAGCGGCCCTGGTGACGTTCCTGGTCACCGCGTCGGGGCTGTCATTGGCCGGCATCGGTTCGGCCTTCTGGGGACTGGTGGCCGGGGGTATCTGCTTGCTGGTGCTGCGGCCGTCCGCAGCGCGCGGCTGAGCCGGATCAGGGATCCAGCAGGAAGGTCAACGCGCCGATCAGCACCACATAAATGGCCATGCCAACGAACACCGCCGACCAGCGGGTGCCGCCCAGGCCAGCCAGTGCGGCGTGCTGGGCCGTCGCGTCACCGGGATGACGTGCCTGGGCCAACGCGATCATCCGCTGGGCATGCCGCAGATACAGGTAATTGCCCACGGAACCGGCCGCGACGCTGGTCGCCACGGTGACCACCAGCGATACGCTGTCGCTGGCCCCGGCCAGGGTTTCCAGAATGGACAGGACGGTGAGCGCGCCGATCCACATGGCGGCCTGCGCGTACATGCGGCGATACAACATCCAGAACGCGCCGAACAGGAAGGCCGGCCAGCTCCAGGCGGTGGCGCTGGCCGCCTGACCGTCGGGCGCCAGGTCCAGCCGCCATTTGCGGCGGTATACCGGGAAGTTGCTGCCGACGAAGGCGGCATACGCCTGCTGCCCGTCCACCAGTGGTGCGTGCGCCGGCATGGCGCGGGCATCGACGGCAGATGCCGGCGCAGCATAGGGATCCTGGGACGGCTCGACCGGCGTCGGCGCGGTCATCGCCAGCTCGGCCACGCTGTGCAGGGGCTCCCATTGCGGCATGCCTTGCCGCCAGACCAGGGTGTCGGCGGTGATCTGGCCCTGCCCCAGCAGGTGCTGGAGCTGCACAGCGGGCAGCGGTCCCTGCCGCTGTTGCTGGTGATCGGCGTAGTACCACGGGGTATCGGACATGACTCGTTCCTGGAGGGAGAAGCACCGGTTCGCCCGTCCGGGCGTCGGCTGGGGGATTACAGGGGCAGCACGCGGAAGGTCTGGGTGAGCGTGTGGCTGGCGCCGGCCGGCAGGGTGATGACATCCGGACCGGCGTTGGCGGCCTCCAGACACACATAGTTGCGCCAGCCTGCCCCGACGTCGGCCATGCCTGCCGCCCCCGCCTGGCCCGGGTTCCAGGCCACCAGCGAGCGGCTGCCCTGGGTGGTGATTTCGATGCGCCGCTTCAGCCCGGGGTCCTTGAGCACGTAGCGGCCGCCAGCGCCGGTATAGATGCGGTCGCTGCGGCCGGGATCGCGCGGGTCGCGCAGGTTCCAGTCGCCCTGCTGCACGCGCGGGGTGGCGTAGTTCTCGAACTTGTCCAGATAGGTGAGGCCATCCAGCCCCTGCACGTCCACGGCCGTGGCGTCTTCCACCCGGAAGTAATTGTGCAGGGCCTGGGTGAAGCTGACCGGCTGGCTGCCGCTGTTCTCGGTGATCAGGCGCTGCTCCAGCGTGCGGCCGATGCGCAACTGCATGGTCAGGCGCAGCGCCAGGTTGTCCAGCGGCGGCGGGGTCAAGGTGAGCAGTACGGTGCCGTCGGCTTCGCGGCGCGCCTCTTTGAGCGTCCACGCCACGTTGCGCACGAACCCATGCGAGGGCACATCGGTGCCCTGCCCCTGGCGGCCGAAGTACGGCCAGCACACCGGGCTGCCGCCCCGGATCGGGGTGGGCATCGGCTGCGCGCTGGGAGACAGCCACAGGAGATCCTGGCCGCCCTTGGGAACATAGGACAGCAGTTGCCCGCCGAACACCGATATGGCGGCGCTGGCAAACGGGGTGTCCACCTTCCAGACGGGGAAGCCCTGCACGGTGCCCAGGCTCAGGCCCTCGACCTTGGGCAGGGCGGCGCCAGGGCCGGCCGGAGACTGCACCAGGCGGGCGTGGTTGGGCGGGAGGGTGAACACAGTGGATGCGGGCATGGTGGTGGTCGAAGGGATCGGAATGGGAGGCGCACTGCGCAATGCAGTGAGGATGCGTTGGCCGGCGCGGCCGTCGGTGGTGGTCCAGCCCAGGCGCTGCTGTTCGATCTGGATGGCGCGGCGGGTGGCGGTGCCGATCATGCCATCGGCGGCGCCGATGTCGTGGCCACGTGCGAGCAGCAGGGTCTGCAGCTCACGGCGCTCGCTGCGGCCGATGCCGGGATCGTCAGTGGGCCAGGCCGCGACGATGCCCGGCCCGCCGCGCAGACGGTCGGACAGGGTGGCGATGGCCAGGGCATAGCTCTCTGCGGCGTTGTAGGCGTAGATCGCGTCGTAGTTGCGGAACACCAGCCAGGCCGGTCCCGTGGCGCCGGTCGGCAGCAGCAGGGCGGCGTTGCTGTCGGCGGGCAGGCCGTCCGGGGCAAGCGCGCCGCCGGCCACGGGGACGATGCCCAGCGCGCGCCAGGCGGCCAGTGGCTTGCGCTGGGTGCGGCCGGCCAGCGATGCGTTGAAGCCGGTCGGGAGTTTGACCTCCAGGCCCCAGGGCTGGCCGGTCCGCCAGCCGGCCTTGGCCAGGTAGTTGGCGGTGGAGGCCAGGGCATCGGGGATGCTGGCGACCAGATCGCGGCGACCGTCGCCATCACCGTCCACCGCGATGCGAGCGTAGGTGGACGGCATGAACTGGGTATGCCCGAACGCACCGGCCCAGGAGCCGGTGAGTCCCTCTGCCTGGAGCTCACCGGCGTCGAGCAGCCTGAGCAGGGCCAGCAGCTCGCCGCGGAAGAACGGTTGCCGACGGCCGTTGCAGGACAGCGTGGCCAGCGACTGCAGCAGCGGGCGCTTGCCGAAGACGCGACCGTAGTCGCTTTCCACCCCCCACACGGCCACGATGGTGGCGGGATCGACACCGTACTGCGCCGATACCGTGGCGAGCAGATCGCGATGCAGGGAGAGACGCGCACGGCCATCGTCCACGCGCTGGGTGTCCACCAGCGCGGCGAGGTAGTCCCACAGCGGCGTGGTGAACTCGGGCTGGGCATCCAGGAGCGGCAACACGCTCAGGTCCGGGGTGAGACCGGCGGTGAGGCGTGTGAATCCGTCAGCGCTGATGCCCTGTTTGAGCGCCTGCGGTTCCAGTGTGGCCAGGCAGCGGTCCAGATCGTCCTGCGGCGCGGCGGCAACCGAGGCGCTGGCCAGGCACATCGCGCCCAGCAGCCAGCCGGTGTAGAGCCTCATTGGCGGAAATCCTTGCAGCCAAGTGGACCTGCATCATAACGGTGCGCGCGCAGTTCAAGCCGGCTGCAGCAGTCGCAGGCCGAAGGCCGGCTCAAACGCGTTCCACGCCGCGCTCGCGCGCAGGCCGGCCTCGGCGACCAATGACGCAAATGACGCATCGGTGTACTTGTGGCTGTACTCGACCGTCATCGCCTCGCCGTCGGCGAAGTCGAACGCACGGCCGTCGACGTGCACGGTCTGGGCGCGGGTGCTGACCAGTTCGGTCTCGATGCGCAGGCGCGGCACGCTGTAACGGGCCCGGTGGCGGAAGCCGTCGAGGTCGAAGTCGCTGCCGATCTCGCGGTTGAGCCGGCGCAGCAGGTTGAGGGTGAAGTCGGCGGTGACACCCGCGGCATCGTTGTAGGCCGATTCGATCAGCACCGGGTCCTTGTGCAGGTCGATGCCGATCAGGGCCAGGCCATCAGCGCCCATTGTCTGTCGCATGGCCCGCAGCAGCGCCACGGCATCGGCATGGGCGAAATTGCCCAGCGTGGAGCCGGGGAAGAACAGCAGCCGACGGGCCGGCGGGCGCTGCGGCGCCGGCACCTGCACCGGGCGGGTGAAGTCGGCGCAGACCGGCAGCATCTCGATGTCCGGCAAGGCCTGGGCAAGCCGCGTGATGCTGGCCAGCAGGGCGGCACGCGAGATTTCGATCGGGGTATAGGCGACCGGATCGGTGAGCGCGTGCAACAGCAGTTCGGTCTTGCGGCCGCTGCCGCTGCCCAGCTCGACCACATGCAGGCGCGGGCCGACCACCTTGGCGATGTCGTGCGCGCAGTCCTGCAGCAGTTTCAGCTCGGTGCGTGTCGGGTAGTACTCGGGCTGGCGGGTGATCTGCTCGAACAGCGCCGAGCCACGGGTGTCGTAGAAGTACTTGGACGGCAACTGGCGCGGCCGGATGGAGAGGCCCTGCACGATATCGGCGGTGATGCGGGCGCGGTCGGGCTGCAGGTCGGTGAGCGCTTCGAGTGCGTCGCTGACCGTGCTCATGCGGCGTCCCGGGCCAGGCGCAGGCCGGCGAACTGCCAGCGCGCCGAGGGGGCGAAGAAGTTGCGGTAACTGGCGCGGACGTGTCCGGCCGGTGTGGCGCAGCTGCCGCCGCGCAGGATCCATTGACCGTTCATGAATTTACCGTTGTATTCGCCGAGATGGCCCGCGAAGGGGCGGAAGCCGGGATAGGCGCCATATGCGCTGCTGGTCCATTCCCAGACATCACCGAACAGCTGCTGCAGCGGGGCCTCGCGGCCGCCGGCAGGGTGCAGTCGATCGGCGTCGGCGAAGTGACCGTCGACCGGCTGACCTGCGGCGGCGGCCTCCCATTCGAACTCGGTGGGCAGGCGCAGGCCCCGCCAGCGCGCGTAGGCATCGGCTTCGTAATAACTGAGGTGGCAGACCGGCGCGTGCAGGTCGAGCGCACGCCAGCCGCCCAGGGTGAACTCGCGCTGCAGGGCATCGTCCCAATACAGGGGATGCTGCCAGTGCTCGGCCTGGCACAGCGCCCAGCCCTCGCTCATCCAGTGCGCCGGCTCTCGATAGCCACCGGCCGCCACGAACTGGCGGTACTCGTCGTTGCTCACCGGCCGGTTGGCCAGCGCGTGTGCGGGCACCAGCACCCGGTGCACGGGCGACTCATTGTCGTAGGCGAACCCGGCGTGGGCTGGCCATGCCGGGGCGCCGATCTCCACGATCTGCTCGGGGCTTTCCTGCCAGCGCAGCGGCACGGCCGTGCTGGGCGAACAGGCGAGATCATCACGGTAGGCCGGTTGCAGCGGGTTGCACCACAGCGCGTGCTTGATGTCGGTCAGCAGCAGCTCCTGATGCTGTTGTTCGTGCTGCAGGCCGAGCAGCAGCTGATGGTGTGTGGTGGCATCGAGCACACCGGCCTGCACCAGAGCGATCACCTGCTGGTCGACCTCGGCACGGTAGTGCAGCACCTCCTGCAGCGACGGGCGCGAGAGCAGGCCGCGCTGCGGGCGCGCGTGCGCCGGGCCGATGCTCTGGTAGTAGCTGTTGAACAGGTAATGCCAGTCGGGGTTGAACGGCGCATAGCCCGGGCGGTTGGCCAGCACAAAGCGCTCGAAGAACCAGGTGGTGTGGGCCAGGTGCCACTTGGTCGGGCTGGCGTCCGGCATGCTCTGCACCATCGCATCTTCGGCGCTGAGCGGTGCGGCCAGCGCGACGCTGCGGGCACGGATGCCGGCGTAGCGGGCGGCCAGTGCCGCGGCCAATGGGTCGGTGGTCGGCGGCGGTGGGGCGACGGCGGTATTCATCGCGATCAGGATCGAACAGCGCGGGTGAGCGCAACGTCATGGCACGGCTCACGCCGCGTTACGCAGCTCAAGTTGAATGCGCATCGGCCGCTACCGGGAGGACCATCGCCTGTGTGGTCCGGTTTGCACGATGCAGCCACGGCGCGCCGGCCCGCTCTGTGGAACCGTCCTTGCGGAATCACCTGCTACGCCAGCCCAGCCACTATCTGTTCGTACTGCCCGCCGTGCTTGCCGGGCTGGTGCTGTGGTCGGCCACCCCGGCGCAGGAGGTCGGCAGCCCGGTGCACCGCCTGCTGCCCCTGCTGCTGACCTGCCTTGGCGTGGGCGTGGCCCTGGTCTACAACCGGGTGCGGGCGCTGTGCCTGCTGCTGGCGATCGCGCTGGCCTTCGCGTTGCTGCACGGTCTGGTGGCCGGCTTCCTGCGCGATGGCGTGGTCTCTGCCACCACGCCGCTGACCTTCCATGCGGTCGCGTTGTGGTTGCCCGTTCTGTTTGTGCTGCATGGACTCTGGCCCGAGCGCGGACGCCTGCGCCAGGACCTGCTGCTGCGCGCGGTGCTGAGCGGCCTGGCGTTGGGCATCTTCGCGCTGTTGGCCGCGCAGGGGCCGCAGGGCATGCACGATCTGCTGTCCAACCGCCATTGGGCGTGGCTGCCGACCGGATGGAGCCGACTGGCCCAACTGCCGACGCTGGCCTTCGTGGTCGCTGCGATCACGCTGTCGGTGCAGGCCGTGCGCGCACCACGCGCCCTGCATACCGCGATGCTGCTGGCGCTGCTGGCAGTGTGGGCGATGCTGCCGCGGATCTTCCTGTCGCCGGCGCTGCTGCCCGCGCTGACCAGCGTGGCGCTGCTGGCACTGGTATCGGCGATGGTGCAGGAATCGTTCCACATGGCCTTCCGCGACGAGCTGACCGGCCTGCCCGGCCGGCGGGCGCTGAACGAATGCCTGCAGCGCGTGGGCGCCACGTACACGATCGCGATGGTCGATGTGGACCACTTCAAGCGCTTCAATGACACCCACGGCCATGACATCGGCGATGACGTGCTGCGGCTGGTCGCGGCGCGGCTGGCAGGTGTGGGCGGCGGCGGGCGGGCCTTCCGCTACGGCGGCGAAGAATTCGCGCTGGTGTTCCTGGACCGCACTGCCCCGGCCTGCGTGGCAGCGGTGGAGGCGATCCGGGCGACGGTGGAAGACGCCCGCATGACACTGCGCGACCGCGCGGCGCGGACCCGCGACGACGCGGTGGGCCGCCTGCAGCGCGGCCGTGGCGGCGGTGGCGAAGTGGTGCAGGTGACGGTCAGCATCGGCGTGGCCGACAGCCGCGTTGGCGACAGCCCGCAGGCCGTGATCAAGGCCGCCGACCAGGCGCTGTATGCGGCCAAGGACGCCGGCCGCAATTGCGTGCGCGCGCACGGCCAGCAGCGCCCCGTGGCGGTACGCAGCAGCGAGGCGGCTCAGGGCAGCGCGTCGAGGTAGTACCAGCGGCCGTCCTCGCGGACGAAACGACTGTGTTCGAGCATCTTGACCGCGCTGCCGCCACCCACCTTGTAGCGTGCGGTGAAACGTACCCGGGCGTGGTCCGGGTCCGATACGGTGTGCTCGTGGACGGTCAGGCCCAGCCAGCGGGTGCGTTGGCCGTCCGCGTCGTCCAGCGACAACGTGGGGGGGCGGGTATCGGGGTGCCAGCTGGCAAGCAGGTAGTCCGGCAACTGCTTTACATAGGCGCTGTAGCGCGAGCGCATCAGCGCTTCGGCATCCGCTGCGGCCTCACCGGCGTGGACGCGGCCGCAGCAGGCGGCATACGCCAGTGGTCGGCCGCAGGGACAGGGGTCGGAATGGGTCATGCGGACATTGTGACGCGACGCTGTTGCGTCGACCACCGTCATCGCCGGTGAGCTGCCGACCAACGACCGGCTCTACCTGCGGGGTCCTGCCGGGCGTATGCTGGCGCGCTTTACGCCACGATGCCCTGCCGTGTTCGAGCTGGTTCCCCCTGAATTGTTGTGGTTGGTGGCGATTGCCTTCATCGCCGGTCTGGTCGATGCCGCCGTCGGTGGCGGCGGGCTGGTGCAGCTGCCGGGCCTGTTCACGGTGCTGCCGCAGCAGACACCGGCGATGCTGTTTGGCACCAACAAGTTCAGTTCAATGTTCGGCACCGCAGCCGCGGCCGTGCGTTATGCGCGCAATGTGCGCTTCCCGTGGCGACCGGTGCTGTTCGCGGCAGGCACCGCCTTCGTGTTTTCGTTTGCCGGGGCCACAGCGGTCAGCCTGCTGCCCAAGGATGCGGTGCGCCCGCTGGTGCTGGTGCTGCTGGTGGCGATGCTGGGCTATACATTGTGGAAGAAGGACTTCGGCGCACTGCACCGGCCGCGCGAGATCGGCCGCAGGGAGCTGGCCGCCGCACTGGCCATCGGCGCGGTGATCGGCTTCTACGACGGCTTCTTCGGACCGGGCACCGGCAGCTTCCTGATCTTCCTGTTCGTGCGCTTCTTCGGGCTGGACTTTCTGCGCGCTTCGGCCGCGTCGAAGGTGGTCAATCTGGCCACCAACCTGGCGGCCATTTCGTTCTTCGTGCCCACCGGCAACATCCTGTGGCTGTTCGCGGTGCCGATGGCCGCCGCCAACATCGTCGGCTCGGTGGTCGGTACGCGGCTGGCGCTGCGCGGCGGCACGCCGTTCATCCGCAAGCTGTTCGTCGGCCTGGTAGTGGTGCTGATCGCCCGGATGGGCTGGGATACCTTCGGCGGATAACCCCGTCGCGCGGGGCGCCGCCCGGTTGGAGCCTCCCATCGGTCGGCTCTCCCCGGGGTGCGCGGGCGTGGCCGGCCGGTCAGGCGACCGGTTCGGCGTCCTGCTGGCGGCTGCGTTCGGGCAGCTTCAGCCGCTTGGCCTCTTCGTCGTACTCGATCAGCAGCACGCCGGAGTCGTGGCGGCCGCTGATCTCGACGAAGCAGGCGCCGCCGATGAACGGCTCCAGCGTCATCACCGACTTCAGCGGCGTGGCCACCACCATCTGGAAGCCGAAGTTCTCGAAGATGTTCATCGCCAGGGCGGTGAACTCGTTGTCGGCCTTGTCGAATGCTTCGTCCAGGACCACGGCGGCATAGCTGGGCAGTTGGCTCTCGGCACCGCCCAACTGGTAGCGCAGCGCGGCCGCCAGGCAGGTGGTGGCCAGCTTCTGCCGCTGGCCACCGGACTTGCCGGCGCCACTGCGGTAGATCTCCACCTGCTGGCGGGTGGCCGCGTCCAGCTCGACGCCGATGAACTCCACGTGCAGGCGCACGTCGAGCACGTTCTCGCGCCAGCGCCGGTCCTCGCCCTCCTGTGAACCAAGGCGTTTGACCAGCTCACGCAGGACGGCGAACTGTGCCTCGGCCACCTCGCGCTCTTCGGTCTGGTGGTGCGAGAGCACTTCACGCAGCTGCTGGTGGAACTCCAGCACTTCCGGCAGGCGGCGGTCACTGAGTTCGATGGTCAGCAGGGTGCCGCGGTTGAAGGGCACCTGCTCCAGCGAGGCGTTGACCTCGTCCAGGCGCTGGCCGATCGACTTGCGGGCCTCGGCACTGTGCCGCTGAAGGGCCAGCAGGTTGTTCTTGCTCTGGTTCTGCAGCAGGTCGAAGAAACGCTCTTCGTGCTGCGGCAGGCCGTCGCGCTCCAGGCGCTGCAGGCGGGCCAGAAAGTCGTCGGCCGAGGCGACCGACGCGGTGAAGTCGCCCGATTCCTCCGGCCACGCCTGGGCGAAGCGCCGGAAGCAGGCCACCAGTTGGGTCTCGACACGATGCACCTCGTGCTGCGAGGCGGCCAGGCTTTCGTTGATGCCCTTGCTGATCTCGCGCATGTGCGCTTCGAGGGTTTCCAGGCTGAGCCCACCCAGCAGGTCCAGGCGCTGCTGCAGCCCTGCTTCCTGCGTGGCGCCGAGCGCCGGCAGTACAAGGGCGCGGCTGCGCTGGCGCTGGGCATCGAGCTTGTCGCGTTCGCGGGAGAGCTGGATGAGTTCGACGCGGGTGTCTTCGTAGGTGCGGCGGGCCTGCGCGATGTCCGCGCGGGCCTGGTCGATCTGCTGCGCCAGGCGGGCCAGATCGGCGTTGCCTTCCTTCAGTTCGCGCAGCGAGGAGGCGATGTCGTCCAGGCGCTGGAGTGCCGTGGCGACGTCCACTTCCTCCCACACGAAGTTGACCAGCTGGTTGCAGGCCAGGCGGCGGTCGTTGTCGCGGTCGCGCTGGCTGCGCAGCCGCGCGATATCCTCGTCGCATTCGGCGATGCGCTGCGCCAGCGCCTGCGCTTCCTTGCGGAACAGCGCCAGCTTGTCGCTGTTGCTGAAGCCGAGCAGCCAGCGCCGGCGGTCGCTGATGGCGTTGCGGTCGTCCTTTTCAAACCGGTCGCCCGGATGCTTGACCTGGCCTTCGCGGGAAATGCCACGGTCCACATCACGCAGCTGCTTCGCGTCCACGCACTCGTAGTCGTAGCGCTTGCCCAGTTCACGGCGCAGCCACGGCTCGAACACGCTGTCGCGGAACTCCAGCTTGTGCAGCAGCGAGCGCGCGGAGGGCTCGCGGGCGATCGCGTCGTCGTTGCGGCGCACCCGGTAATAGGTAAGCCGCATGCCAAGCTGGGTGCGGTTCACCCATGCGTTGACCTCGTTGTAGTGCTTGTCTTCCACCAGCAGCGACTGCGCGAAGCCGAACAGCACGCGCTCGATCGCGCCCTGCCAGGCGCCCTGCTCCTGGCGGACCTGGATCAGTTCGCCCACAAACGGCAGCGCCGCCTCGGGCACGCCGGTTTCCTCGGCCAGTCGGCTGCGCAGCTTCTGCAGTGGCGCGGGGATGCTCGACGGATTGCGCTCCATCGCCTCCAGTTCGGCGCGGACCTCGCCGAAGCGGCGGGTGTCGTCCTGCTTGCCGGCCAGGCGTTCGGTGATGGCATCGTCCAGCGCGGCCGCCGCCTGCTGGCGATTGTCCAGCTCAGCCTGTGCGCGGGCGATCAGCTGTGCGAAGCCGTGGGCGTCATCGGGCACGACGGCCTGCAGCGCTTCGGCTGCCTGCTGCGCCTGCCCGCGCTTGGCCTGGCGCCGGTCGCGCTCGGCCTGGGCGCGGCCATGCTCGCGTTCCAGCTCCTCGATGCGCTCGCCGCCCTGCTGGCGACGTTGGAGTTCCAGGCCGGCCAGGTGCTCCTCGTGGTTCGCCAGCGCCTGGCGGCGCTGGGTTTCTTCTCCCAGCAGCCCGCGGTGGCGCACGTCGATGGCCTGCAGGCGCTTTTCCAGCAGCTGCTGCAGTCGCGATTCGCGGAAGCTGTCCAGGCCGAGCTTGAGCGTTTCCTCATCGGCACGCTGCAGGTTCATGGCCTTCAGCTCGGCGTACAGGGCACGTGCCGGCAGGAGGGTTTCGACCTGGCGCCGGGCGGTGACGACTGACTTGTGGGCGCCGTCCAGCTCGGCGAAGTCGCTGACCAGGCGCTCGGCGGCATCAAAAGTCCGCGGCGTATCCAGCATGAAATCGCGCAGGAAGACGTTCAGATCGCCCAGGTTCTTGGCCGACTGCGTCTTGTGCAGCAGCCGCAGCGCCATGTCGTTGTCGATGCCGAGCAGGTGGCGGAAGCGTTCGGCATAGCCGGTGAAGCTGTCGAAGTGGTGCACGTCGCCCAGGCGCTGCTTGAGCTTGCGCAGGTCCAGGTCGAAGCCCCCCAGGTCCTTGGCGATGTCGAACGGCCGTTCGGCGATCAGGTAGTGCTTGCGCACGTCGGCGGCGGCGGCGCCGTTGCCGGCGATCCAGAACAGGCGCACCAGGCTGACCACGCGGCCATCACCGGCGCGGTACTCCAGCACCAGGGCGGTCCAGGTGGCGCCCTTGCGCAGGTACTGCGTGGCGATTTCACCGGTGCCGCGGTCCTGCTGGTCGGCCCACGCGCCACGCACGTAGGACACCAGATTGCGGTCGCGGCCACTGCGTTCGGCTTCGCGCGCGGCGGCGTTGAAGTCGACGATCGACGGCGGCACCAGCATCGCCGACATGGCATCGAGCAAGGTCGACTTGCCCGAGCCGGACCGGCCCACGAACAGGAAACCGCGCTCGGCGATCGGCACTTCGGTCAGGCCGTTGAAGGTGCCCCAGTTGTGCACCTGCAGGCGCCGCATGCGGAACTGCTGCAGCCGCGGATCGGGCAGCCCGTCATTGAACAGGGCGGGGGTGTGCTTGGAAATGGCCATGCGTTATCGGTGGTCCGTTCAGGCTTTTGCTGCGGGGGTGTCGCGCAACTGGCGGTACACATGGGACAGCGCGGAGACGTCTTCGGCGGAGAACAGCAGTTTCAATGCCGGCGACACTTCGTGGCGGTCGTCCTGTCCGGCGAGGCGGGTCAGGATGTGGTTCTCCTTCATCTTCTGCACCGCCGCGGCCACGCGTCGATTGAAGCCGGCGCGATCGGTGGACAGGTTCTTTTCGTAGATGGCCAGAGCCTCGGCCATCTCGTTGTCGGCCACCACCGCGCGGTTGCCGCGCGCATCGGCCTCGGCCAGCTGCTGGCGCAGGTACAGCAGCAGCACCGAGTCGATGAAGGTCAACGGCGAGCTGCGCAGCAGCACCGGTGCATCGATGTCCTCGGTGTCGGCCTGCCGGGTGAAGGCCACGCCGCTGTCGCGATCCAGCACCAGTTCCAGGAACAGGTCCGACAGCGCCGAGCGGATCGCGGCCTCATTGCGGATCAGCGCCGGCCACAGCTTGGCGTGGCGCAGCTGGTCGATGCTCGGGCCGATCAGCAGCTGGCACAACGCGCGACGCCCATCCAGCGGCAGACGCCCGGTGTCGCCCATGTAGAACACGTCATTGCTTCGCCGCGGCAGCGGCGTCACCACCACCGGTTCGGCATCGTGATCGTCTGCGGCCCCGTCGATGGGGGCGACGTCATGGGAATCTTCATGCCAGTTCATGGCGTTTCTCCTGGGTGAACCAAACCAGCGGGATGCGGGCGCGTCGCCACTGTCCATCGCCGCCACGCCAATGGGCAGTTTCCTGTTCGCCGTGCACCACGGTGCCGTGGCGGGTGCCCAGCGACAGGTAGCCGATCACGCTGCCCAGCCCTTGCGGCGCCTCGCGCTGCGACAGGGCCTGGGCGATGCTGAGCCGCGGCTGCGCGCCAAGCAGTTCGTGCAGGTCGCGACGCAGGGTGCGGAAGTCGATTTCCGACGACGCCACCAGGTCACCGACGCTTTCCAGACTGATGCTGGCCGCGTCGTTGCGCTGCACGCTGCCGTCCACCTGCGCGCTGCGCGGGTCGTGCAGCTTCCATTGCGACCACGAGCGCAGGCGGCTGGTGGTGAGCTGCAGATCGCGGCCGATCGGGCGCTGGGCGGCGAAATCATCGCGCAGCGCCAGGGCCTCCGATTGCGCCTGCTTCAGCAGCTGGTTGAGGCGGCGCTGCTCGAGGTAGCCACGGCTCTGTACGAACCCGCGCAGACTGCGCGCGAAATGCTGCAGCACATCGTGGACCTGGCCGCCGCGGTCGAGCATGGTGCCGGTGAAGCCGCGCAGGAAGGCGCGCTCGTTGCGGTCCAGCTTGCGGGCAAAGCCGCGTGCCAGCACCGCCTCCAGCGCGGCATCGAGCTGGGCGCTCTGCTCGGCGTCGTTGAGCAGCCGCCAGAAGGCCTGGAAACTGCGCCCGGCATCACTGTCGCCGATCACATCCACGCCCTCGAACAGCTTGGAGAGCACGTCGCCACGCTCGCTTTCATCGTCGATGATGCGTTCGCGGAACTCGCGGTTGAGGCGCTCGAAATCATCGCGGACGCGGCGGAAGTCCTCGGTGAGATCGTCGGCCAGGCCGATGATCTGGCGCGCACGTTCCAGCGCGCGCTTGCCGTCCAGGGCCACCACCCGGCCCTCACCCACCCGTGCGATCTCCGCATCGATGCGGTCGCGTTCGTCGCGCAGCGCCGACAGGCGCGCATCGGGATTGGATTCGGTCTGGGCGGCCAGCTGCGAGAGCTGCTCGATCACCAGCGCCAGGCGGCTTTCGGTGGCCGCCACGCGGCTTTGTTCCAGGCTGTCGGCGAAGCGGATCGCCTGCAGTGCCTGCGTGGACAGTTCGTACTGCTCCTGGTCGGCGCCGTCGGGCAGGCGCCGCTCCAGCCAGCCCTGGGCAAGCCAATGGGCGATGTAGGCCTGGGCGGTACGCGGCAGCTCGCGCGACAGCTCCTCGCCGTTGAGCTGGTCCAGCGCGCGCTGCAGGCGTTCATGCAGTGCGGCCGCCGGCAGGGTGCGTTCGCCGTCCATCAGCAGGCTCTGCAGCAGGCCGATGATCTCCGGGGCGTTGGCAGCGGCCAGCAGCTTCCACTGGGGCTGTTCGCGCAGGGCGCGGTAACGGGTGATGCGTTCGCGGTGCTTCATGCAGCCAGGACATCCGGAAGAACACCGCGCAGCCAGACGCCGCGCAGCAGGAAGGGTACCGGCCCGGCACCAAGGTGCCGGGCGCGCGGCAGGTTCAGCGCTTGCCGCCCACTTCGATGAAGCGCAGGAACTCGGCGCGGGTGCGCGCGTCCTCGCGGAAGCTGCCCAGCATCTTGGAGGTGACCATGCTGACGCCGCGCTTGTGGATGCCGCGGGTGGTCATGCACTCGTGCGCACCTTCCACCACCACGCCCACGCCGACCGGCTGCAGCACGTCCTGGATGCACTGGGCGATCTGCGCGGTCATCTTTTCCTGGACCTGGAAGCGGCGCGCATACGCCTCGACCACGCGGGCCAGCTTGCTGATGCCCACCACCTTGCCCGCCGGCAGGTAGCCGACGTGCACGCGGCCGATGATCGGCGCCATGTGGTGTTCACAGTGGCTTTCGTACTCGATGTCGCGCAGCACGATCAGTTCGTCGTAGCCGGCCACTTCCTCGAAGGTACGCTCCATGTAGGCGCGCGGGTCGTCGCGGTAGCCGCTGAACCAGTCGCCATAGGCCTCGGCGACACGCCGCGGCGTATCCAACAGGCCTTCGCGGGTGGGGTCTTCACCGGCCCAGCGCAGCAGCGTGCGCACGGCCGATTCGGCATCGGCCTGGGTGACCGGGGTGGCGTCGTTGTCTTTTTCGCTCATTACATACAGCACCCGAAGGGGGGCGAGCATCGTACCCGAGAGACCCCTCGGGCGTCCCCCGCCATGCCGCCGGCGCCCGGTTCCGGTGGGCTGCCGTTGGGCGGCGGTTGGGGCACGGCTATTGATAGGATGGAAATTAGTAGTATCCTATCTATCTGCCATGAAACGCATCCTCGACGAACGTACCCAGCTGCAGATGCAGCTCAGCTCCGGCCTGCTCTACGCAGGGCGGCAGTGGCAGCGTCTGGCCGACCAGGCCCTGGGCAGCTATGGCATTTCCGCCGCGTGCACCATGCCGCTGCTGATGATCGGGCGCGCCGGTGGGGGTATCCGCCAAGTGACGCTGGCCCAGCAACTGGGCATGGAAGGCCCGTCACTGGTGCGTCTGCTGGACAAACTCGCAGCCAGCGATCTGGTGCGCCGCGAATGCGATGCCAGCGACCGCCGCGCCAACCTGCTGTGGCTGACCGACAAGGGCGAGGCCCTGGTCAGCGAGCTGGAGTCGCAGCTGATCGGGTTGCGCGAGGACGTGTTCGGTGCGCTGTCGATGGACGAACTGCGCACCGTGCTGAAGCTCTGGCAGCTGCTGGCCGATGCCGCCGAACGCGTGACGTAAGCCGCTTTCCCCGTTGTGCCGCCCGGTGCCGTCCTGCGACGCCGGGCAATCCCCTTTCCGCTCTCCCTGCGAATCCCTTGCCTCGATGTACGGTGAATTCAGTCTCTATGGTGTGTTCGTCCCGACTCTGCTCGGGCTGATGCTGCTGGCCTACCTGCTCAAGAGCGGGCTGCGCCTGGTTCTGCAGCGCACCGGCGCCTACCGCCACATCTGGCACCCCGCCCTGTTCAACCTGGCCGTGTACGTGATCGTGCTTGGCGGGTTGTTCTCCCTGATGCGTTGGATGCAATCGTGAACAAGACCCTCAAGCGTGCTTTCCCGGTCGTGCTGACCGTTGTGGCGGTGCTCGCCGCCGTGCTGGTGCTGCGCCATCTGTGGGCGTACTACATGGATGAGCCGTGGACGCGCGATGCGCACGTCAGCGCCGATGTGGTGCAGGTGGCCCCGGACGTGTCCGGGCTGGTGGAAGCGGTGAAGGTGGCCGACAACCAGCCGGTAAAGCGCGGCGAGGTGTTGTTCGTGGTTGACCAGGCGCGCTACCGGATCGCGCTGGAACAGGCGCAGGCCGCGCTCGGCGAACGCCGCGCGACGCTGGAACAGCTGCGCCGCGAGATCGCCCGCGACCGCAGCCTGGCCGACCTGGTGGCCGCCGAGGACGCCGAAGTGCGCCGCGCCAGGCTGCAGGCCGCGCAGGCGTCGATGGCCACCGCGCAGGCCGCCGTCGACCTGGCCCGGCTCAACCTGGCCCGGACCGAGGTGCGAAGCCCGAGCGACGGGCACGTCAACGACCGCACCGTGCGCGCCGGCGACTACGTGACTGCCGGGCGACCGGTGATGGCGGTACTGGACACCGGATCCTTCCGCATCGACGGCTACTTCGAGGAAACCCGCCTGCGCGGCGTGCATGCCGGGCAGAAGGTCGATATCCGCCTGATGGGCGAGGCACAGCCACTGCAGGGCCACGTGCAGAGCATCGCCGCCGGCATCGAGGACCGTTACCGCAGCGAAGGCAGCAGCCTGCTGCCGAACGTCACCCCGGCGTTCGACTGGGTACGCCTGGCCCAGCGCATCCCGGTGCGCATCCATATCGACCGCGTGCCGGCCGGCGTGAACCTGATCGCCGGGCGCACCGCCACGGTGACCATCGAGCCGGACGTCGCCACTCCCACCCCGGCGCAACCGGCACGGGCGGCACTGTGAACCGCCCGGCCCTGCACCGCATCGCCTTCGCCCTGGCGCTGACCAGCAGCCTGGCGGCATGCCGCACGGTCGGCCCGGATTACGCGGTACCGGCCGGTTCGGCTTTCCAGCGCCCCGAGGCCAACGCAGCGTTCATCGACACCGCCAACCCGCAGGTGGCCCCTGGCGCCGAGTTGCCGGCACGCTGGTGGGAGCTGTACCAGGACGCCACGCTCAATGGACTGGTGGAACAGGCGCTGCGCGACAACGTGGAACTGAAGGTCGCCGATGCCAACCTGCGTCGCGCTGCGGCCGTGTACGAGCAGGCGCTGGATGCCGGTGGTTTCGAGTACGAAGCCGAGGCCGGGGTGAGCCGCGCGCAGCTGTCGGCGGAATCGTTCCTGCTCGAGCACGAGCTGCCGCCGATCAACCTGGCCGACGGCACATTCGCGGTGTCCTACCAGTTCGACCTGTTCGGCAAGCTCAAGCGCGCCTCCGAAGCGGCGCGGGCCGATGAGCAGTCGGTGGCCGCGGCGATGGACCTGGCACGGGTCTCGCTGGTGGCCCAGGTCGCCGGCAGCTACGTGGAGATCTGCCACGCCAACCACGAACTGCACGTGGCCGAACATTCCCTGCAGCTGCAGCAGCGCAGCCGCGAGGTGACCCAGCGGCTGATCAGCGCCGGGCGCGGCACGCCGCCGGAGCTGGCCCGCGCCAACGCACAGGTCGCGATGCTGGAGGCGGCGCTGCCGCCGCTGCGCGCGCACCGCCAGGCCTCGGAGTATCAGCTGGCCGCCCTGCTCGGCCGCACCCCGGGCCAGCTGCCCGAGGGCGTGGACGCGTGCGACCACGCCCCGACCCTGGCCCAGCCGCTGCCGGTGGGCGATGGCCGCGCGCTGCTGCAGCGCCGCCCCGACATCCGCCAGGCCGAACGGAAGCTGGCTGCGGCCACCGCGCGGATCGGCGTGGCCACCGCCGAGCTGTACCCGGACATCCGCCTGGGCGCGTCGCTTGGCGCGGCCGGCCTGCTCGCCGATGTCGGCGAGCCGCTGACCCGGCAGTGGTCGTTCGGCCCGCTGATCTCGTGGACGCTGCCGTCCTCGGGTACCCACGCGCGCATCCACGCCACCGAAGCCGGGGCAGATGCGGCGCTGGCCGAGTTCGACCACAGCGTGCTGCAGGCGCTGCGCGAAACCCAGACCGCGTTGAGCCGCTACGCACACGACCTGCAGCGCCTGCAGTCGCTGCAGCAGGCGCAGGCCCAGGCGGCGCTGGCCGCCGAGCAGAACCACCGGCTGTACCAGGGCGGGCGCACGCCGTACCTGTCCAGCCTGGACGCCGACCGCACCCTGGTTTCGGCCGACGCCACGCTCGCACAGCAGCAGGCGCAGGTCTCGCGCGACCAGATCCAGCTGTTCCTGGTCCTCGGTGGCGGCTGGAACGCCGATGCGGTAGCCCAGGCGCCGGTTGCTGGTCGGCAGGACTGACCCATGCTGCTGCTCGACCGCCAAGCCTGGCTGTTCTCGGTAAAGACCTTCCTGGCCGCACTCGTCGCGCTCTATATCGGCCTGGCCGGCAATCTGTCGCGCCCGTACTGGGCGATGGCCACGGTGTACATCGTGACCCAGCCGATGCTCGGGCCAACGCGTGCCAAGGGCGTGTACCGCATCGTCGGCACGCTGATCGCCGGCGCGGCCACGCTGTGGATGCTGCCGCACCTGGTGGAGACGCCGCTGCTGCTGAGCGCGGCGATGTCGTTGTGGCTGTCGGCCTGCCTGTTCATCGCCCTGCTCAACCGGGGCCCGCGCGGCTACGCGTTCCTGCTGGCCGGCTACACCACGGCGTTCATCGGTTTTCCGGCGGTGACCTCGCCGGACACCATCTTCGACACCGTGGTGGCGCGCAGCGAGGAGATCATCCTGGGCACGGTGGTGGCGGTGCTGTTCGCTTCGCTGTTCTTCCCGACGTCGGTGCGGCCGATGCTGCGCTCGCGGATCGGCAACTGGATGGGCGATGCGGCGCAGTGGTGCCGCCAGATCCTCACCCGGGGGCACGCGCATGCGCCACGCAACCGGCTGGCGGCTGACCTGGTGCAGTTCGAGGCGCTGATCGAGTTCCTGCGCCGCGATGACCCGCGCCACGCGGGGGCTGCCGTGTCGATGGAGCGCCTACGCGAGCGCATGCTGCTGATGCTGCCGGTGCTGTCATCCATCGCCGACCGGCTGGGCGCGTTGCGCGCCGGCGGGCGCGCGCTGCCGCCGGGCCTGGAACCGCTGGTGGACGACATCGCGCAGTGGCTGGAACACCCCGAGCGCTCCAGCGCCAGCGGGTATGCGGCGCTGCGCGAGCGCATCCGCGCGCTGAAGCCGGCGGTGGACGGCGAACTGGACCACCTGCTGCTGGTCACGCTGCTGCTGCGGCTGGAGGAGCTGGTGGACCTGTGGCAGGACTGCACGTCCCTGCAGCAGGCCATCGAAGCGGGCAGCGCGCCGCGCGACGCCACCCACTACCGCATCCGTGCGCGTCGTGGCGGCGATGCGCGCCATGTCGATTACGGCATGGCGCTGTTCTCGGCCGCCAGCGCCGGGGTGGCGCTGATGACCTACTGCGCGCTGTGGATCGGCCTGGGCTGGGAGGGCGGTGGCAACGGCGCGATGATGGCCGCGGTGGCCGCCGCCTTCTTCGCCGCGCAGGACGACCCCGCGCCGAGCATGCTGTCCTTCCTGCTGTGGGCGATCGTGGCCAGCCTGGTCGCCGGCGTGTACCTGTTCGGCATCTTCCCGGCGGTGCACGACTTCGGCAGCCTGGCCCTGGTGCTGGCGGTGATCTTCCTGCCATTGGGGCTGCTGCTGCACCGGCCGCAGACGGCCCTGATCGGGCTGCCGCTGACGGTCAACCTGGTGGCGCTGCTCAATGTGCAGAACACCTACAACGCCAACATCCAGAGTTTCATCAACTCTTCGGTGGCGATGTTCATCGGCATCGGGTTCGCGGTGGTGATGACCCGCCTGTTCCGCTCCGTCGGTGCCGAATGGACCGCACGACGACTGGTCCGCCAGGGCTGGAGTACGTTGGCCGAAGCGGCCGAAGGGCGCGGCCAGCAGGACCGCCAGCAGTTTGCCGCACGCATGCTGGACCTGCTGGGCCTGCTCGCCCCGCGCCTGGCCGCCACGCCGGAGGGCAGCGACATCGCCTCGGTGGATATGCTCACCGAAGCGCGCGTCGGCCTGAACATCCTGCAGCTGCGCCGCGCCCGGCATGGCCTGCCCGAGGCGAGCGCGCAGGCGATCGAGGCGATCCTGGACGATGTGGCCGCGCACTACCGCGCGCAGGTGGCGCAGCGGCGTCCGCTGCCGGCGCCGGAAGGCCTGCAGGCGCGCCTGGATGCCTCGCTCAAGCGCGTGCAGACCGTGGACCCGGGCAAGGCCCGCGACGAGGCACTGATGGGCGTGCTGGGCCTGCGCTACGGCCTGTTCCCCGAACGCATGCCGGTGCCGGCCCCGCCGCCGGTGGGCGCGGTACCCGCCGCACGCTGAGTCACCGGCACGGGTTGGCAGATGCCGACAACGGCGTGCAACGCCCTGCCCGCCGGCGCTGCCGTGGGCTGGCTATACAGCAGGTGCATCGGGCACCGCGCTGCCTGCGATGCGACTCTTTCCGGAGACCTGCGCATGCACGCCGTCCCGCTTCCCGCTCCCCCGCCGCTGCGCGCGGCGCATTGCCTGGCCGCGCCTTTGCCGGCCGCGC
Organism: Stenotrophomonas sp. Marseille-Q5258; assembly: GCF_946900935.1. NCBI lineage: Bacteria > Pseudomonadati > Pseudomonadota > Gammaproteobacteria > Lysobacterales > Lysobacteraceae > Stenotrophomonas > Stenotrophomonas sp. Marseille-Q5258. Next base: position 21,668 of record NZ_CAMPPN010000019.1, read on the forward strand.
CGGGCCCACAGCTGTTCACCCTGGACACGCTCGGCCTGCCCGCTTCGTTTCTGGATGACGTCGCCAGCCACGCCGACAGCCTGTGCTGGGATCCCTACGACGTACAAGTGCGGCGGCGCCGTGTCCTGCAGCGATACCGCTGCATTCTGGCCGCGCCGCAGCGCGACCTGCTTGATGCCTGCGATGGCGATGCCGGCCACCCGGCCTGGCCGGTCCTGCTGGACGGGTTGCCGGGCATCCTCGCCGACGCCCTGCGCCGCGTCGCACCGCACCGGCGACGGGCCATGCGCACGTATCTGGCCGATCGCCGTGTGGACGGCAGCTGGTGGCTGCAACCCCTGCCCGACACGGTCTTCGAGCAACCCGGCAATGCCGATCGCATCGCGCGCCGGCAGTTCGCGCCGCTCTCGCCCGTGCTGAGCAACCATCCGGGCCTGCTGCGGCTGCTCACCTGCGTCGCCGAAACCGTGCATGCCCGCCGCGCCGCCACCCGGCTGCGGTTGGTGGTGCACCAGATGCTGACGGTCGCCGGCCTCGCCGGCGGCACCGAACCCGCCCCCGAAGGCATCCACCAGGACGGGGCGGACTTCATCGTGTCGGCGCTGGTGGTGCGCCGGCGCGGCATTCACGGCGGGGTGTCGCGGGTGCGCCGCGGTCCGACCGGCCCGGTGCACCTGGAACGCGCGCTGGCCGAAGGCGAAGGCATTTTCCAGCCGGACACGCGCTCGCCCTGGTGGCACGAGGTCAGCACGATCCATGCCGATGCGGCTGCGTTCGAGGGCTATCGGATGATCCTCGGGGTGGATGCCCACCTCCTGCCCGACGCGACTGCATGAGCGCGCCGCGCCGTGCGAGGCCGCCATCCGGGCGGCGCGGGCGCACGCCGTCGGTCTGGCGCGCGCGGCTGCTGCGGCTGGTGCATCTGGTCGCCGAACAGGCGCTGCCGCTGACCATCGCCGGCGTCTCGTTCGTGATCGCGCTCGACGCATGGTTGGCGGCGCGGCCGGTGCTGTGGGAGCACCAGCGCGCGCTGGCGTCGCTGTCGATCGCCAGCGAACTGGAGGCCGAGGACGCCACCGGGATCGACACCCGCCACACCATCACCATCAGCAACGTGGGCGAGCTGAGCTTTGCGGTGCTTGATGTGCAGATCGGGTTGCTGCTGGCCGACGGCATGCAGGCGCCGTGGCTGCAGAGCACGCTGCTGCAGGAAACACCCGGCGCACTGCCGATCGGACTGCGTCCCTTCCACCTGGAAGCGGGGCGGGATGGGCGCAGCGCGCGTTTCGCATTCGGTGCGGAGTCGTCGGGCTGGCACGTCATCGACCCGGGGCGTTCGGTGGACCTGGTGTTCGCCCAGCCGGTGCAGGGCCACGGACGGCTGGGCATCACCGTGGAAGTGTTCACCCAGCCGCTGCAGATGGGCGCAATGGCCGACCAGATCACCGTCGAGCGCATCATCGCCGGGCGACGCCGCCAGGTGTTTCCCGAGTCCGGCCCGGACGAGATCTCCGACCTGGGCGTGTTTCCGTACAGCGCGGCCAGTGTGGTGATCCTCTCCGACAGCCGGCCGGCGCGGTCCATGCCCGCCGCGAGCACGCCGACGCCCCGTCGCGCACGCCGCTGGAACGACGCGGCAAACCCCTGAAACACGACGACCGGCGCGGCGCTGGGCGGCGCCCTATATCTGTGCTGGCGCACGCCAGGCGCACCGAATCCGTTTCCGCAAGGAGTGCCGCGATGCCATTGCCCGCCAACCCGACGCCCGCCGACACCCTGGATGCCGCGCGCCGGCGGCGTGCGTTCGTGCGGATGGCGCTGGTACGCATCGCCGCGCTGTTGTGCGCGGTCCTGCTCGGGTTGTGCGCGCCGCCCGCGCCGGCCCACGCCGACGACCTGCCCCGCGTCACCCGCCTGCATGGCCACCTGGAGCTGGACTACACCGTGGAAGTACACGTGGACAACCTGGCGGCGTGGGCCGAGCACAACGACCCGCGCCACCTGGTGCCGTACATCGATGGACGCGCCCTGCCCGGCAACGCGCCCGAGGCAATCGACCTGGCGCACGGGCGGCTGCTGTTCCACCTGCGCATCACCGATGACAACCGCGCGGTGTGGATGGACCTGCTTGGCTCGCCGGCCGGACTGCGGCGCCCGGTGACGTTCAGTGTGGGACGTGTGGATGGCTCGCCGTTCGACACTCACCACGATGCCAGCCAGCGCGTGCTGCTGACGGTGATCTCCCCGGTGTACGGCACCATCGCGCTGGTGCTGGTGGTGCTGATGCTGGCGGTCTTCGTGCACCTGGCGCGCACCACCAGCATCATCCGCAAGCCGGGCCCGGGCCCGCACCAGCCCTACGACCTCGGGCGCTTCCAGATGGCCGTCTGGTTCTTCCTGATCTACGTGTCCTACACCGCGATCTGGCTGGTCACCGACGCCACCGACACCATCCACGCCTCGCTGCTGGCTCTGCTGGGCATCAGTGCCGGCACCGCGCTCAGCGAGGCGATGATCGATGCCGGCAGCGCGCAGCGCCGGTCAGCACAGCACACCGACCCGGCTGCCGATCCGCCCGCGGCAGCGCCGGTGCCGACACCTCCGCCGGCCCGCTCGCAGGGGCTGCTGCACGACCTGCTCTCGGACACGCAGGGCTACCGCTTCGATCGCTTCCAGATCTTTGCGTTCACCTTGATTCTGGGCGTGATCTTCATCGCCGACGTCTACAACAACCTGAGCATGCCCGAGCTGAGCCCGACGCTGCTGGGGCTGATGGGCCTGAGCTCGGGCACCTACATCGGCTTCAAGTTCCCCGACCGCACATGAGCCCGCGCCCCCCGGCGTGGCCCCTCCCCCTGGATGCACCCAGACCACACGAGGATCCACGATGAACACGATGACACTCAGCCAGCAGGGAATCGACTGGCTCAAGCGGGTGGAAGGCCAACGCCTGCAACCCTATGACGACCAGACCGGAAAGGCGATCACCGCCTGGGTACCCGGCGCCACCGTGGGCTACGGCCATCTGATCGTGGCAACCGAATGGAAGACGCTCGGCAGGGTGATCACGCTCGAGGAAGCAGAGGCATTGCTGCGCCAGGACCTGGCGCCCTTCGAGGCGACCGTGCGCGGCTGCATCGGCACCACGCTGACCCAATGCCAGTTCGATGCGTTGACCATCCTGTGCTTCAACATCGGCGGCGGCAGCTTCAAGGCGTCTTCGGTGGTGCGGATGATCAACCGCCCGCAGGCCCCGACGTCCTACGCAAGCCTGCAGGCCGCGTGGATGGCCTGGACCCGCTCGCAGGGCAAGGTGATGCAGGGCCTGGTCAACCGGCGCGCCGCCGAATGGCGCATGTACGACAGCGGCAGCTACGCGCACTGGTGAGGCCCTGCGTGCCGCCACGGTCATACGCGACCGTGGCGGCACGCGACCTCAACGCGACGACCGCGTCCAGCGACAGCCGTCTGCACAGTCGCCGGGTGTCGGTTCGACATGGACGGTGGCGGCATCCCCGGCCTCGCGCACGACCACCCACTGATCCAGCAGGCGATCGCAGCGGGCGCCGCCATTGCCCGGCAACGGCGCGTACCACGCACCGGCGGGGGGGGCGCCCTCGTAGCGCAGGCTGAGCCGGCAACTGTCCGGGCTGCCGAACACCAGGCGGCTGCGGGTGTCGCCCGGATCGTGGTCGGCCAGTTGCAGCGACGCCAGCGACGCGTCCGGATCGGCCGGATTGGCCAGACCGGTCCACGTACCGCGCGGCGGTGGCGCGCGCGTGGCATCGCCCACCGGCCACATCGCCACCTGCAGGGGCGCGCCCTGGGTTCGCACCTGCAGCGTCGCCTTCCGGCCGTCAACCCGCAGCACTACGCGTCCCGGCTGGAACCGGTCGCACCAGCCGCCGTTGCCGGCCGTCACGTCGTAGTGGAACTGGTTGCCATCGTGGGTGACGAAGCGTGCCTCGAGGCGGCACGCGCGCCCGGCACCGAACGCGATCAGTGCCGGCGCGGCGGCATCGGCCGCAGTGAAGCGCACCGACGACGGCCGCCCGTCCACCAGATCGGTGCCGACCCAGGTCAGTGGAGGGGGCGAGGATGATTGCGCCGTGACCAGCGCGGGGGCCAGCAGTGCCAGCAGGCCGCACACGCGTGAGGAAAGAACTGTGTTCATCAGGTGCTCCAGGGTGAAGGGACGGCGGCTCAGAAGCCGCGGGTCAGCAGCGCCACCGCCAGCGCGGTCAGCCACAAGGTGGCCAGCAGGCGCTGGCGGCGGCGCCGGGCGGCGGCACGGCGGCGCGCCAGCAGCGGGCCGAGCCACTGCTGCACCTGTTGGGTGTCGTCAGCGGAAAGCAGCAGGCGCACCCGGTCGCGGCGGGCCACGGTCAGGCCGCCCCGCCGGTATCCAGGGGCACGCTGAAGGTCCGCAGCGGTTGCCCGTCCAGCAGCAGTTGCCCATGCATCGGGTTGCCGCCCTGCAGACAGATGGTGAGGCGGTGGTCGGCCCGGTCGCTGCACGGGCACAGGGCAAGTCCGGGCGGCTGGCCGCGCGTGCCGCGCAGTTCTTCGATGCGGCAGTCGATCTGGACTTCCAGCGCCATCGCCATGATGCCGCGCGGTTTGACCAGGTCGGCCAGCGGCAGCGTGCGTTGCTCCCAGTGCCCATCGACGAGGGTCGCCACGTCCAGGCCGCGTGCGCCCCAGCGCTGCTGCAGGCGGTGCAGGTGCTCGCGCGCGCAGCGTCCGCGGGTGCGGGCCAGGGCGTGGGCCAGGGTCTCGATCAGATCATCCAGCCGGTGGTCGGCCATGCGCGTGCTCCAGGTAGGGTCAATCAACCATCCAGATCGGTTTGCGCGGGAAACCCACGTGGTAGGCCAGCCACTGCAGCACCACCTGGTGCTCGCCGATCTGCAGGATGGTGAAGCTGCGCTCGATGCCGAGGATGGCCCCCTTGGGCGTGTCGCTCAGGCAGCGGTTGAGCAGGTCCTGGGCACTGGCCAGGTCATCGTCGGTGAGCATCTGGGTGGGGTTGTTGCTGCCCACCACGATGCGTTTGACGAACTTGACGTCGTTGAGGTCGAACATGGAAGACTCCGCTGCGATGGAACAAACGGACCCGCCGCATCATCGCGACACGACGGGCCATGACGCTGCCAGGCGGGGCGACGGCGGCCTCACACCGGAACCGGAGCGCCCACCTTGCGCGGTGCCGACGCGGTCTGCAGGATGTCCATCACCCGGGCCAGGCCTTCGGGCATGCCGCGATCCTCGGCCAGCACCGACACGGTGTACTTGGCCGAGTTGTCCGAGGCACGCGCGGTTTCCTTGTGCGCGGCCACCGAGCCCTGGATGTTCACCTTGGCCGAGAAGATGCCCCAGCCGACCTTCATCTCGGCCTGCATGCTGGCCGCGTAGTCGCTGGATTCCTTGGTCGAGAACGAGGACTTCACTTCCATCTCGAAGTTGATGTCCACTTTCTGGATGCTCAGGTTGGGCACCTTGACGATCGCCAGCAGCGGCACTTCCAGTTCCACTTCTTCCTCGGCGAACGGCTGGGCGGCTTTGGTGGCCGGGTCCAGGTTGTCGACCGGACGCTTGAAGCGGAACAGCGCGGTGCGGGTGGCCCCCACTGCGTTGGGATCGGTGTTGGCCGGGTCCGGCGGCAGGAAGCCGACGGAGCGGATGAAGCTGGCGGTGGCCTGGGCGAGCTTGATCTGCGAATCGCAGGCGGCGGTAAGCGGGCCGCCGATGAGATCGCCCATCGGCAGGCCCTTGAACTGACTGGAAATATTGACCAGGTCGCTCATTGCGGATTACTCCTGTTGGTTGGCGGTGTGGGTCAAGTGGCTTTGATGGTCTTGAACACCCCCTGGCACTGCGCCAGGTGGTTGATCAACCGCGCCGCGCCATCGGTCGGTTCGGTTCCTTCGACACGCAGCTGCACGTGTACGTTGCCCACGCCCTTGCCACGGCCGGTATCCAGTCCAACGTGTCGCGCCGCCGGCCGCGGCGACTCCCAGGCCTCCGTCGCGCCCGGCGCAGGCGCTTCAGGGTCCTCGTGGCCCAGGTCCGCGAGGTCCGCGTCGAAACTGATCTCCACTTCCCGGATGCGCAGGGTGTTGGTGGAGACCAGCGGCAACAGCGGGGCGCGGTACAGGTCTTCATCACCTTCCTCGGCCTGCGGGTGCAGCGAGGGCAGGCGGATGGTGACGCTCCGGGGCCGGTTGTCTTCGTCGAAGTAATGGCGCAGATGGGAAATCTGATGCATCTCCACGCTGTCCTGGGCCTCGATGACGGCCCCGGCCAGCGCTTCGATCAATGTGTGGAACGACATGGTCCGGCTCATTTCGCCTCTGCTCCTGGTCGTGGCGCACTGCCCACCGCGGTGATGCGATGGCAGTGCGAAGCCACAGGGTTATTGATAGCGGGCAGGCCGCGCGCACGCGCGGCGCGGTGTTGCGGGGGTTCAACCGTCCGTTGCAACGGCGCGACGCGGTGCCGGTCGCGCGCAGCAGCCGCCGCGCATGCTGGAGGGCGGCTCACCGTAGTGATGGCGATAGGCGCGGCTGAAACCGGACAGGCTCACAAAGCCCACCGCGTAGGCCACCTCCGATACATTGCCCTCGCCATCGCGCAGCAGCCGGTGCGCCAGCTGCAGACGCACCAGCCGGATCAACTCTCCCGGCGGATGGCCGATGCTCGCCACCAGCTTGCGATGCAGGCTGGTGCGCGACATGTTCAGCGCGAAGGCAAGCCGGTCCACCGACAGGTCTTCATCATCGATGTGGCGTTCGATCCAGTCGCGGGCGCGCTCGACCAGGCGCGACGCCGCAGCGCCCTGCGGCCGGATCCGTGCACGCGCCAACACCTCTTCGCGACTGCCTCCCACGCCTTCGCCCAACGTGCCGTGGCAACTGCAGTGCCGCATGCGGGTCAGCAGCGCCAGGCTCCACGCCAGCAGATGACCATCCCCATCATCGGCCCCGTCCACGTACCCGGCACCGGGCGTCGCGCTGCTGTCGGGGAGATTCAATCCACGCTCGATCACGTCCATAGAATTGCCGCTTCCTTCTGCTGATAAGCCGGGCCGGTGTATCGACGGACCCCGCTCACGGGCGGCCGATGGCGCGTCCGGGCATGCGCGACTACGCGGGATCCCCACTGCGAGTGCGTCGAAAACGACATCGCAGTTCCTTGAGTACCGGTGTAACCGGAGCGGCGTTCGCAGATTTGGCGACGCGTTGCAGATACTTGTCAGATCGTTGCAGGCGCTTCTTTATCGGCAGATCCGCCGCGATACTGGATCGGCTTTGGGTATCTGCATCGCGAGGCCCTGACATCATTTGTGATGCAGAGCACCTGTGAAGTGCGCATTTCAGCACATTTGCTTCTGTGAAGAGGGGCGCGCCTCGCGTGATCGCAGGCGTTGTGAAGGCATCACTGCAGCGCACGATGGGCGAAGGCGCCGCCGTCAGCTAGGCTTGCGCGGCGGCGGACCAACGCCGCCGCATTCTCCGATGTGAAGGACGCCCCATGAGTTATGACGTGATGGTTTTTGATCCCGCAGCCGCCCCGCGCGAGGTGGCCGCCTTCATCGCCTGGTTCGAACGCCAGGCCGAGTGGAATGAAGAGCACGACTACGACGACGCGTCGGTCAGTGCGCCGGCGCTGCAGGCGTGGTACACCGATATCACCACCGAGTATCCGCCGATGAACGGACCGCTCGCCGATGACGACGACGATCGGCCGCAGGTCACCGACTACAGCGTCGGCCGCCAGGTGATCTACGCCGCCTTCGCGCACTCGGTGGCCGAGCATGCGCACGGCCGGGTGCAGGAACTTGCCCACCAGCACGGCCTGGGCTTCTTCGACGTGAGTGGCGACGGTGCCATCGTGTATCCCGATGGCACCACCCTGATCCCGGCGTAAGCCGTCGGTCTAGAACAACGCGCCTTGTGACGGCGGCGGCTCGGCATGCTGTCCCGGTGGCACCGCCGCCGTATCGGTGTTCTCTCCCTGCAACCGCATTGCCAGCCCCGACAGGCGGCTGGCATGCCGCGCCAGTGCGGCCTCCATGACCTCCGCGCTGCCCAGCACGTGCAGGGCGTGGCGTGCGCGGGTCATGCCGGTGTAGATCAGCTCGCGCGAGAGCACGCGGTTGTCGCGGCGCGGCAGCTGCAGCCAGACCTCGTCGAACTCCGAGCCCTGCGCCTTGTGCACGGTCATCGCAAAAGCGCTCTCGTGCGCCGGCAGCGCACCGGGATGGAAGCCGCGTGGCTGGTCGGCGGTCTCGCCGGGGAACCAGGCCGTCACCGCGCCATGCCGGTCGCCCAGGCAGATGCCGATGTCGCCGTTGAACAGACGGTGGCGATAGCTGTTCTCGGTAATGAGCAGCAGGCGGCCGTGGAAGTAGCCGGGCGCCGCGCCCGGGCGCGGCACGCCGGCCAGCATCGCTTCGATGCGCGCGTTGAGCCCGCGTGCGCCCTGCGGCCCCTCACGCACTGCGGTCAACAGGCGGATGCGACCGGCATTGACCAGCGCCTGGCCGGGGTCGGCCGCCTCACCCAGCCCGCGCCAATGCGCCAGCAGGTGCTCGCGGTGGTGCTGCAGGGGATCGCTCTGGTCGTCGTGGAAGTGCACGCCGGCCAGCGCGCGGCCGCGCAGCAGCGCCACGGCGGTGGCGCTGTCGCCCTCGCGCACGGCATGTGCCAGCGGTGCCAGGTCAAGCGCGTCGGTCTGACGGTAGCCGCGCTGCAGCTGCACGCGGCGGCCGGCAAACGGCGTGGCCGCCGCCAGCGGTTGCAGGGCGGCCGGTGCCAGCAGCGTGCGCAGGGCCTGCGCATCGTCGGCCTGGGTGCCCAGGCCATCGCCGCTGGCACGCAGGATCGCGCTGAGCACATCGCCGGCTTCCACCGAGGGCAGCTGGTCCGGATCGCCGAGCAGCACCAGCCGGGTGCCGGAGGCCACCGCGTCGACCAGCTTGGTCATCAACGGCAGATCGATCATCGACGCTTCGTCGACCACCACCACGTCGAACGGCAGCGGATTGTCGCGGTGGTGGCGGAAGCGCGGCGAATCGGGGATCACGCCGAGCAGGCGATGCAGGGTGGTGCCGGTCGCGGGCATGGCATCGCACAGGGCCGGTGCGATGCCGACCAGGCGCAGGCGCTGCACGGCCAGCCGCAGGCTCTCGGCCATGCGCTCGGCGGCGCGCCCGGTCGGTGCCGCCAGGGCCACGCGCGGCACCGGTCGATCGGCCTGCACGGCCTGTGCGGCAAGCAGCACCAGCAGCCGCGCGATGGTGGTGGTCTTGCCGGTACCGGGTCCACCGGTGACCAGTACCAGCGGGTGGCGCAGCGCGATGGCGGCGGCGCGCGCCTGGTGGTCGATGCCATCGTGCGCCTGCGGGAACAGCTGGGCAAACAGCGCCGCGAGCGCGGCCGGTTCGTCCGTGGCCAGCGTGTGCGAGGCGATGCGCTGCAGGCCGGTGGCCAGGCGGCGCTCGTACTCGCGGTAGCGGCGCAGGTAGAGCAACCCATTCTCCAGCACCAGCGGAACATCGCCCGCGTCGGCATCGGCCGTGTCGGGCACCTCCACCCAGGGCGAGGCGCGCAGCTGCGCCAGCCATGCCGCTGCGGGGGGCCAATCGGCGGGCGTGTCCACCAGCCGCTGCGGACAGCAAGGGTCGAAGCCGGCGTGGCCCTGCGACACCGCCAGCGAGGCCAGCGCGGCCGCCGCCAGGACGCTGTCCGGGGTGTCCGGACGCAGCCGGCGCAGGCTGTTCGCCAATGCATGGTCGAGGGTACGCAGCGCGTTGCTGCGGTAGAGCGCGGCGAGCAGGCTCATGCCTCCCCCCGTGCGCGTGCGGCCATGCGTGCCTGGGCATGCTCGCCCCCGGCGAACAGGGCGTCCATCGCATCGACCAGCACCGGGTCGAATCGGTGCGCATACACCCCGGGGCTGTCGGCGCGGGTGGCATCCAGGCCACGGCAGAACAGGTAGCGGATGCCGCCCATGTCGCGCGCCAGGTCGTACTGCGCGCCCAGCCGGAAGCGCAGCCACCGGTGCAGCGCCACGGTGTAGATCAGCGCCTGCAGGTCGTACTCGCTGTGCTGCATGGCGGTGGCCAGCCGTGCCGGGTCGTAGCCGGGCAGCCGGTTGGATTTGTAGTCGAGCACGTACCAGCGACCATCGCGCACGTAGGTGAGATCGATCTTGCCGGTCATCAGGCCCTCCAGCCGGCGCCGCGTGCCGAAGCCCCGCCGCTCGCGCACCAGGCCGTGCGCGTGCAGCAGGTCGAGCAGTGCCGGCACGGCGGTGGGCTGCATGGCGAAGTGGAACTCGATTTCGGCGCGGCGCGCGTCGGCAGGCACGTCGTGCAGCGCGCCCCCCTCGGGCAGGGCCACGGTCAACGTCTGCCCCACCAGTGCGGTCAGCATGTCCACGCCATCGTCGAGGTCTTCGTCGGCATAGCCTTCCTGCGCCAGCGCATCGCGCAGTACCTGCGCCTGTTCTTCCGGCGCCGGTTGCCCGGGCTGCCAGCCCGCCCAGCGCGCGAAGTCGGTGTTCTCCAGCGCATCGTGCAGGACATTGCCGAAGCGGCTGCCCGTGAAGCGCGGGTCGACCGGGTCCGCGCCGGCGACGGTGTCCGGCCCGGCCTCGACCGCCGGGTCGATGCCGGCCGGTTCGTCTGCCGCAGGCGCCGGCGCTTCGGTCGCGGCGGCTTCGGTGTCGTGCCCGGCGTCGGCGTGCGCCAACTGGGTGAAGCTGTACACCCACCAATCGTGCGGCACGCGCCGGGTCAGCGCGCGCACCGGCGGCAGTTCGCCCTCGGCAACGAACGCAAGCTGGGCCGGGCGCGGCTCGGCGGGTCCCTCGACCACAGCGATGTCCGGGTGCGAACGCAGCGCATCCAGGTCCGACAGCATCGGTGCCAGGCGGGTTCTGGCCAGGCCGGTGAGGTCGCCGGCGGCGATCCACAGCGCGTGTTCGGCCCGGGTCAGACCCACGTACAGCAGCCGCGCGTCTTCGGCGTTCTGCTCCAGCGCGGCGCGCTCGACGGCCGCGTTCCACGCCTCGTCGCGGTCCAGTTTCCAGTGCAGCTCGCGGCGGCCGTTGGCGTGCACGGTGCAGTTGGAATCGGCACGGTTGCCACCGCCGTCGATGCCCACGAACGGCAGGAACACCAGCGGATACTCCAGGCCCTTGCTCTTGTGCAGGGTGATGATCTGCACGCGGCGCGCATCCGATTCGAGCCGCAGCAGCTGCTGCTCGTCGTTCTGGTCGGCGTGCGCCATCTGGACCTGCAGCCAGTCCAGCAGGCCATGCATGCCCAGGGTGTGCCCGGCCGCCTGCTGCAGCAGTTCGCCCAGCTGCAGGTAATTGGTCAGGCGACGCTCGCCATCGAGCAGGCCGAGCAGACGCTCGGCGTGCTCGGCGCACAGATCGGCGATCACCGCGAACGGGCCGCCGCGCTGCCAGCGCTCGCGCCACAGCAGCAGGCGCAGCTGGAAGGTGCGCTGCGACTCACCCTCGCGTTCCATCGCGTCGATGGCCTGCGCGTCTTCGCCCAGCAGCACAGTGGAGAGCGCCGCGCGCAGGCGCCCTTCATCGGCAGGTTGCAGCAGCGCGAGCAGCAGCAGGCGCAGTTCGTGGGCCTCGTCGGTGGCGTACAGGCTCTGCTTGCCGGCGGCCACGGCAGGAATACCAACCGCGCCCAGCGCCTGCTGGATGCGCGTGGCTTCCTTGTGCGAGCGCACCAGTACGGCGATGTCGCCGGGCTGTACCGGATGCCCACGCAGCAGCGCGCGGCCCTGCCGCGCCTGGACGAGAATGCGGTGGATCTCGGCCACGCAGGCATCGCTGGCCTGCTGGCGCGACGCATCGGCCTTGAGCGCGCCACCGTCGGGGTTGTGCAGCACGCGAACGGTCAGGCCCGGTGCGGGCGCGCCGTCACGCAGGAAGTCGTCGTCGCTGCGGGTGCTGCCCGGGTGCACCGGTTCGAAGGCGATGTCCTCTTCCAGGAACGCGCGCTCGCCGGCATGGGCGTACAGCGCTTCGATCGCATGCAGCACGGCCGGACGCGAGCGGAAGTTGCGGTCCAGCGCGGGGGCGGCGTCCGCCTGTCGCTTGGCCTTGAGGTAGGTGTGGATATCGCCGCCGCGGAACCCGTAGATGGCCTGCTTCGGATCGCCGATCAGGAACAGCGCCGGGGCCAGTCCGGCGTCCTCCGTCTCCTCGGAGCGGCCGAACACCCGCTGGAAGATGCCCCACTGGCGATCGTCGGTATCCTGGAATTCGTCCACCAGCGCGATCGCGTACTGCGCCCGCAGCTGCCGCACCAGCGTGGCGCGGTGCGGGCCGTCGAGCGCATCGGCCACGCCCTCGATCAGATCGTCGTAGGTCTGCACGCGGCCGATCCGCTTGAGCTCGGCCAGGCGCGCGCGCGCCTCGGCGCGCAACGCGTGCAGGAACACGATGGCCGCCTGCCGCAGCCACTGTTCACGGGCATCGGCGGCATGCCACCAGCGCTGCAGCGCGTCGAACAGGGGCGAGCTCGGGCACTGCCCCTGCTCGGCGTCCCGGCAGAACGCCAGCAGGTTCACCGGCAGCAGCTTGCCCAGGTGGGTCTTGTCGCCGCGGGCCCAGTGCTGCGTGGCCACGCCGGCGAACAGCTCGCCGAAGGCCTTGTCGAAGCTCGGCCGTTTCGCGCGGCGGCCATCAAACACCTTGCGGTCGAAGGCGCTCGCGATCTGCGCCTGCGCGTCTTCTGCATGCGCCGGGATCGCCTCGGCCAGCGCGGCGGCCGCGGCGTCCAGCTGCGGCGCGGGATCGGGGCAGGTCTGGGTCGGTGCCGCCGGCAGCAGCGGCAACGGTTTGATCAGGGTCGCCAGATCGCCGGCCAGCGCATCGGGCGTGGACCACAGCCAGGTCAGCGCCTCGACGGTGGCCGGGTCGTTGGCATGGACGCGCCACAGGTCGGCCGCCAGTTCGTCGTGCAGCTCGCGTTCGCTCGGCAGCAGCGTCGGTGGGTCGAAGGTGTGCCCGCTCTCCAGGGCGTGCTCGCGCAGCACACGGGTGCAGAAGCCGTGGATGGTGAAGATCGCGGCGAGGTCGATTTCGTCGGCCGCGGTCTGCAGCCGCCGCGCGAGTGCGGCCGGGGTTTCCTCGCCGCGCGCCAGCTGGCGCTGCAGGAGGGCGCGGGTCAGCACCACGTCGGGGCCGTCGTCGGGGGATGGCGCGCGCTCGACCAGTTGGGCCGCCAGGGCCAGCCGCTCGCGGATGCGCTTGCGCAGTTCCTGGGTGGCCGCATCGGTGAAGGTCACCGCCAGGATCTGGCCGATGCGCCAGCCCTTCTCCACCACCAGGCGGGTGAACAGCGTGGCCAGGGTGAAGGTCTTGCCGGTGCCGGCACTGGCCTCGATCAGGCGCACGCCGTCCAGCGGCAGCGCCAGGTAGGGATCATCGAGCAGGGTGTGGTCGGTCATTGCGCGGCTCCTTCCTCATCGAAGCCCGGGAAGACCCGGCCTTCGCGCACCGCGGTGAACACCACGAAGCTGGTGTGCAGCAGTTGGCGGTAACTGTCGGCGGTGGCGAACGGATCGCGACCGCGCAGGGCCAGCTGGTAGCTGGCGCCGCTGGATTCGGCCCAACTGCGCTCGCTGCCATGCCACTTGGCATAGCCCTCGGTGGCACGCTTGGCCTCCGCGGCGGTGTACAGCGCCCAGCCGGTGGACGGGCCGTACAGCAACGGCGCACGCAGGCCCTCACTGCGCAGCTGCAGCAGGCGGCGCAGGGCGGCGCGTGCCTGGTCGGCAGGCAGCGGCGCCAGCACGTGCGGGCCCAGCCCCTCGTCGCCGGCATCGTGGAACTGGACCAGCGGCAACGCATCGCCCGCCGCGTTGGCAAGCAGCCAGTCCAGTCCCTGGCGGATGGCCGCGCGACCGTTCAGGCGATCCGCGCGCAGGCGCGCCAGCCCATGCGGGTACACGTCATCCACGCGCCCGTGCAGGCGCATGCCATCAATGTCCACCTCGTAGCGGCGGCTGTCGGCCACGCTGCCGGCCTGCCAGGCCGCCAACGCGTCTGCATAGGGTTCGGTCTGCGCCTGCAGCGCCGCGAACTGGCGCTCGCCCAGCGCGCCGGACGGCACCAGAGCGCGGGCGCGCAGGCGGGGATACAACGGCGCTTCGTCCCCGGCCAGCGTGGCGGCGATCACCGCGTGCTGCAGGTGGACCTTGTCGTGGCCACGCGACGCCATCACCAGCGGCTCCACGTCGTCGGCACTGCCCACCTCGTCGGGCAGGCGCAGGCCAAGGCGCTGGGACAGGAACTGGCTGGCCGGATCGGTGAGGAAGCGGCGCAGCGCGTCCAGGCCCAGGTCGGCTTCCAGGCCTGCGGTCTCCGACGGCGGCAGCGCCTGGGCGAACCACGGCGCCAGCGCGCGGCGGGTACCGCCCAGCGACCCGGCCGCGGGGTGCCACTGCTGGCGGTAGCTGAAGCGCCGGGGCTCATCGCCGCCGCCGAAGGCAGCCGGGGCGAAGGGCTGCAGCGAATGCCGCACGGTCATCTGCCGGGCCACCGTCGCCGGCGCCTGGTGGTACTCGGCCGCCGCGTCGATCAGTTCGCTGACCAGCACCGACGGTTCGCGCACGCTGCCATCGCGCGGGTCGGCGCCAAGGTAGCTCAGGTAGAACACGTCCTGCGCCGAGGCGAACAGCTGCAGGAACAGGAAACGGTCATCCTCGCGCAGCGATCGGTCGCCATGCCGGCGCTTGTCCGTGCCCAGTTCGGCGGTGAGCTGGTTGAGGCCGGCGGCCGGATCGCGCCGCGGGAAGTCGCCGTCGTTCAATCCCAGCACGCAGATCACCCGGAACGGCAGCAGACGCATCGGCACCATGCGGCCGAAGCTGACGCCGCCGGTCAGCAGCGGTGCGCGGGTATCGGCCTGGGCCAGCGCGCCGGCGAAGTGCGCGCGCACCACCTCCGGCGGCACCTCGCCCTGATAGCCGGCGGTGGCCGCGTCACGGGCGAAGTCGTTGATCAGCTTGCGCAGGCGCTCCAGCGCGCGCTGGCTGTTGGCCGCCTGCGGCGGGTCGGGCAGCAGCGCATCCAGCATGGCCAGCAACCGCTGGCGCCACTGCGCCGGCGACAGCGCCTGGCCCAGCGCCTTCTGATAGCGCGCCAGCACGCGCAGCAGGCCAAGCAGCCGGTCCAGCGCGTCCAGCGCACTGCCTTCCAGCTCCGGCCACGGCGCCACGCCGGCGATGTCGTCGTCGCTGCCGCTGGCATGGCCGAGCAGCAGCCGGTCGAGCGCGAACTGCCAGGTGAAAGCGTCATCGTCCGGTGCCTGGTGCTCGCGGCGGTGCGCGGCATCCAGCCCCCAGCGCGCGCCCGCCGCGTCCAGCCAGTCGTGCAGGCGGTCGAACGCCGCTGCGTCCAGACCGGCGGCGTCGGCCAGCGGCGCGCTGGCGAGCAGGTCGAGCACTTCGTTCACCCCGAAGCGCGACACCGGCAGGCCGAGCAGGTGCACGAACACATCGGCCAGCGGCTCACCGGCCAGCGGGCTGGTATCGGCCAGCGCATAGGGAATGTGCTCTTCGCCACCGCTGCGCCCGCCGAACACCGCTTCCAGGTACGGCACATAGGGGTCGATGTCCGGGGCCAGCACCGCGATGTCGCGGGCCTGCAGCGGTGGATCGAACCGGTTGTCCTGCAGCAGGCCGCGCAGCTGGTCATGCAGCACCTGCAGTTCACGCAGGCGCGTATGGCAGGCATGCACCTGCAGGCTGGGATCGTCATGGCGCAGCGCCTGGCGACGCGCGCCGGCCGGTTCGCCGCGGCGGTGGAACAGGTCGCGCTGCAGGCGATGCAGCAGGCTGTCCGACAGCCCGCCCTGGTCCAGCGTGGGGCCGGTATCGTCCTCGGGATCGTCGTAGGCGGCGATCTCACCGGCCGGGTGCACCACCTCGTAGCTGCCCAGCACGGCCATGAAGTCGCGGCCTGCCGCACCCCACGCCTGCAGCAGGCGGTTCTCTCCGGCGCTGCCGCCGAACGGATCGGCCGCGCCGCTGCGCAGCTTCTCGCCCAGGGTCTGAAGGTCGCCCCAGTACGCCTGGGTCGGCGTGGGCAGGTAGAAATGCATCGTGCCGACCCGCGCCTGGGTCGCCATCACCCGCAGCACGTCCGGCGAGATGTTGAGCGTGGCGAAGGCGAACACGCGCGCGGGCAGGCCCTGCGGCACCGGCTTGCCTGCGCCCTCGAACCGCTCCAGGTAGGCGTGGATGCGGCGCGCGCGGTACTGCTCGCCACTGGCGATGTGCCGCCACAGGATGGCCTGCGGATCGTTCGGTTCGGCACCGGCTTCCCAGCGCAGCAGCCAATCGCGACGCCAGGCCTGGTACTTCTCGAACACCGCCGCCAGCTCGCCGGCCAGCGCCCACGGCTTGAGCGGATCGGCCGCCGACAGGTACGCCTGCAGCGCGCGCATCGGCGGGCGCGCCATCAGCGTGGCGTCCTGCAGCGCCGCGTACAGCCGCCAGCGCAGCCCTTCGGCGTTGAGATCGTCGTGTTCGCCCGGCACGTTGGCGTTGAGCGCGCGCGCCACGAACTCACCCGGGGTGAGGAAGGTCAGGTTGGCGGCGATGCCATACTCGGCCGCCAGCGTGGACTGCAGCCAGCGGCGCATGGCCACCTGCGGGATCAGCACCACCTCCGGTTCGAGCACGGATTGGCCCGGTACCGGCGTGCGCACTTCGGCAGCCAGCAGGGCGGCCAGCACATCGAGCGCGTTGGAGTGGTACAGGCGGAAATCGGAAACAGCGTGGGTCATCGCAGGAGTGTGCCGCAGCGGGCGCACCGACGCAGCGCGGCGGCACGCACGGAGGAGGAATGGCGTGTCCCATCGCCGGCCGACACGGTGTGTTGCAGCGCCCGTCAGGGCCACGGCCGTTGTTCCGGCATGGGGGCGTGCGACAATACTGCACGGTCCAGTTCGGTTATGTTCAGCCGTTCACCACGATCTTACAACGTTGGAAATTTGTTAATGGTGCCCATGACGGCTTCCGAAGATGATCTGGTGCAGTTGTCCAACGTGCGGATCGACCGCGGCGGGCGCACGATCCTGCGCGACGTCTCGATGTCCGTACCCCGTGGCAGCATCACCGCCGTGCTTGGCCCGTCCGGCAGCGGCAAGTCCACCCTGCTGGCCGCGCTGACCGGTGAGCTGCGTCCGGTGGCCGGCAGCGTCACGCTGTTCGGCAAGCCGATCCCCACCGGCAGCAGCGCGCTGCGCGAGATGCGCCGCAGCGTCGGCGTGCTGCTGCAGGGCAATGGCCTGCTCACCGACCTGACCGTGGCCGAAAACGTCGCGCTGCCGCTGCGCACCCATACCCGCCTGCCGACGCCGGTGCTGCGCCGCCTGGTGCAGATGAAGCTGCACGCGGTGGGCCTGCTGGCCGCCGCCGATGCCTGGCCGCGCGAGCTGTCCGGCGGCATGGCGCGCCGCGTCGCGCTGGCCCGCGCGCTGGCTCTGGATCCGCCGCTGATGATCTACGACGAGCCGCTGACCGGGCTGGACCCGATCGCCAGCGGGGTGATCATGAGCCTGATCCAGCGCCTCAACCACAGCCTGGGGCTGACCAGCATCATTGTCAGCCACCATGTGCACGAGACCCTGCCGATCTGCGATCAGGTGATCGCGATCGCCAACGGTGGGATCGTGTTCCAGGGCAGCCCGGCCGATCTGGAATCCAGCCAGGACCCGCTGCTGCGCCAGTTCCTGCACGGCGAACCGGATGGCCCGATTCCATTCGATGCCGCACCGCGCGCGAGGGTTGCCTGATGCCGTTCGTTGAAGCCACCCGTTCGCTCGGCCGCGCCGGCCTGTTCTCCCTGACGGTACTGCGCGGCTCGGTGCCGACCGCCGATTTCCTCGCCGAACTGACCCGCGAGATCTACAAGATCGGTGCGCGTTCGCTGCCGATCATCGCCGTGGGCGGCGCCTTCGTCGGGCTGGTGCTGACCCTGCAGGGCTATCGCACACTGACCACCTTCGGTGCCGCCGATGCGCTGTCCACGCTGCTCGGCCTGTCGCTGTACCGCGAGCTGGCCCCGGTGCTGACCGCGCTGCTGTTCATCGGCCGCGCGGGCAGTTCCATCGCCGCCGAGCTGGGCCTGATGCGTGCCACCGACCAGATCAAGGCGCTGGAGCTGATGGCCATCGACCCGATTGCCAAGGCGGTGGCGCCGCGCTTCTGGGCCGCGGTGCTGACCGTGCCGCTGCTGACCGGCATTTTCTGTTCGCTGGCGATCAGCGCCAGCTACTTCGAGGCCGTGCACGTGCTCAGGCTGGACAACGGCGTGTTCTGGTCGGCGCTGAGCAACAGCGTGGATTTCTGGGACGACTTCGGCGTGGCGATGCTCAAGTCGGCGATCTTCGGCGGCACGGCGGCGCTGGTGGCCTCGTACGTGGGGTTCAACGCCGAGCCCACCATCGAAGGTACTTCGGTGGCCACCACGCGTGCGGTGGTCAACGCCTCGCTGCTGGTGCTGATGTTCAACTTCGTGCTGTCGGCAATGATGTTCCAGTAGATACCCACCGGCCGTTGAACCGGCCGGTACTGCTTCACGCATGCAGATCCTCCCGCCCGGCGAGCTGTCCGGGCACCTGACAAAGAACAGTGAGACACGACATGGCCATCCGCGGTCCCAGACTCGAATTTTCCGTCGGCGCGTTCCTGCTGCTGGCGCTGGCCTCGCTGCTGGTGCTGGCCGTGGCGTCCACCAACCAGCGGTGGGGGCTGGGCAGCAGCGGCTACGAACTGAAGGCGCGCTTCACCCAGATCGGCCAGCTGCGCAAACAGGCGCCGGTCAAGATCGGCGGCGTCACCGTCGGCCAGGTCGCGCAGATCGAGCTGGATCCGACCAAGTTCGATTCGATCGTCACCCTGACGCTGGACGGCAAGTTCAAGGACCTGCCGGCCGACACCTCCGCCGGCATATTCACCAGCGGTTTGCTGGGCGAGAGCTATATCGGTCTGCAGCCGGGCGGCGATCCGGACGTGCTCAAGTCCGGCGATGAGATCGTCTTCACCCAGCCGGCGGTAGACCTGCTGCAACTGGTCGGCAAATACATGTTCAGTGGCCCGGGCAACGCCGGCGGCGCTGATTCCCACGAGGGCAATGGCGCACAGGCGCCTGCAAAGGAACCGCAACCATGAAAACCAGACTGATCCCCGCCCTGCTCGCCACGGCCCTGCTCGCCTCGCTGCCGTCGCTGTCGATGGCCCAGGCCGCCCCGGCCGCCGCCGGCGCCCAGCAGGGCCAGGCCGGCAGCGCCGTACTCGACGCCAGCACCCGCATCCTGACCACGCTGCAGGCGCGCCGCACCGAGTTCCGCGGCAATCCGACCGCGCTGCGCGGTTTCATCAACAGCGAGCTGAACAAGACCTTCGACCGCGACTATGCCGCGCGCCTGGTCCTCGGCGTGCACGGCCGCGGCGCGTCCGATGCCGATGTGAAGCTGTTTGCCGACGCGATGGCCGACAACCTGATGCAGCGCTACGGCTCGGCCCTGCTGGAAATCCAGGGCAAGCCGACGTTCCGCCTGAAGTCCGAGTCCCCGTTGCCCGGCAACCGCGGCGTGCGCGTGTCCACCGAGCTGATCCGCGCCGGCAGCGAGCCGACCCCGGTCGACTACCTGATGCGCAACGTGAGCGGCCAGTGGAAGATCTTCGACGTGATGATCGAGGGCATCTCCTACGTGCAGACGTTCAAGACCCAGTTCGACGCCCCGCTGCGCCAGAAGACCATCCAGCAGGTGGCTGCAGAACTGCGCAACGGCACCATGCAGGCCGGACAGGCGCCCCGTGGCAAGTAATGCGGCCAGCGCCCGTCGCGACGGCACCGCGCTGGTGTTCAGCGGGGTGCTCGACCGCGCGGCGGCAACGGCCCTGTGGCCGTCGCTGACCTCGCTCGACGGCGTGCTGCAGCTGGATCTGACCGCGGTGACGCGGGTCGACAGCGCCGGTGTGGCGCTGCTGGCCGAACTGGCCGCGCGTCTGCGCGACCGCGGCGGTGCGCCGACCATCGTCGGTTCGCCGGCCGGCTTCAACGAACTGTGTGCCGCCTACCGGCTGGCGCCCACCCTGGATTTCAATGCCCCTTCTGCGGCGAGCTGACATGAACGTCCTACGCACCCTTCCCCTCCTTGTGCTCGCCACGGCGCTGACCGCGTGTGCCGGCAAGCCCGCGCGCGACAGTGCGCCGACCAGCGTGCCGGTGACACCGACCGCCGCCGATGCAGCGCTCGACGCACCCGCCGACGCCCTGCCGCAATCCGAAGTGCCGGCGCCGGTGCCGGCCGATGCCGTCGGGGATCCAGCGCAGTCCGGAGCCGACGGCACGTCGCCGGCCAGCGCGGGCGGCACGGCCCCGACCGATGCCGAAGACGACTTCGCCGCGCTGTACGGCGGCCCGGCGCCGAGCGCCGATGGCACCTTGGCGGCCAGCGCGCCGTACGATCCGTGGGAACCGTTCAACCGCCGCGTGCACAGCTTCAACAACGTGGTCGACCGCGCGGTCGCCCGGCCGCTGGCCACGGCCTACACCAAGGTGGTGCCGCGCTTCGCCCGTACCGGCGTGACCAACTTCTTCAGCAACCTGCGTGCACCGGTCACCATGACCAACCAGCTGCTGCAGGGGCGCGCGGACGATGCGTGGGACACCCTGGGCCGCTTCCTGATGAACACCACGCTGGGTATCGGTGGCCTGTTCGATCCGGCCAGCAAGGCGCTGGTGCCGCGTCGCAGCGAAGACTTCGGCCAGACCCTGGGTGCCTGGGGCTGGCGCCGGTCGCGCTACGTGGAGCTGCCCTTCTTCGGGCCGCGTACCGTGCGCGATGTGTTCGGCCTGGCCGGCGACATCCCGCTCTCGCCGATCCGTACGATCGAAGAGGACAAGGTCCGCATCGGCCTGCAGGGTCTGCAGCTGGTGGACATGCGCTCGCAGCTGATGGCGCTGGACGACATCCGCGACAACGCGGTGGACGAGTACGCCCTGACCCGGGATGCCTGGCTGCAGCGCCGCAACTACCAGATCGAGAACGACCTGCGCGGCAAGCACGCGCGCGGCAAGGATGCCGACGACACCGCCCCGATCCCGGTCGATGCGATGCCGATGCCGGACTGGAGCAACTGAAGAAAGTAAAAAACCCCGCCTTGGCGGGGTTTTTTTTTGTACTCCTTACAGCTCCTTGTCCAGGCTGATCTGCACGCCGTGGTCGCGGTCGTTGCCACTGCCCACCAACCCGCGGTAGTCCACGCGCAGACCCCAGGTGCGGCCGACGTCGAACATCACCCCGGCACCCAGCATCCAGCGGCTGCGGTCGAACCCGTCCAGCGGGGTGCGGTAGAACGGCACGTCGACCAGATCGGCGTACTGCAGGGTGGCCAGGCCACTGCCGCTGAAGTCGTGCTGGTATTCCACGCGCAGCTGCGGTGTCCATGCACCCCATGTGGCGGTCTGGCGCATTTCCACGCGCAGGCCGGCATTGCCGGTGGTGGCGTCCACGTCCTGGTCGCCGTAGCGCAGCGCGAACAGGTCGTTGCCCTGCTCCACGTAGCGGTCCAGCGAGCCCTGCGATGCATCCAGGCGGGCGTACGGGGTGAACTGCCAGTTGCCACGGGCCAGATCGGCACCGAAGGCGAGCGAACCGAACCACTGGCTGCCGTTGCGACGTGCATGCACGAAGCCGCCGTCGCCGGTCACGTAGCGGCGCAGGCTGTAGTCCAGCAGCTGGTGGCCCAGCAGGGCGTCCACGAACAGGCTGCGGCCCGGGCTGTAGCTGGCGTACACCGCCATGCTGTAGGCCTGGCCATCGCTGCGGCTGCCGCTTTCGCCGACGTCGCTGCGATCGCGGCCGTAGCCGAGCCCGGCGCCGACGGCGAAGGCTTCGCTGATCCGCAGGTCGCTACCGACGGTGACGCCATCGGTCTCGAAGTCGGTACCGGCACGCTGGCCGCCCTCGCTGCGGCCGGAGCGCAGGGTGCCGCCCACCCACAGCCCCAACGGAGCCTGCGAGCCGGTATCGACGCGGGATGCCGGCTGCTCCAGCCCGGTCTCGCGGTCGAACGGCTGGCGGCGCTGCGCGTCGCAGTCCGGCCCCGGCACGTTGCCCACCATCGGCTCGCAGCGGCGCGGTGCGTAGGACAGGCTCAGACTGTTGCTGAACCCGTTGCTGCCGCTGGCGCCGTGCAGGCGTTGCATGCGCTGCTGGAAGTTCTCGATCTGCGAGTGCGCGAACCGGCGTGCCGCATCGCGCTGGGCCGTCAGCAGACCCCGCACTTCCGGATCGCGGGTCGGATCGGGACGCTGGGCGATCTGCACAACGTAGTTCTGGCTGCCGGTGAAGCCCAGCGCATCGGTGGCGGTGATGGTGAACGCGAACGCGCCCGCTGCGGTCGGCGTGCCTGCCAGCAGTCCGGCAGCCTCCAGCGTCATCCCTTCCGGCAACGCACCGGCACTCACCGCATAGCGGTACGGTGCGGTACCCCCGGTGGCGGTCAGGCCCTGCTCGTAACGGTTGCCGAACAGCCCGGCCGGCAGCGAGGCCGGGGTGAGCACGAGCGCCGGTGCCGACACGCTCAGCGTGTAGGCCTGGGTGAGCGAGCCGGCACCGCCGGCGGTGGCGTCGGTGACGGTCACGCTGAAGGCGAAGCTGCCCGCCACGCTCGGTGTGCCGGCGACCCGGCCAGTGGCCGCGTCGAGCACCAGGCCCGTCGGCAGTGCACCGGTGGCGAGCGTGTAGCGGTAAGGCGCGAGCCCGCCCTGGGTGGTGAAGGCCAGCGTGTAGCTGCTGCCGGCGGTGGACGCCGGCAGCGCGCCGGCAACCGGACTCAACGACAGGGCAGGCGCGGCCACGGTCAGCGTGTAGACCTGTACCAGGCTGGCCGGGGTGCCACCGGTGCTGTCGGTGACCGTGGCGGTCAGCGCGAAGCTGCCCGACTGGGTCGGTGTACCGGACAGCGTACCGGTACCGGCATCGAACGACAGGCCGGCCGGCAGGGCGCCGGACAGCACCACGCGGTACGGCGCGATGCCGCCCGTGGCAGAGAACACCTGCTGGTAGGGCGTGCCTGCCGTGGCAGCCGCCAGTGCCGCCGGCGTCGCCACCAGCACCGGGCTGGCCACCACCAGGCTGTAGGGCTGGGTGAGGCTGGCCGGGGTGCCGCCCGTGCTGTCGGTGATGGTGACCGTCAGCGCGAACGTCCCCGACTGGGTCGGCGTGCCGGACAGCGTGCCGGTGCCGGCATCAAACGACAGGCCGGCCGGCAGCGCACCGGAGAGCGCCACGTGGTACGGCGCGATGCCGCCGGTGGCAGTGAATGCCTGCTGGTAGACGCTGCCGGCGGTGCCGCCCGGCAGGGCCGTCAGCGGGGTCGCCAGCACCGGGCTGGCCACGACCAGGCTGTAGGGCTGGGTGACGCTGGCCGGGGTGCCGCCGGTACTGTCGGTGATCGTCACCGTCAGGGCGAAGGTGCCCGACTGCAGCGGCGTGCCCGACACCATGCCGGTAGCGGCATCGAAGCTGACGCCGGTCGGCAGCGTGCCGCTCAATGCCACCTGGTAGGGCGCGATGCCACCGGTCGCGGTGATCGCCTGCTGGTATGGGGTTCCCGCGGTGCCACCGGCGAGCGCCGACGGCGTGGCCACCAGCACCGGGCTGGCCACCACCAGACTGTAGGCCTGGGTGGTGCTGGCCGGGGTGCCGCCGGTGCTGTCGGTGATCGTCGCCGTCAGGGCAAAGGTGCCCGACTGCAGCGGCGTGCCCGACAGCGTGCCGGTGGCCGCATCGAAGGTGACGCCGGTCGGCAGCATGCCGCTCAGCGTGACCTGGTACGGCGCGATGCCGCCGGTGGCCGTGATCGCCTGCTGGTAGGCACTGCCGGCGGTACCGGTCGGCAACGCGGCCGGGGTGGCCGACAACGTCGGACTGGCCACCACCAGGGTGTAGCCCTGGGCAACACTGGCTGGCGTACCGCTGGTGCTGTCGGTGACGGTCGCGGTGAGCGCGAAGCTGCCCGACTGGGTCGGCGTGCCGGACAACGTGCCGGTGGCGGCGTTGAAGCTGAGGCCGGCCGGCAATGTGCCGCTCAGCGCCACCTGGTACGGCGCGATGCCGCCGGTGGCCGTGATCGTCTGCTGGTAGGCGCTGCCGGCGGTGCCGGCGGGGAGCGCGACGGGCGTGGCCGACAGGGTCGGGCTGGCCACCACCAGGGTATAGCTCTGCACCAGGCTGGCCGGGGTGCCGGCCGTGCTGTCGGTGAGGGTGGCCGTGAGCGCGAAGCTGCCCGACTGGGTCGGCGTGCCGGACAGGGTGCCGGTGGCGGCGTTGAAGCTGAGGCCGGCCGGCAGCGTGCCGCTCAGCGCCACCTGGTACGGCGCGATGCCGCCGGTGGCCGCGATCGTCTGCTGGTAGGCGCTGCCGGCGGTGCCGGCAGGCAGGACGGCCGGCGTGGCCGACAGCACCGGGCTGCCCACCACCAGGGTGAAGGTGCCGTCCACGGTGAACGGGCCCGCGCCGGTGCTGCTGTCCGTGGCGCTGGTCACCAGGGAGAAGCTGCCCGAGCGGGTCGGTGTGCCGCTGACGGTCACGCTGTTGGCGCTGGTGGCGGTAATCGACAGGCCATCCGGCAGGTTGGCCACCTGGTGGCTGCCATACGGCAACGCGCCACCGGTCCAGGTGAACGTCTGGCTGTACGGCGTGCCGGCCTCGGCAGCCAGACTGCCGCTGGCAGTGACGGAGATGACGGGGTTGCCCACCGTGATGTCGACGGTACCCGGCGTGGAGGTGCCGCCCGGGCCGGTGGCCGTGTAGGTGAAGCTGTCCGGGCCGGCGTAACCGGTCGTCGGCTGGTAGGAGATCACGCCGGCATTGATGATCACCGCCGTGCCGTGCAGCGGGGCCGTGGCCACCGTCACCGTGGTGGCCGCACCACCGGACAGCGCCAGGTTCACCGGGATGGCCGGGGCGTTGTAGCTGGTCAGCAGCGTGACGTTGCCAGCAAGCGGCACCGGTTCTGCCACGGTCAGCGTGAGGGTCTCGCTGACGCGGTACGGCGCACCAAGCCCGAGCGTGCTGTCCTGCGCGCTGACGGTGAAGGTATGGCTGCCCGCCAGGGTCGGCGTGCCGCTGAGCACACCGGTCGGGCTCAGGCTCAGTCCCGGCGGCAGCACGCCGATGGCGCTGAAGGTGTACGGCCCGTTGCCGCCATCGACTGGGCCGCGGTCGCTGGTGAACGACTGGCCTCGGATCGCCTGCGGCAGGGCGGCGCCCGGCAGCGTCAACGTGGGCGCGGCGACGAGCAGCGTGTAGGGCTGCATGCTGGAATTCGGTACCGCGCTGTTGTCGGTGGCACGTACCTGGAATGCGTAGCTGCCCACGGTGGTGGGCGTGCCGCTGAGGGCCCCCGAAGCGGTGTTGAGATTGATGCCGGGCGGCAGGCTGCCGGCGATGATGGCGTAGGAGTACGGCGCGGTACCCCCGCTGGCCGAGACCGCCTGCGCGTAGGGAACGCCCGCCGTCGGCATCGGCAGGCTGCCGGGCGAGAGCACCACCGGCTGGTCGTCGTTGAGGATGGTCACCACGGCCGACGCGTCGCCAAGGACGGCGTTGACCGGATTGCTCAGGTTCACCTGGAAGGTCTCATCCAGCTCCACGGTGGTATCGCCGTGGATCTGGACACTGATCGACATCGTGGTGGTCCCGGCCGGGAAGACCAGGATGCCGCTCACGGCCGTGTAGTCGCTGGACGCCGTGGCGGTTCCGTCGGCGGAGGCGTACTGGACCGCGACCGGCCGCGAGCTGGGAGCCGACAACGTAACGGTCAGCAGTGCGGGGGTGGAGCCGCTGTTGCCTTCGTTGAGGGCGAGATCGGCGATGGACACCGTCGGCATCGGATCGTCGTTGACGATCGTGCCCACGCCCTGCGCATCGGCGACGGTCGCGCCCACGACGTTGCTCACATTCACCGTGAAGCTCTCGTTGAGCTCATAGAGCGTGTCGCCGTTGACCTGCACGGCGAAGGTGTAGCTCTGGGCGCCGGCCGGAATGGTCTGGCCGACCAGGCTGCGCGCCACGTAGTCCGAGCCGGCCGTGGCGGTGCCATCGGCGGTGGCGATGTCGAACGTCACCCCGCCCGGGCCTGCGGGTACGTCCAGCGACACAGTGAAGATGAAGGCGCTGGCCCCGCTGTCTCCTTCCGTGGCGGTGACGTCGTTGACGCGCAGCACCGGCAGGTCATCATCGCGGATGGTGCCGGTGGCGCTGCCCGGCGTGCCGATCGTGTAACCGGCGCTCGGCAGCAGAGTGACCACGACGGTCTTGTTGGATTCCGCCACGCTGTCGGCGATGGGGAACAACGTGAGCGTGCCGGTGGTGCTGCCGGCGGCGATCGCCACCGCTGCCACGACACCGGTGTAGTCCACGCCGAACGTACCCGTGCCGCCCACCGAAATCGGCACCGTGAGGGGAACCGGATTGGGGCGGTCCAGGGTGACGGTGTAGACCAGCGGCGTGCCGCTGTCTTCATCCACCGAGGCGGGCGAGACGGCAATGCTCGCAACGGGCAGGTCGTCGTTGAGGATGGTCCCGGTCGCGGACGCCGGCGCGCCCACGGTGTAGCCGGCACCGGCCGCCACGGTCACGATCACCGTTTCATTGGCCTCCACTGCGGTATCGGCCACCGGAGTGATGCTGACCGTGGCACTGGTGGCGTTGGCCGGAATGACCACGCTCGGTACCGCACCGGTGTAGTCACCGCTGGTCGCCGTGCCGGAGGTGGCCAGAGTCACCGTGGTCGGCGTGGGCAGGCTGGCGCTGCGCGTGACGGTGTAGACCAGCGGCAGGCCGCTGTCCTCGAGCACGCTGGACGGTGCCACGGCGATGCTGACCGACGGCGCCGAACTGACCGTCAAGGTGAAGCTCTCCAGTTCGTAGTAAGGCGCGGCACCGGCACTGCTGTCGGTGACCCGGAAGGTCACGGGGTATCCCTGTACGGCACCGGTCGGCGTGCCGGACAGCACGCCGCCGGCCAGCGAAATGCCGGTGGGCAGGGAACCGCTTTCCAGCGCGATGATGTACGGCGCCACGCCGCCCTGGCCGCCCAGCGTCAGCGAGAACGGGACGTTCTGCACGGCGGTGGCCGAGCTCGGGCTGAGCGACAGGCTGGGGTTCTGCACCGTCAACGCGTACGCCTTGTCGACCACGGCGCCCGTGTTGTCGGTGGCACGCACGGTGAAACTGAAGGCACCGCGTGCGGACGGGGTACCCGACAGCAGCCCGGCGCTGGAGAGGGTGATCCCTGGCGGGAGCTGCGCGGTGTTGGTGGTGTAGGTGTACGGCGACGTACCGCCGGTGGCGCTGAGGGTCTGCGCAAACGCCGTGCCGGCGGTCATCGTGTCGAGGGTGGCCGGGCTGACCACGATCGACGAGGCCGGCGGGTCGACGATCATCGTCACCCGCACCGTGCGGTTGGCCGTGTCGGAGAACTCGAAAACATCGCCGGTGGTGTTGACGCCGTTGTGGCTGTAGTCCACATACCAGTTGGGATCATCGACGCGCAGGATGGCGCTGCCGCGCTGTGGCAGGAGCGGCCCGTCCACGACGC
Source organism: Stenotrophomonas sp. Marseille-Q5258 (assembly GCF_946900935.1). Classification (NCBI taxonomy): domain Bacteria; kingdom Pseudomonadati; phylum Pseudomonadota; class Gammaproteobacteria; order Lysobacterales; family Lysobacteraceae; genus Stenotrophomonas; species Stenotrophomonas sp. Marseille-Q5258. Next base: position 49,336 of record NZ_CAMPPN010000019.1, read on the forward strand.
CGTCGCCGGCCAGGAAGATGTTGCCGCCTGCACACGCGGTGACGTTGATTGCCACGCTGCCGCCGCTGGGCACATGGACCGTCTGCGGTCCGCACAGCAGCGAGGTATGGGCCGCGCGCGCCGCGCCGGGCCAGAACAGCGCCAGACAGGACAGCAACGAGACGAAGGCGAGCAGACGCGCGGAACGCGCGGTACCGGAAAGGAACGACATGACTCTTCCCCCTTAGAAGAATCCCACCTGGATGCGGAACAACATCGAGGTGCGCGTCCCAACTGGCGTGCTTCCGGAGAACCCAATCCCCTGCCGATCCCCGGCGCTGCCAGCGGTAGGCCATCCACGCCTCCCCCGTTGGCGCCATTGGAACAGACTCCCGGCGTGGAAGATAGGTGCAACGTACGGTCGCATCGCTGCAACGGCAGGGACTTGTGAACAACCTGAATGGCGTTCAGAGTACGCGGGCGCCAGTCCGGCGCCGCGCGCTCACCATCCAAGGGGGAATAGATGGGCGAATACTATCTGGGCCAGATTGTCATGGCCGGCTTCAATTTTGCACCGAGGTCCTTTTTGCCCTGCAACGGCCAGCTGCTGCCGATCTCGACCAATCAGGCCCTGTTCTCGCTGCTTGGCGTCCAGTACGGGGGAGATGGACGCACGACCTTCGGCCTGCCGGATCTTCGCGGCCGGGTGCCGGTGTCGGCAGGTCCTTCCGTCGATGCCACCTGGCAACCGCAACCTCTCCAGGCCGGCAATAGCGGCGGCGCGGAGAACATCACCCTGCTCTCGACCCAGATGCCGGCCCATTCGCACCCGGTCCTTGGTGTGAACGCCCCCGGTACCGTCCGCAATCCGACCGGCGGCGTCTATGCCGGCACCGGTACCGGCCCCAAGCTGTATGCCGCGCCAGGCAACACGCGGGTTGCGCAGGCCCCGGAAACGGTGGGCTTGGCCGGCAGCACCCAGCCGCACACGAACATGCAGCCGTTCGCGGTCATCAACTTCTTCATCTGCGCGCAGGCGGGCATCTATCCGCCGCGCAGCTGATCTTTCCAGGAGCACGCACCGATGACCACGCCTTTTGTCGGCGAAATCCGCATGTTCGGATTCAACCGCGTTCCTGCCGGATGGCTGCCCTGCGATGGCCGCGTCCTGTCCATCGCGGACAATGAAGTGCTGTACACGCTGCTGGGCACCACTTACGGCGGCAACGGTTCCACCAACTTCGCCCTGCCCGACCTGCGTGGCCGCCTGCCCCTCCATCAGGGAACCGGTGTCGGTCTCACGCCCCGTTCCATCGGCCAGGTGGGCGGCGCCGAGCAGGTCACTCTGACCCAGGCGCAGATGCCCGCGCATACCCATGCGTTGTCGTTGACCACCGCAGCCGCCACCGCCGACCTGCCCTCGCCCTCCGTGGTACCCGGCTCTGTCAGCGGCGAAACCTATTACGTCAGCGATACCACCGGCGGCTTGGCAATGACACTGGCGCCAGCGTCGGTGACCGCTGCAGGCGGCAACCTGCCGCATGAGAACTGCATGCCCACCCTCACCGTGCAGTACTTCATCGCCACCCTCGGCATCTACCCGACGCAGAGCTGACTTCCTCCTTCGCAAGGCGCAGAGATCACACCATGAGCGATTGCTTCCTCGGCGAAATCCAGATGTTCGGATTCCCCTACAACCCCAGTGGCTGGGCCTTCTGCAACGGTGCGATGGTACCGCTCCGGCAGAATCCGGCCCTGTACTCCCTGATCGGCACCCGCTTCGGCGGCGATGGGCAGAACACGTTCCAACTGCCCAACCTGACCACCCGCGCGGCCACCTCGCAGGGCAGCGGCCCCGGGCTGACCCAGCGCGACATGGGCGAGGCGTTCGGCGTCGCCGGCGTCAGCCTGACGCTCAACGAGCTGCCCGCCCACACGCATGACCTGGTCGCTTACGCGCAGGCCGCGGCGAAGCGCGTGGCGACGCCGGTCGCCAACGGCGCGCTGTCGATGCCTGGCTCAAACGCCATCAAGTCCTTCAGCAGTGCGCCGCCGAATACGTCAATGGCGCCCAACATGCTGGCGCCCAGCGGCGGCGGTGGCGCACATGAGAACCGGCAGCCGTACCTGGCGGTCAATTTCTGCATCGCCCTTGAAGGCCAGTTCCCCTACTTCGAATGATCCAGGCGGACACCCTGGCGCCGTTCCCGCCGGAACGGCGCCCTGCACTGGCCGGCGTCGCCGGCGACACGACGTGGGCCTGGCGCGCGCTGGGCCGCGCCGACCTGCCGTGGCTGGTGGCGCTGTACGCCACCACCCGCGCGCAGGAACTGCAGCCCGTGCCTTGGCCGGAGACGGTCAAGCAGCAGTTTCTGGCCCAGCAGTTCGTGGCTCAGCACCAGCACTACCTGGGCCAGTACCCGCAGGCGCACTATCTGGCCATCGACGTCGACGGGCAGGCCGTGGGCCGCGTGTATCTCGACGAATGCGGTGAGGATGATCTGCTGGTGGACATCAGCCTGTTGCCGGCCTGGCGTGGGCGCGGGCTGGGCACGGCGCTGATCCGGCGGCTGCAGCAGGCCGCGGCGACGCGGGGACGCGGCTTGCGCCTGCATGTGCAGGTCCACAATCCGGCGGCACGCCGACTCTACGAACGGCTGGGCTTCGTTGCCGGCGGCGATTCAGGCCAGCAGACCCATGTGGCGATGCGCTGGTCCGGCCTCAGTTGAACACGGCCTGGTAAAGAAAGCCGGCGCGCTCCTGCGCGATCGGAACCAGGAAGATGCCCACCTCGCCCACGCGCGCATGGCGCATCGCGAAGATCTGTTGCGGGAACACGATCGGGGCCGCATTGCGGAACAGCAGCGAGAACGGCACGCGCAGCGCATCGGGGCGTGCGTGTTTCAGCGGCCGCGCCTCGACCAGCACGAAGTCCACCTGCATGCCCTGCAGGTCCACGGCGAACGTTTCATCCACGCAGCCTGCAAAATGTTCCAGCGTCAGCAGTTCCATGCCCTGTCCCCTGTCGGCACACCGCGCGCGTCGCGGCGGCGATCATCCTCGTTGCTGCGCGTGCCGCGCGCAAGGTGCGTGCAGGCGCGTGGTGCGCCTGCACGCAGGGGCATCACGCGGCCAGCGCAGCGTCGATCGCCGCCACCAGACGGGCGTCATCGGCCGGCACATCCGGGGCGAAGCGCGCGATGACCTGGCCGTCGCGGCCGATCAGGAACTTCTCGAAGTTCCACAGCACGGCCGGCGCCGGATTGACCACCAGATCCGGGTACTTGGCCACGGCACCCTGCAGCTTCTCGCGCATCGGGCCTTCGCCCGTGGCAGCCGGCTGGGCGGCGGTGAGCTGCTGGTACAGCGGGTGGATGTCATCACCGGCGACGCTGATCTTGGCAAACAGCGGGAAGCCGACGTTGTATTCCAGCTGGCAGAACTGCTGGATTTCCGACTCGCTGCCCGGCTCTTGGGCCAGGAAATTGTTGGCCGGGAAACCCAGCACTTCCAGGCCGGCCGGCTGCTTCTCGGCATACAGCGCCTGCAGGCCTTCGTACTGCGGGGTCAGGCCGCACTTGGAGGCGACATTGACCACCAGCAGCACCTTGCCGCGGTAATCGGCCAGCGAGGACGGCTGGCCTTCGATGGTGGTGACGGGAATGTCGTAGACGGTCTGGCTCACGGGAGATCCTTGCAATGGCAGGTTGGCGGCACAGCATACCCGTGCCGGCGACGGGTCAGTCGACGCAGATCGTGCCCTGTGCCACGCCGTTGTCGATGCGCTGGTGGCAGCCGAAGTTCTGGCTGATGTCGCGCTGGCAGACACCGCGCGCGGTGGCACCGGCCACCAGCCCGGCGCCCTCCGGGGCAAGGCACTGGCCGTTGCAGTCGGCCTTGCCGCCGCAGGCCTTGCCGGCATCGGCATAGGGCACCACGCAGTGGACATGCTGCAGGCGGCCGAGCGGTCTGGCGTCACCGCCGGCGGCCTCGCATTCGGCACGCTGGGCGGTCGTCGCGGCGGTCTCCACGCTGGCCGCAGGCACGCCGGAACCGGTGGCATGTGGCGCACTGCTGCACCCGGCCAGCACCCACAGCAGGAACATCATCAACACACTGCGCATCGGCGCATTCCTCATGTCGGTGCCGACGTGGTGTCGTCCACGCCGGTGTCGTCGTCATCACCGGCCGCATCGGCCAGCAGCAGGTCGGTCTGCTCGCTGCCCAGCGATTCCACGCCGCGCAGTCGCCGTTCGATGGTGCGGGTCTTGCGGCTGGCTTCGCCCAGGCTGCGCCCGACCGTACTGATCTGCTTTTCGGCCTTTTCCAGGATGCCGGCGAACTTGCCGAACTCGCTCTTCACCGCGCCCAGCAGGCTCCACACCTCGCTGGAGCGCTGTTCGATGGCCAGCGTGCGGAAGCCCATCTGCAGGCTGTTGAGCAGCGCGGTGACCGTGGTCGGCCCGGCCACCACCACGCGGTGCTCGCGCTGCAGCAGGTCCACCAGGCCCGGGCGGCGGATCACCTCCGCATACAGCCCTTCGGTGGGCAGGAACATCACCGCGAAGTCGGTGGTGTGCGGCGGCACGATGTACTTGTCGCAGATCGACCTGGCCTGGACCCGGATCGCGCGTTCCAGCTGCGCGCCCTGCACGCGCACGCCCTCGGCATCGCCCTGCTCCTGGGCATCAAGCAGGCGCTCGTAGTCCTCACGCGGGAACTTGGAGTCGATCGGCAGCCACACCGGGGTGTCCTCATGACCACGGCCGGGCAGGCGCACGGCGATGTCGACCATCTCACCGCTGTCCGGACGCACCTTCACCCCACGCGCGTACTGCTCCTGGGTGAGGGTCTGCTCGAGGATGTTGTCCAGCTGCACTTCGCCCCAGCTGCCGCGGTTCTTGACGTTGGTCAGCACGCGCTTGAGATCGCCGACGCCGGTGGCCAGCTGCTGCATCTCGCCCAGCCCGCGCTGGACCTGCTCGAGCCGGTCGGAGACCAGCTGGAACGATGCGCCCAGGCGCGCTTCGAGCGTGGTCTGCAGTTTCTCGTCCACGGTCACGCGCATCTGGTCGAGCTTCTCGGCATTGTCGGTCTGCAGGCTCCTGAGCTGTTGCTCCAGGGTGGCACGCATTTCGCCGATGCGCTGTTCGTTGCGCTGGGTCATGTCCTGCAGGCGCTGGCCCAGGGTGTCGCCGAGGCGCTGCTGCGACTGTACGTTCTCCTCACGGCCCTTGCGCGCGTCCTCGGCCAGGGTCTGGCGCAGCGCGGCCATGTGCCCATCGGTGCGCGTGGTCAGCTCCAGCAACTGCTGGCCGAACGCGTCGATGCGCGCCTGCTGCTGCTGGCCGAACGCTTCCAGCTGCAGGCGCACGTCGTGCAGCCGCTGCGCCAGCAGATCGCCGGTGCGCTGCTGGGCCAGGCCATGTTCCTCGCGCGCCTTGCGCGCGTCTTCGCCCAGCGCGTCGCGCAGCAGGTCCAGGCGCTGGTCGGTGCGGGTGGATAGATCGGTCAGCGCGCGGGCGAAGCTCTCCAGCCGCGCATCCTGTTGCCGGCCCAGCCCTTCGAGCTGCTCGCGCAGCTCGCCACGCCCGACCCGGGCTTCATCGCGCAGGGCCTGCTCCAGGCCGCCGTGCTGGGAACGCCGCAGCAGGAGGATCAGCTGCAGGATGAGGACGGCGCACAGCAGGCCGCCAAGCAGAAGGAATTCGGTTTGCATGCCGGCAAGTGTAGGCCGTGCCGGTCTCAATGGCTGCGCCGCTGCGGACCCGGCGAACCGGGCCGCAGCCGTCACCGCAGGCGCAGCCGGGTTACAGGTGGGTGATCACCTGGTCGCGGGGCAGCCGCGACTTCGGCAGGTGGGCGTTGAAGTTGGCCTCGCTGCCGTATCCCAGCGCCACCAGCACCACACTGGTCAGACCGCGTTCGGCCAGGCCGAGCTCGGCATACAGCACGGCCGCATCGAACCCTTCCATCGGCGTGGCGTCGATGCCGTGCACCCCCGCCGCCAGCAGCAGCGTGCCCACCGCCAGGTAGGTCTGCTTCTGCATCCAGTGCTGCACATCGCCCAGCGTGTGGCGGTGCAGGTCCACGTAGTGGTGCAGCGCGCCGCGCTGGCCCTCGCGCGCCTGCGGCGTCGGGTAGCGGCCATCGGCGGCTTCCTGCTCGATCACCTGCGCCAGGTACGCATCGTCAATGGCGGTGCGCGTGGCGAACACGATCACGTGCGAGGCATCGGTGATCTTGGCGGTGTTGTACGGCTGGTTGGGCTGGGTGGCGCGCGCGATGCGGGCGCGCGCCTCGGCGCTGCCCGCCACAAGGAAGTGCCACGGCTGCGCGTTCACCGACGACGGCGCGTGGTGCAGCACCTCGAGCAGGTCTTCCAGCACCGCCGGCGGCAGCGTGCGGGTGGGGTCGTAGGCCTTGGTGGTGTGCCGGCGAAGGGCAACAGAAGCGAGGGTCATGGGAACAGGGTCCGGTACAGGGTCGGTAAGGGGGGTCAGAAGCCTTCGAGGACCAGCTTGCCGCGCGCGCGGTGGCTCTCGATCAGGGCATGGGCACGGCGCAGGTTGGCGGCATTGATGCGGCCGTAGTGCTCACCGAGGGTGGTGCGCAGCACGCCGGCATCCACCAGGTCGGCCACGCGGTCGAGCAGCGCATGCTGGCGCTCCAGATCGGGCGTGGTGAAGCTGGACCGGGTGAACATCGACTCCCAGTGCAGCGACAGGCTCTTGCGCTTGAGCGCCATCACATCCAGTTGGCCGGGGTCGTCGATCAGGGCCAGCTGGCCCTGCGGCGCCAGCGCGGCCACGATCTGGTCGTAGTGCTGGTCGGTATGGGTGAGGCTGGCCACATGGTCCACCGCCGCGATGCCCAGTCGCGCCAGGCCCTCGGTCAGCGGCTGGGTGTGGTCGATCACATGGTGCGCGCCCAGTGCATATACCCAGTCCTGGGTATCCGGTCGCGAGGCGGTGCCGATCACCGTGAGCCGGGTCAGCTGGCGCGCCAGCTGCACCAGGATCGAGCCCACGCCACCGGCCGCGCCGACCACCAGCAGGGTCTGGCCCTCGCCATCGCCCTCGGCGATGCGCAGGCGGTCGAACAGCAGCTCCCAGGCGGTGATCGCGGTCAGGGGCAGCGCCGCGGCGGCGGCATCGTCCAGGCTGGCCGGCTTGCGGCCGACGATGCGCTCGTCCACCAGCTGGTACTCGGCATTGCTGCCGGCCCGGCCGATCGCCCCGGCATAGAAGACCGCGTCGCCGGGCTGGAACAGGCGGACCTCGCTGCCGACCGCGTCGACGATGCCGACCGCGTCCCAGCCGAGCACCCGCGGCCCGTCCACGGCCACGCCGTTGCGTACCTTGGTATCGACCGGGTTGACCGAGATCGCACGGACCTGCACGCGCAGATCGCGCGGCCCCGGCTCGGGCAGCGGCAGGGTGATGTCCACCAGCGCGCGCGGGTCGCTGATCGGCAGGCCATGTTGGGTGTAGGCGACGGCTTTCATCGAAGCGCGGTCCGTTGGAAAGAGGCGCACAGCGTGCGCTTCACCGGCGCGCCGGAAAAGGCGCAAAATCGTTCAGCACTTTCACTCCTGGAATGAAAATGGTCCGTGTTGACGACCTGGCCCTGTTCGTCCGCACCGCGGCACTGGGCAGCTTCTCCAATGCAGCGCGCGAAGCCGACCTGCTGCCCGGCCAGGTTGCCGCGGCGGTGGCGCGGCTGGAACGCGAACTGGATCTGCGGCTGTTCGTGCGCTCCACCCGCAGCCTGCGCCTGACCGCCGAAGGCGCGCTTTACCTGCCCTACGCCCAGGATGTGCTGGCCACCCTGAGCGAAGGCCAGGCACGGGTGCGCGGCGAGGATGCCGAACTTCGCGGGGTACTGCAGGTGGCCGCGCCGTCGGACCTGGGCCGCCACCTGCTGCTGCCGTGGTTGACCGAGTTCCGCGCCACGCATCCCAAGCTGCAGCTGCGGCTGCGGTTGTCCGACCAGGTCGCCGACGTGTTCCGCGATCCGGTCGACATCGCCTTCCGCCTTGGTCGCTTCGATGACGCCAGCTACGTGGCGCTGCCGCTGCTGCCCGGCAACCGCCGGGTGCTGGCGGCCGCACCCGGCTACCTGGCCCGGCACGGCACGCCCACCAGCCTGGAGGCGCTCAAGGACCATCACTGCCTGCTCTACCAGCTCGCCGGCCGTGCCTACGACCGCTGGAACTTCGAGGCGGACGGCCGCCGGGTGGTGGTGCCGGTGCGGAGCAACATGATCTGCGACGATGCCGACGTGGTGCGGCGCTGGGCCGTGGCCGGCGAAGGCATCGTGTTCAAGTCGTGGCTGGATCTCCGCGAGGACGTGCGCGCCGGGCGCCTGCAGGTGCTGCTCGATGGCGCCGGCGACAGCCTGCCATTGAACCTGGTGTGCCCGCATCGCAAGCAGTTCTCGCCGGCGATCCGGCAGCTGCACGCGCTGTTCGAGCGCCGCCTGCAGCCCCTGCTGGAGGATCTGCCGCAGCCGGCGGGCTGACGCTATCGGGAACCGCAGCGGTGCCGGACAATGGCGCTCCCCCGTTGTCGAGTCGCCGCCATGCCGTGGATGGGCATCCAGGATCTGTGGACCTTCGTTGCTGCCGTGCTGGTGTTCCTGGCGCTGCCCGGCCCGGGGACGTTCACCCTGCTGACCGCCACCGGGCGCGGCGGCGCCCGCGGCGGCTACACCGCCCTGTTCGGCCTGCTGCTCGGCGACCAGATCCTGATGTGGCTGGCAGTGGCCGGCGTGGCCGCGCTGCTCAAGGCCAACCCACTGGTGTTCCACGCGGTGCAGTATCTCGGCGCGGCCTATCTGGTCTGGGTCGGCATCGGCCTGCTGCGGCGTCCACGGCCGGCAGGCGAGGAAGGCGGCATCCGCCTGCGGCCGGGGCACTACTTCCGGCAGGCGCTGCTGATCAACCTGCTCAACCCCAAGGCGATCATCTTCTACATGGCATTCCTGCCGTTGTTCATCGACCCGACGCGCCACCAGGGCGTGATGACGTTCGCGAGCATGGCGGTGATCATCTTCGTCATGGGACTGGCCTACTGCTCGGTGCTGATCGGAGTGGGCAACCTGTTGCGCCGTCGGATTCTTCAGCATCCCCGCATAGGACTTTTGCTGAAACGCGTCGCCGGTATCTTCCTGATCGGATTTGGCGTGCGCCTCGGCGTCAGCGGCTGACGCCCCGCCACGTGGGCCGATGCGCGTCGCCTGGGCGGTGCTGCCTGCGCTGGGAAATAGTCACGGTCATCCAGACGCTGCACTTCAATCAATAACTTGAGATTCCCCCACCCCCCTCACGGGGTGTCCAATCGGCGCCATCGCCCCACGGCCGCTGCGTTGCGGCCGCGCGCCCCACGCGAGTAACCGATGCCTCCCGTGTACTTCGTGCAGCACCTGGCCGGGCATGACGAGCGCCTTCTCGGCATGGACACCGGCCGTATCGATCTGGCCCATCCTGCCGTCTGCCGCATCCTGGCGGACCTGCAGCCGCTGGACCGGATCGACCTGCGCGCCTGCCGTTTCGACTGCCAGGCCAGCCTGGCGCAGGCGCTGCACCGGCGCATCCGCGACGCCGAGGATGCCGCGCAGGGCTGGCGGATGTTCGACGAGCACGGCGTACTCCGCTGCAAGCGCTTCCCGGGCGATGCCCAGGTGATCGTTCCGCATGGGCTGCCGCGCGACGACGAGTGGCTGCGCCTGCTGATGGTTACCGCCGCCGAGGCATCGGGCTGATGCGCAGCGCGCTCAGTCGGTGCGTCGGGCCTGGCGCAGGTGGTCGATGAACACCCGCAGTTTCGGCGCCATCTGTTCGCGCGCCGGGTAGTACAGGTGGAATCCGGCGAACGGCGGCTGCCAGTCCTGCAGCACCGCCTGCAACCGGCCCTCGGCGACATCGCTGGCCACCACGGCGTCGAACGCCTGCCCCATGCCGAGGCCGGCGCGCACGGCGGCGTGGATCAACGCCGCATCGTTGAACACCAGCCGGCCACTCACCTCCACCTCGAAGTCGCGGCCGGCGTGGCTGAATTCCCAGGCCATCAGACGGCCGTTGCTGCGCCGGTGCACGATGCACGCATGCCCGACCAGATCGGCCGGCGTGTCCGGCGTGCCGTGGGCGGCGAAGTAGCCCGGCGTGGCCACCACCACCTGCCGCTCCAGCGGACCGATCGGCACCGCGATCATGTCCCGCGCCAGGCATTCGCCCAGCCGGATGCCGGCATCGAAGCCGCCGGCGACCAGGTCGACCAGCGCCGGCTCCACGAACAATTCCACCTCCACCTGCGGATAGCGCGCCATGAATGCGGGCAGGTGCGGCAGCACCAGCAGTTCCGCCGCGATCCGCGGCACGTTGATGCGCAGCTTTCCGGCCGGCACGTCGCGCACGCTGTCCAGGTCCTCGAACGCCGCGTCGATCTGCGCCAAGCCGTCGCGCACCCGCGCCAGGAAGCGCGCACCGTGCTCGGTCAGGCCGACCCGGCGGGTGGTCCGGTGCAGCAGACGCACGCCCATGCGGGCTTCCAGCGCGCGCACGGTCTGCGACAGCGCCGAGGGCGAGATGCCCAGGTCGTCGGCTGCACGGGTGAAGCTGGCATGGTGGGCCACGCGGGCGAACGCGACCACGGCAGACAACGGCGGCTGGGAGGACATTGTGAAGCCTGACTTCAAGGTCGATGTGGCGAACACCGGTTTATCCACATGGTACAGCGGAGGATGCTGTGGGTCCGGCGCGTGCAGGCGCCGCCCTTCCCCCGCTTCCGGAGCATTCCCATGCAGACCCGTTCCCTTGGCCGCCACGGCCCCACTGTTTCCGCACTCGGCCTGGGCTGCATGGGCATGAGCGCCTTCTACGGCGGCCGTGGCAGCGATGCCGACGCGACCGCGGTGATCCACCGCGCGCTGGAGCGCGGCGTGACCCTGCTCGACACCGCCGACATGTACGGCCCGCACACCAACGAAGTGCTGGTCGGCAAGGCCATTGCCGATCGTCGCGACCAGGTGTTTCTGGCCACCAAGTTCGGCATCAAACTGGAGCCCACCGACACCCGGGCGCGCAGCGTGGATGGCCGCCCCGAGTACGTGATCGCCGCCTGCGAGGCCAGCCTGGCGCGGCTGGGCGTGGACCACATCGATCTGTACTACCAGCACCGCGTGGACGGCACCGTGCCGATCGAGGACACCGTGGGCGCGATGGCGCGGCTGGTCGAACAGGGCAAGGTGCGCTTCCTCGGCCTGTCCGAAGCCGCGGCGGCCACGATCCGCCGCGCACATGCGGTCCACCCGATCACCGCCGTGCAGACCGAGTACTCGCTGTGGTCGCGCGATCCGGAGCACAACGGCGTACTGCAGACCGTCCGCGACCTGGGCATCGGCTTCGTGCCCTACTCGCCGCTGGGCCGTGGCTTCCTGACCGGCGCGATCCGCAGCCCGGCCGACGTCGACGCCGACGACTACCGCCGCCAGTCGCCACGCTTCCAGGGCGACAACTTCGCGCGCAACCTGGCCCTGGTCGACGCGGTCACCGCGATGGCCAGCGCCAAAGGCATCACCCCGGGGCAACTGGCGCTGGCGTGGGTACTGGCACAGGGCCAGGACCTGGTGCCGATCCCGGGCACCAAGCGGCTCGCCTACCTGGAGGAAAACCTCGGCGCGCTGCAGGTGCAGCTGGGCGCGGACGACCTCGCCCGCATCGATGCGATCTTCCCGCCCGATGCCGCTGCCGGCCCGCGCTATGCCGCCGCGGCAATGGCCACGCTGGATCGCTGAGCGCGTTCGTCCGGCCCTGCCCGCGCCAGCCCCCAGGGCGCGGTGCTTTGTGCCGGTTTCGTCAAGCTTCCCCCAGTCATGTGCTCATGCACGGACCGGGGGACGCTTGGCAGTAGTAATGCTGCACCGCGTTCGGTAAAACTCGCAGACTTGTCGTTAACAGTCACCCACCGCGAGGCCCCATGTCGTTGCTCCGGCGCAAGTCCCTAGACACCGTCACCGTTCATGAAGCCGGCAGGCGACTGATCCCCACCCTGAGCTGGCCGCACCTGATCGCGCTGGGCATCGGCGCCATCGTCGGCACCGGCATCTACACGCTGATCGGCGTGGGCGCCAACCTGGCCGGCCCGGCCGTACTGATCTCCTTCGCCATCGCCGGCGCGGTGTGCGCCTGCGCGGCGCTGTCCTATGCCGAACTGGCCACGATGATGCCGGCCGCCGGCAGCGCCTACACCTACAGCTACGCCGCCCTCGGCGAAATGGTGGCCTGGGTGGTGGGCTGGAGCCTGATCCTGGAGTACTCGCTGGTGGTGAGTACGGTAGCGGTGGGGTGGTCCGGCTACGCGGTCGGCTTCCTGCACGGCTGGGGCATTGATCTGCCGCTGATGCTGACCGCCGGCCCGCATGTGGAGGGAGGCTTCATCAACCTGCCGGCGGTGCTGATCACCTTCGTCGTGGCCGGCATGCTGATGGCCGGCACCAAGGAGAGCGCGACCCTCAACGCGGTCCTGGTGGTGGTCAAGATCATTGCGCTGACCGTGTTCGTGGCGATCGCGCTGCCGCACTTCGACACCAGCCACATGGACCCGTTCATGCCGTTCGGCTTCGCCAAGTCGGTCGGCGAAGGCGGCGTCGAGCGCGGCGTGATGGCGGCGGCGGCGATCATCTTCTTTGCCTTCTACGGCTTCGATGCGATTTCCACTGCCGCCGAGGAAACCAAGAAGCCCGACCGTGACCTGGCGATCGGCATCATCGGTTCGATGGTCGGCTGCACCATCATCTACGTGCTGGTCGCGCTCGCCGCCGTCGGTGCGATGAGCTACACCATCTTCGGCCAGAGCGCCGAGCCGTTGGCGCTGATCCTGCGTGAGCTGGGCAGCCCGGGCGCGGCCAAGTGGATCGGCGCGGCGGCGGTGATCGCCCTGCCGACCGTGCTGCTGGCCTTCCTGTACGGGCAGAGCCGCATCTTCTTTGTCATGTCGCGCGACGGCCTGCTGCCGCGCGGCCTGTCCAAGGTCAGCGCGCGCACCGGCACCCCGATCGCCACCACGCTGTTCACCGCGGTGCTCGTGGCTGCGCTGGCCGGTGTGGCCCGCCTGGACGAGATCGCCGCGCTGGCCAACGCCGGCACGCTCGCCGCCTTCACCGCCGTCGGCCTGTGCCTGGTGGTACTGCGCGCACGCGAGCCCAACCGCGAGCGCAAGTTCCGCACGCCGCTGGCCTGGGTCGTCGGCCCGCTGGCGGTGATCGGCTGCGTGTACCTGTTCTTCAGCCTGCCGACCACCACCCAGCTGTACTTCCTGGGCTGGAACATCCTGGGCCTGATCGCCTACTTCGCCTACGGCCGCCGCAACGCAGTACTGGGCAACGCCTGACAGGCAAACGGCGTGCCCACATCCCGTAGCGCCGGGCGCTGCCCGGCTGCTTGTGCCTGACCGTGAGCCCACCTGCTCCGGAACCAAGCCGGGTAGAACCCGGCTCTACGGCGGGCTGCTTGTGCCTGACCGTGAGCCCACCGGCGCCGGTACCAAGCCGGGTAGAACCCGGCTCTACGACGGGCTGCTTTTGCCTGCCGATGAGGTCCACGGCGCCGGAGCCAAGCCACCCGTAGAGCCGGGCTCTGCCCGGCTGCTTGTGCCGGACCGTGAGACCATCGGCTGCGGAACCAAGCCGGGTAGAACCCGGCTCTACGGCGGGGCTGCTTTTGCCTGCCGATGAGGTCCGCGGCGCCGGAACCAAGCCACCCGTAGAGCCGGGCTCTGCCCGGCTGCTTGTGCCTGACCGTGAGACCATCGGCGCCGGAACCAAGCCGGGTAGAACCCGGCTCTACGGCGGGCTGCTTTCGCCTGACCGTGAGACCACCGGCGCCGGAACCAAGCCGGGTAGAACCCGGCTCTACGGCGGGCTGCTTGTGCCTGACCGTGAGACCATCGGCGCCGGTACCAAGCCGGGTAGAACCCGGCTCTACGGGGCTGCGGCCAGTGCGGTGGCGTGGTCCTGCGCCTGCTGCATCACGCGCAGCAGGTTGCCGCCCCAGATGGCGGCGATCTGCTGCCGGGTGTAGCCCTTGCGCAGCAGCCACGCGGTGATCTTCGGCAGTTCGCTCACGTCCTGCAGATCGGCCAGGCCGCCACCGCCATCCCAGTCCAGGCCGATGCCCACGTGATCGGGGCCGACCACCGTCAGGATGTGCTCGAAGTGGGCGAAGAAGTCGTCAAGCGTGGCCTTGCGCACCGGATGCAGGCGGTCCAGTTCGGCCTGGACCTGGGCCAGCTTGACGCCCTGCGCCATGCTCAGGGCATCGTAGCCCCCCCATTGGTCGATCGCGGTCTTCTCGGCCAGCGCGCGGGGTTCGTTCTTGCCGATGTCGATCAGATACCCGCTGTAGGCGTTGACCTGGATCACGCCGCCGGCCTTGGCCAGACGCTTCAGACGCGCATCGTCCAGGTTGCGCGGGTGGTCGTAGATCGCCTTGGCCGAGCTGTGCGACAGCACGAACGGCACCGGCATGCGCTCGATCAGGTCGTCGAACACCGCGTCGGAGGCATGCGACTGATCGATCACGATGCCCAGCCGCACCGCCTCGTCGACCAGCGCCTTGCCGGCCGGACTCAACCCCTTCCACTCGGCGCCCTTGGGATCGGTGGCCGAATCGGCGAACTCGTTGTTGGCGAAGTGCACCGTGCTGAGCAGGCGCAGCCCGGCACGGTGATAGAAACCGAGCAGCGTCGGGTCATCCACCAGCGGGCTGCCGTTCTCCATGCTGATGTAGACCACGCGCTTGCCGGCCGCCTTGATCCTGGCGGCATCGGCAGCGGTCAGCGCGAGCTGGAAGGTCTCCGGCTGTGCGGCGAGCATTTCGCGGATCTCCATCAACCGCAGCAGACCGGCGTCGCGGTCCTGCTGGTGAGCGGCCGCACTGCGGTCGCCCTGGTCGGTGTAGATCGCCCAGAAACCGCCATCCAGCCCACCTTCGACCATGCGCGGGTAATCCACCTGCGACAACGCGTTGTGGTCATGGCGCTGGGCGATGTCGAAGCCCTCGCGGTGGAAGTTGGCCGGCGTATCCAGGTGGCTGTCCAGCGTCAGCAGCGTGCGCTGCAGCGCCGAGGCCCGGGCCAGTTCCTGCGGAGTGAACTCGATCGCGTGGGCGGCCAACGGCGTGCACAACGCCAGCGACACCAGCAGGGACAGACTGCGCAACGTCATGACGCCTCTCAACATTCGGGAAGCGTCAGACCATAGCGCCGCAGGCACAGGGAACGGTAGTGCCGGCCGCTGGCCGGCACCTGCAATCCCCGGTGGTGCCCAAAGAGCCGACCTGCCGCCGGCCCTGCGTCAGTCGAGGACGCGGCAGAACACGGCCTTGAGGTAGCGCGATTCCTGCACGTGGGCCATGAACGGATGGTCGGGACCGGCGCCAGCTACCTTGAGGATCTGGATGGTGCGGCCGGAATAGAAGGCCGCGCGGCGCAGCATGTCCAGGAACTGGTCCTCGGCCACCAGGCCGGTGCACGAGAACGTGGCGAACAGGCCACCGGGCTTGACCACACCCAGCGCCAGCTTGTTCATGTCCAGGTACTTCTTCAGGGCGGTGATCACCTGGTCGCGGTCACGGGTCATCTTGGCCGGGTCCAGGATCACCACGTCGTACTGCTCACCGCGGTTGGCCGCATCGCGCAGCCACGGGAAGATGTCGGACTGCACGAACTTCGGGCGCACATTGTTGAGGCGCGAGTTGCCCTTGGCGATGTCGATCACATCCTCGTCGATGTCGATGCCGACCACCTCGGACGCGCCGCGCACCGCGGCATATACCGCAAAGCCGCCGGTGTTGCAGCACAGGTCCAGCACGGATTTGCCTTCCACCTGCCGGCTCAGCCACTCGCGGTTCTCGCGCTGGTCGGCGAAGAACCCGGTCTTGTGCGCCCCGGCCGGATCGGCACGGAACTTCACCCCGTACTCGGTGATCACCGACGCTTCGGTGGTGGTGTTGCCGTGGAAGTCGAAGCTCTCCTGCTTCTGCACGTGTTCGTCGGCGAAGCTGTGGAAGCGGCAGCCCGGGAACTGCTCGCGCAGCGCCTCGTAGATCCATTCGCGGTGGCGGAACATGCCGGCGGCGAAGAACTCCACCACCACCAGGTCGCCATAGCGGTCCACCACCAGGCCGGACAGGCCATCGCCTTCGCTGTGCACCACGCGCCAGGCGTTGGAGACATCATCCAGCTTGAGCACGTCACGACGCAGCGACACCGCCTGGGCGATCTTGCGCGAGAACCAGCCAGCGTCCACCGGGATGCGCTGATCGGTTTCCAGGATACGCACGGCAATGCGCGAATGACCGTTGTAGAACCCCCGGCCGATCCACTCCCCATCCACGCCGACCACATCGACGATGGCACCGGGCTTGGGCCGGACGGCAGGCTTTTCGACCAGTTTCTGGAAGATCCACGGGTGGCTGGAGCGCCAGGCGTTCTTGAGGCGGACTACGGGGGCGGGGGCATTGTTCATCGGCCTATTGTAAACGGGCGCCGCCCCGGCCCGGCAGGCCGGCGATTTGACGCCGGCCCGAACAGCCCGCAGAATCGGCGCCAGAAGGGGAGTAGCTCCCAGACGTTGTCGCCGTCAATTCGAGCCCGCAGGCTCCGGTGCAACGGCAGTCCCACCCATCGGGACTGCGAGCGAGACCTTCGCCGCATGGCGAAGCTCTGTCCCCGGATCCCCCCGATCCTCCGTTGCAGATCCTCGCCGTCCGGCTTGAGGCTTTTTTCTTTTCCCAACGGATAAACCCATGCAGACGATCGGTAATTTGTGGTTGTGGGGCGGCTTCGGCGCGGTGGTGGTCATCGCGCTGCTGGTCGACCTGGTATTGATGCGCCACGGCGGCCCGCACAAGGTCACCTTCAAGGAGGCCCTGTGGTGGTCCATCGGCTGGGTCGCCCTGGCCCTGGCCTTCAACGGTGGCCTCTGGTACTACCTGAACGAGACCGCGGGCCAGGTCGTGGCCAACAAGGTCGGCCTGGAGTTCCTGACCGGTTACCTGGTCGAGAAGGCCTTGGCGGTGGACAACATCTTTGTCTTCCTGATGATCATGGGCTACTTCGCGGTGCTGGAAGAACAGCGCCAGAAGGTGTTGATCATCGGCATCCTGGGCGCGATCGTGCTGCGTACGATCATGATCTTCGCCGGCAGCGTGCTGCTCACCAAGTTCCATTGGCTGCTCTATGTGTTCGGCGCGTTCCTGCTGTTCACCGGCTGGAAGATGTGGTTCTCCGCCGGCCAGGAGCCGGACCTGGAGACCAACCCTGCCCTGCGCTGGATGCGCAGGCACCTGCGCCTGCTGCCCGACTATGCCGGCAATGCCATGAGCGTGATGCGCGACGGCAAACGCTGGTACACCCCGCTGTTCGTGGTGCTGATCCTGATTGCCGTCACCGACGTGATCTTCGCCGTGGACAGCATCCCGGCCATCTTCGCCATCACCACCGACCCGTTCATCGTGCTGACCTCGAACGTGTTCGCGGTGCTGGGCCTGCGCGCGATGTTCTTCCTGTTGGCCGGCATGGCCGATCGCTTCCACCTGCTGCCCTACGGTCTGGCCCTGGTGCTGGCCTTCATCGGCGCCAAGATGATGCTGATCGACATCTTCAAGATCCCCACCCCGATCTCGCTGGGCGTGGTGGCCGTCATCATCGCCGCCACGGTGGTGCTGAGCCTGAAGAACCCGCCCAAGCAGGACGGCCACGCCTGACCCCGGTTGCCGCCTGCGGGATTGTCCCGCAGGCGGCACCTCTCTCTCCCATCGCGTTGCCCTTGTGTTCAGCCCGGGCGACGCAATCCCTAAGGGTATGAACGCCAACCTGCCCCTGCCTGCCGGCGAGCCGCCGGCTCCGTCCCGTACCGACCGCGGTCGTGTGATGCGGGCCTTCAACCTCAGCCTGGCCTTCGTGCTGGTGCTGGTGGCGGTGTTCACCGCCCAAGGTCATTTCGACTGGCGCCCGTGGGCAGTCGCCCCGCTGGACAAGGCCGGCCTGCTCGGCATTCTTGGCGCGCCGTTGCTGCACGGTTCGGTCCAGCACCTGGGCGCCAACGCGGCAGCCCTGCTGATCCTCGGCACCCTCGCCGGCAGCGTCTATCCCAAGGCAACCCTGCGCGCATTCCCGCTGCTGTGGATCGGTTCGGGCCTGGGCGCCTGGCTGCTCGGCGACATCGGCAGCCGCCATCTCGGTGCCAGCGGCATCACCCACGGCCTGATGTTTCTGGTGTTCGTCCTCGGCCTGCTGCGCCGCGACCGGCCCGCCATCGCCGCCGGCCTGATCGCCTTCCTGTTCTACGGCAGCATGCTGCTGACCATTCTTCCGCACGAGCCGGGCGTGTCCTGGCAGTCGCACATGGGCGGTGCCTTTGCCGGCATCGTTGGCGCCCTGCTGTTCCGCCTGTCCGACCCGATGGCGCCGCGCAAGCGCTACAGCTGGGAGGACGAGGACGAAGACGACCTCGCCCCCATGCGCGACAACGACCTGGAACCTCCCTCCCCGCAAGGCGTGCCGGTGCTGTGGCAGCCGCGCGAAGGCCAGGACTACGTCGTGATCCCGTTCCGTAGACCCGAAGATCGACGGTAGTGCCGGCAATGACTAGCGTTCGGTGTCGACCGCTTGGCGGCCCAGCGCCGGGTCATCGGTGAAGAACGCATCGATGCCGGTCGCCAGGTAGGCACGCATCTCGGCCACGGACCCGGCGGCGTTGCGCGCAGTGGTATCGCCGGTGCGGAAGTCGGCGGCCTGGAAGGCGTTCTCCGGTCGGAAGGTATACGGGATCACCATCAACCCGGCCGCATGCGCGTCGCGCACCAGCGCGGTCGGCGTGCCCAGCTTCCCGGCCGCATCCAGCGGAATCACCATGCGCAGGTTCGGTCCGATGCCGTCGGCATAGGTCGCCACTTCGCGCAGGCCCGCCGGTGTGATCAGGTCTGCATAGCGTTGGCTGCCCTTGGCGGCCAGCACATCGCCGGGCTGCTGCGCCGGGTCGCCCAGCAGTTGCAGCAGGCGGATGTTCGACGCGCGGCCGATCCTGCCACGCAGGTAGCGCAGGTTGCCGACCTCGAAGGACTGGATCGTCACCGGCGCCACGCGGGTGTAGGCATTGCCCTGCAGCGCGGCCAGCACCGAGTCTTCCATCGGCAGGCCGATGCTCGCGAAGTAGGTGCCGTGCTTGATCTCCGGCACCAGCCCGATGCCGCGGTTGGCGCGGCCGGCCTGCTGCACCAGGAAGGCGATGATCTCGTCCAGCGTGGCGATGCGGAACTGCCCGTCGAACGCGGTGCTGCGCAGCTGCGGCAGCCGCTCGCGGGCGTACAGCGTCTTCAGCTCGGCCAGGGTGAAGTCTTCGGTGAACCAGCCCTCGATGCGCTCGCCGTCGATGGTCTTGACCGTCCTGCGGCTGGCGAACTCCGGGTGTGCGGCGACATCGGTGGTGCCGCCGATCTCGTTCTCGTGCCGCGACACCAGCACGCCGTCCTTGGTCATCACCAGGTCCGGCTCGATGTAGTCCGCACCATCGGCGATGGCCTGGGCGTACGACGCCAGGGTGTGCTCGGGCAACAGCGCGCTCGCACCGCGGTGGCCGTACACGGCCGCCTTGAGCGGCGCGGGAGAGGATTCAGCGCTCATGGCCACCGATGGTGCCACGGCCAGCGACAAGAGCAACGCACAACCCCACAACGACTTCGACACCGCAAACCCCTGTTGATGCGGCCCGCGCCAGCGCGGCGGGGCGTGGAAAGGACGGGCGTAGTGTGGCGATGCGGTGTGACAGCGGGAAGTACGCGGCTACTTGCCGATGCAGAAGCTGGAGAAGATGCGTCCCAGCAGATCGTCCGCACTCATCCGCCCGGTGATCTCCCCCAGCGCCTCGTGGGCCAGGCGCAGTTCCTCGGCGGCCAGTTCCAGGTGCTCATGCACCAGCTCGGCCTCGGCGCGCCCGGCATGGCCGATGGCCTGGACGATGGCCTCCACATGCCGCGCGCGCGCGGAGAACTCGCCGTCCACGCTCTCGCCGGCACCGCCGCTGGCCAGCTCGCGCAGCCGCGCGTGCAGGCGGTCCAGCCCCATACCCGTGGCTGCCGACACGTGCACCACATCCGGCGCTGCATCAGCGGGCCATTGGGCCAGCAGGTCACTCTTGTTGTGGATCCACAGCTGCTGCGGCACCGCATCGACGGCATCGCCGATGGCGACACGTCCGGCCTGCGGATCGCGCGCATCCAGCACGATGATCGCCAGGTCGGTGCGCTGCATCTCCGCGCGCGCGCGGCGCATGCCTTCGCGTTCGATCGCGTCACCGCCGTCGCGCAGGCCGGCGGTATCGACCAGGGTCAGTTCCAGCCCGTCAATGCGGATGGTTTCGCGCAGAGTGTCGCGGGTGGTGCCGGCGATGTCGGTGACGATGGCACGTTCGCTGCCGGCCAGCGCATTGAGCAGTGAGCTCTTGCCGGCGTTTGGCGGTCCGACCAGCACCGCGTGCAGGCCGTCGCGCAGTTTGCGGCCGCGTTCGGCGTCGTCGCGCAGCCGCCCCATCGCGCGCAGCGCCTCGCCCAGGCCGCCGCGCACCTGCTCGCCACCGAGGGTATCCAGCGGTTCGTCGGCGAAGTCGATGGCCGCTTCCACATGGATGCGCAGCAGAACAAGCTGTTCTGCGACCTCCTCCACGCGGCGCGAGAACACCCCGTCCAGCGAGCGCCGGGCCGCGCGCGCTGCGCGGGTATCGCCGGCGGCGATCAGATCGGCGATGGCCTCGGCCTGGGCCAGGTCGAGCTTGCCGTTGAGGAACGCCCGCTCGCTGAACTCCCCGGGCCGCGCCTGCCGCGCGCCCAGCGCGATGCAGCGCGCGACCAGCTGCTGCAGCACCACCGGGCTGCCATGCCCCTGCAGCTCCACCACGTCCTCGCCGGTGAAGCTGTGCGGTGCCGGGAACCACAGCGCGATGCCGTCGTCGATCACCTCCCCCTGTGCATCGCGGAAGCGCGCGTAATGCGCGTGCCGTGGGCGCAGCGCGCGCACCCCGATCGCCTGGGCGATGGTCGCTGCGTGGGGGCCGGACAGGCGCAGCATGCCCACGCCACCGGCGCCGGGTGCGGTGGCGATGGCCACGATGGTGTCGGGGGCTGCGGACATGGGGCGGGCTGCTGTGTGCGGTGGATCGGGGCATTCTACGGATCACACCGGTGCGCGGGCCGCAGATGCGGGAAACCCGCCTTGCGGCGGGTTTCCCGGGTCCGGTTGCCCGGTTACTTCTTGTTGGCGGGTGCGGCGGTGGCGGGCACCGGGTCGCTGCCGTGGCGCTTGGTCATCCACCACTGCTGCAGCAGGCCCAGGCCACCGTTGACCACCCAGTACAGCACCAGACCGGACGGCATGAAGGCCATCATGACGCCGAAGATCAGCGGCATCATCTGCATCATCTTGGCCTGCATCGGGTCCATGCCCGGCGCGGGGGTCAGCTTCTGCGTGGCCCACATCACCGCCACGTTGATCACCGGCAGGATGAAGTACGGGTCGCGTGCGGTCAGATCCTGGATCCAGCCGAACCACGGTGCCTGGCGCAGTTCCACCGACTCCACCAGCACCCAGTACAGCGCGAAGAAGATCGGCATCTGGATGAGGATCGGCAGACAGCCGCCCATCGGATTGATCTTCTCCTTCTTGTACAGCTCCATCATCGCGGTCTGGAACTTCTGGCGGTCATCGCCATAGCGTTCCTTCAGCTGCGCGATGCGCGGCTGGAAGCGACGCATCTTGGCGCCGCTCTTGTACTGCGCGGCCGACAGCGGGTACAGCACCAGCTTCAGCAGGATCACCAGGCCGACAATCGCCCAGCCCCAGTTGTTGACGACCTTGTGCACCTGGTTCAGGACCCAGAACAGGCCCTGGCCGATGATGGCCATCAGCGAGAAGCGGCTGTAGTCGACCACGCGGTCCAGGCCCGGCACGTCTTCCTTGGCGATCTGGTTGACCAGCTTCGGGCCCACCCACAGGCGTGCCTCGGAGCTGACCTGCTGGCCCGGTGCGACGGTGAAGGCCGGGCCGGTGGCCTGGATCTGGTCGCGGCCGTCATGCTGGGACAGCGCGTAGTTCGCGGCCTGATCTGCCTGCGGGATCCACGCGGTGAAGAAGTGGTGCTGCAGCATGGCGATCCAGCCACCGGTGACCTGCTGGTTCAGCGGGCCGTCTTCCAGATAATCCTTGAAGGCGCGGCGCTGGTACTTCTTCTCGGCATCGAACCAGGTCGCGCCGTTGAAGCTGAACGAGTCCGGGTTGGTCATGCTGCGCGACAGGATCGTCGGGGTGCGGTCCAGGGTGCGGTAGACGTAGCCGTTCCACGGGGTGGTGCCGGCGTTGATCACTTCATCCTTGATCTTCACCGCGTACTCGTTGCGGCTGACCGTATACGTACGGCGGATGCTGACGCCATTCGGGCCATTCCACACGAACGGGATCTGCAGTTCGTTCTGGCCCTTGGCCAGTTCGAAGGTCCTGGCGTCGCCGACCAGGGTGAAGCCGTTGGCTTCCGGCACCGGCATGCTCTTGTCCTGGCTGGTCCAGCCACTCACCGCGCGATACGGGTGGGTGGCCTCTTCGGTCAGCAGGCGCACCGGCGGGCTGCCATCGTCCTTGGTCTGCGGGAACTGCAGCAGCTCGGCGTCCAGCACCGTGCCGCCATCCAGCACCAGACGCAGCACGTCGGTGGTAACGGTGACGCGCGGGGCGCCGGCGGCAGCCTGGGCGGTCGCCGGGGCCGGGGCGCTGCCCGGCGCGTGCGGCACCGTGGCGCCCGGTACGGCGCCGGCGGCGGGCACCGGGCCCTGGGTCTGGGCGGCCACCGGCGCGGTCGCCGGGGCGGCCTTGTCGCGGCCCCACTCCATCCACAGCAACACGGCCACCATCAGCCAGGCAAAGATCAGGAAAACGCGGGTCTGGTTCATCAGCGTGGAGGCTCGGCGTGGCCGGCACGCGATGCCGGCTCGGACTGGGAAAGGGATGCAACGCCCAGGGGCGGCGGCATTGTGCCGTCCGCGCCCGGCATGGGCAATGTGCCAAGGCGGCGCAACAGGCGCTCGAAGGCCTGGCGGATCTCGGCATTGCTGGCGGTACGGGCAGCGCTACGGGCGACGACGACGTAATCGCCGGCACTCATCCACGGCCGTAGATGGCGTGTGGCATCGCGCAGCACACGCTTCACTCGGTTGCGACCCACGGCTCGGGGATCGACTTTGCGCGACACCGCAAGACCCAGCCTGGCCGGAGAATCGCTCTTCAGCCAGTGCAGGGTCATCAGCGGATCGGACACACGGCGGGCGCCGTTGAAGACCGTTGTATATTCGGCACGCGTACGAACCCGCGCAGAGCGAGGAAATCGCTTGCGCGGGTCGGAACTGCTCACAGTCTGGATTGCGTCTGCCGCGGGAAGCGGCATTGCAATCAAGCGCTCAGGACTTTGCGGCCCTTGGCGCGGCGACGCGACAGGATCTTGCGGCCGTCAGCGGTCTTCATACGGGCACGGAAGCCATGGTCGCGCTTACGCTTGAGGTTGCTGGGTTGGAAAGTGCGCTTGGTGGCCATGCGGGCCTCTATATGAAGGGGACGGAAAGAACCGGAAATTCTATAGACCTGGCTGCGGTGCCGTCAAGTCCTGCCCACTACGGGATTTCATCGGCCTGTGCAATAGCTGTGGATCATTTTGTGAATAACTTCGGGACAACCATTCCCGGCCTCCCTCGTCGGTGGTAGTCTGCGCCATCCATTCTTCCCCCTTCCGGCCTGCGGTGCGGCGGTTTTTTACGCCTATGCGCTGGCCCCAGACGATTATTGCCGATGGATGCCTGGTCCCGTTGTCTCGAACGCCTTGAAGCGGAGTTTCCGCCTGAGGATGTTCACACCTGGTTGAAGCCGCTGCAGGCAGATCTGCGCGCGGACAGCCTGGTGCTTTATGCGCCAAACGCCTTCATCGTCGACCAGGTGCGCGAGCTGTACCTGGCACGCATCAAGGAACTGCTGACGCACTTCGCCGGTTTCGGCGACGTTTTTCTTGAAATCGGCTCGCGTCCGCGCCCGGTGGAGCCGCAGATTGCGCCGATTTCGGGCTTCACCGCCCCGGTGGTGCCGGCCGAGCCGCTGGTACCGTTCGCCGGCAACCTGGATTCGCACTACACCTTCGCCAACTTCGTGGAAGGCCGCAGCAACCAGCTGGGTCTGGCCGCGGCGTTCCAGGCGGCGCAGAAACCCGGCGATCGCGCCCATAACCCGTTGTTGCTGTACGGCGGCACCGGTCTGGGCAAGACCCACCTGATGTTCGCGGCCGGCAATGCGATGCGCCAGGCCAACCCGGCCGCCAAGGTGCTCTACCTGCGTTCGGAACAGTTCTTCAGCGCGATGATCCGTGCGTTGCAGGAAAAGACCATGGATCAGTTCAAGCGCCAGTTCCAGCAGGTGGACGCGCTGCTGATCGATGACATCCAGTTTTTCGCCGGCAAGGATCGGACCCAGGAAGAGTTCTTCCACACGTTCAACGCCCTGTTCGACGGCAAGCAGCAGATCATCCTGACCTGCGACCGGTACCCGCGCGAAGTCGAGGGCCTGGAAGCACGGCTGAAGTCGCGGCTGGCCTGGGGCCTGTCGGTGGCCATCGAGCCACCGGACTTCGAGACCCGCGCGGCCATCGTGCTCGCCAAGGCCCGCGAGCGCGGTGCTGAGATCCCCGACGATGTGGCGTTTCTGATTGCCAAGAAGATGCGCTCCAATGTTCGCGACCTCGAGGGTGCGCTGAATACGTTGACCGCCCGCGCCAATTTCACCGGCCGTGCGATCACCACCGACTTCGCCCAGGAAACCCTGCGCGATCTGCTGCGTGCCCAGCAGCAGGCCATCAGCATTCCCAACATCCAGAAAACCGTTGCCGACTACTACGGGCTGCAGATCAAGGATCTGCTGTCCAAGCGCCGGACCCGGTCGTTGGCCCGTCCCCGCCAGGTGGCGATGGCGCTGACCAAGGAACTGACCGAGCACAGCCTGCCGGAAATCGGCGACGCGTTTGCCGGCCGGGACCACACCACGGTGCTGCATGCCTGCCGCCAGATCCGCACGCTGATGGAGACCGACGGCAAGTTGAGGGAAGACTGGGACAAGCTGATCCGGAAGTTGAGCGAATGATGCATGTACGCCGCTGAGGCGTCATCGCATAAAACGGTGCAGAATCCGGTAGCAAGCACGGGACAGGCTGTGGATAAAAAAGCCCGCTGAATCTGCGGCAGAATTATCCACAGCTTTCCCCACCCCTTGAGGGGCAGTAATGCAGAGGGTTTCGCGGTCGGAAACTCTTTTATTTACAAAGACTTAGCTGTGTTTTCCAGCGATTCTGGCGCTACCAGCACCACCAGGCTTTTGATTTATTCCACATTTTTTTAAAGCATAGGGGCACGGAACCACATGCGTTTCACACTGCAGCGCGAAGCCTTTCTCAAGCCGTTGGCACAAGTCGTCAACGTGGTCGAACGCCGCCAGACCCTGCCGGTTCTGGCAAATTTCCTGGTCCAGGTCCAGAACGGACAGCTTTCGCTGACCGGCACGGACCTGGAAGTGGAGATGGTGTCGCGGATCGCGGTGGAAGATGCCCAGGACGGCGAGACCACCATCCCCGCCCGCAAGCTGTTCGAGATCATCCGCGCCCTGCCCGACGGCAGCCGGATCACCGTCTCGCAGACCGGTGACAAGATCACCGTGCAGGCAGGCCGCAGCCGCTTCACCCTGGCAACGCTGCCGGCCAACGACTTCCCGTCTGTCGACGAAGTCGAAGCCACCGAGCGTGTCGCCATCGGCGAAGCCACCCTGAAGGAGCTGATCGAGCGCACTGCATTCGCGATGGCCCAGCAGGACGTGCGCTACTACCTCAACGGCCTGTTGTTCGACCTGCGCGGCGATGCCCTGCGGACCGTGGCAACCGACGGTCACCGTCTGGCGCTGTGCGAAACCGAACTGGAAAAAGCCAGTGGTGCCAAGCGTCAGATCATCGTGCCGCGCAAGGGCGTGACCGAACTGCAGCGGCTGCTGGAAAGCGGCGATCGCGAGATCGAGCTGGAAGTCGGCCGCAGCCACGTGCGGGTCAAGCGCGACGATGTGACGTTCACCTCCAAGCTGATCGACGGCCGCTTCCCGGATTACGAGGCCGTGATCCCGATTGGCGCCGACCGCGAAGTGAAGGTTGATCGCGAAGCGCTGCGTGCCTCGCTGCAGCGCGCCGCGATCCTGTCCAACGAGAAGTACCGCGGCATCCGCGTCGAAGTTTCGCCGGGCAACCTCAAGATCAGCGCGCACAACCCCGAGCAGGAAGAAGCCCAGGAAGAGATCGAGGCCGACACCACGGTCAGCGATCTGGCCATCGGCTTCAACGTGAACTATCTGCTGGATGCACTGTCGGCCCTGCGCGACGAGCACGTCGTGATCCAGCTGCGCGATTCCAACTCGTCGGCGCTGGTGCGTGAAGCCAGCAGCGAGAAGTCGCGCCATGTGGTGATGCCGCTTCGCCTCTGACCGATGCACGGTTCCACGTGGAACAGACTGATCAGGAACACCCGGCCGAGCGCCGGGTTTTCTTTTGGCTGCAGTGTTGTTCCACGTGGAGCATTCGCGAACCGTATCTGCATCGGCAACACGGCTCCAGTTCACTCCGAGTTCCACACGACCCTCTCGAGGACGGCAGCGCGAGCGCGGGCAGAGGTGAGCACATCCGGCGGCGTCGGGACGGCGCGATTCAACGTTCTTCTCGATTCACGCGGCAGCAGATTTGACGCTGCCGTAGGAGTGGTTCTTCCAGCGTCTGGATCACAGCTCTATGCTTTAAAAACTGTATATAAATCTAAAGCTAGGTGGTGATGGTAGGGCCAGATTTGGTTGAAAAGTACCTTATCTCATTGAAAGTAAAGGGGAAATGGACCTCGAAACCCCCGGTAAAACAGGCCCTGAGCCTGGGGTTGAACCTGTGGATATCTTTAAGGGCACCCGGAGGGACCTTTTTTATCCACAGGTTGCGCAGAGATTGTGCATAAGTCATACAGAGGCCCTGTGGACAGCCAATGCCGGTACCCGTGAATCCCTTGCGATCTGCTCACCGAACCCTTGGGCGGTCCCTCAGATTTCAAGAAATCAACGCCCCCACATGGCCCGAAATTCTTGAAATCTGCACGGCTGCACCCCAGATGCCGGCGCAGATTTCAACGAATTCGAGGACGTTCCACGTGGTCGATGCGGCCGGATCGAGTGTCCGGTGGACCCGAGTGGGTACGGGGCCGTGGAACCTGCCCGATGCAGTAAGCTGACTGATTACCCCTACCCTTCCCGGCCGTCGGCCCAGATCGTCCGTATGCACATCCGTCGTTTGTCCCTGCACCAGATCCGCCGCTTCGACAGCGTGGACCTGGCACCGCAACCGGGCATCAATCTGATCACTGGCGACAACGGCGCGGGCAAAACCAGCGTGCTCGAGGCGTTGCACGTGATGGCATACGGCCGCAGCTTCCGCGGTCGCGTTCGCGACGGCCTGGTGCGTCAGGGGCAGGAAGCGCTGGATGTATTCGTCGAATGGGACGAGCAGCGCCGCGGTGCCGTGGCGCCGACGCGGCGAAAGGCCGGGCTTCGCCACAGTGGCCAGGAATGGAGGGGTCGACTGGATGGCGAAGACGTCGCCCAGCTCGGCAACCTGTGTGCCGCCCTGGCGGTGGTGACCTTCGAGCCGGGCAGCCACGCGCTGGTCAGCGGCGGGGGCGAACCACGCCGTCGGTTCCTCGATTGGGGCTTGTTCCACGTGGAACCCGACTTTCTGGCGCTGTGGCGGCGCTATTCGCGGGCCCTGAAGCAGCGCAACGCCCTGCTCAAGCAAGGTGGGCATACCAATGCCCTCGATGCCTGGGACCACGAGCTGGCCGAGGCGGGTGAGCCGCTGACCACGCGGCGCCAGCACTACCTGGAGCGGCTGCAGGACCGTACGATCGAGCTGGCGCACGCGTTGGCGCCGAACCTCGGCATCCAGTCGCTGAGTCTCAACCCCGGCTGGCGCAAGCAGGACCTGTCGCTGTCCGATGCGCTGCTGCTGGCGCGGGAACGTGACCGCATGGCCGGCTACACCTCGGTGGGACCGCATCGTGCCGACTGGAGTGTGGGCTTTGCCAGCATTCCCGGGCGCGATGCACTGTCGCGCGGCCAGGCCAAGCTCACCGCGCTCACCTGCCTGCTGGCGCAGGCCGAAGACTATGCCGAGCAGCGCGGCGAATGGCCGGTGATCGCCTTGGATGACCTGGCTTCGGAGCTGGATCGCACCCATCAGGCGCGGGTGCTGGATCGCCTGCGCGCCGGGCCCGCCCAGATATTCATCACTGCCACGGAGACGCCGGCGGCGTTGGCGGATGTCAGCGACATCGCCCGGTTCCACGTGGAACATGGGCAGGTCCAGCCTGTGCCATAGTGGTCGGCAAGGGGCCCCGTCCCCCGACTGGTATAATTGCTGTTGCAACCCCTTATCTCTCGGCGCCCTGCCTCACGGCGGTGGCCCGACCTGCGGAGCCTACGGCAAGCGCAATGACTGAAGAACAGAACACCCCGGCAACTACCGGCAATTACGACGCCAACAGCATCACCGCCCTGGAAGGCCTGGAGGCAGTCCGCAAGCGTCCCGGCATGTACATCGGTGACGTCCATGACGGCACCGGTCTGCACCACATGGTGTTCGAGGTGGTCGACAACTCCATCGACGAAGCCTTGGCCGGCCATGCCGATCACGTGGCGGTGACGATTCACGCCGATGGGTCGGTGTCGGTGTCCGACAACGGTCGCGGTATCCCGACCGGCAAGCACGAGCAGATGAGCAAGAAGCTCGATCGCGAGGTCTCCGCGGCGGAAGTCGTGATGACCGTGCTGCACGCCGGCGGCAAGTTCGACGACAACAGCTACAAGGTGTCCGGCGGTCTGCACGGTGTCGGTGTCAGCGTGGTCAACGCGCTGTCGCAGAAGCTGCTGCTGGACATTTATCAGGGCGGCTTCCACTACCAGCAGGAATACAGCGACGGTGCGGCGCTGGTCCCGCTCACGCAGGTGGAGCCCAGCAGCAAGCGCGGCACCACCCTGCGCTTCTGGCCGTCGGTGAAGGCGTTCCACGACAACGTGGAATTCCACTACGAGATCCTGGCCCGTCGTCTGCGCGAACTGTCGTTCCTCAACTCCGGCGTCAAGATCGTCCTGATCGATGAGCGCGGCGATGGCCGGCGCGACGACTTCCACTACGAAGGCGGCATCCGCAGCTTCGTGGAGCATCTGGCCCAGTTGAAGACCCCGCTGCACCCGAACGTGATCTCGGTGACCGGCGAGTCCAACGGCATCACCGTGGAAGTGGCGTTGCAGTGGACCGATTCCTACCAGGAAACGATGTACTGCTTCACCAACAATATCCCGCAGAAGGACGGCGGTACCCACCTGGCCGGTTTCCGCGGTGCGCTGACCCGTGTGCTCAACAACTACATCGAGCAGAACGGCATCGCCAAGCAGGCCAAGATCAACCTGACCGGCGACGACATGCGCGAAGGCATGATCGCGGTGCTGTCGGTGAAGGTGCCCGATCCGAGCTTCTCCAGCCAGACCAAGGAAAAGCTGGTCAGCTCGGATGTGCGTCCGGCCGTGGAAAGCGCGTTCGGCCAGCGGCTGGAAGAGTTCCTGCAGGAAAACCCGAACGAAGCCAAGGCGATCGCCGGCAAGATCGTCGACGCCGCCCGTGCGCGCGAAGCCGCCCGCAAGGCCCGCGACCTGACCCGCCGCAAGGGCGCGCTGGACATCGCCGGCCTGCCGGGCAAGCTCGCCGACTGCCAGGAAAAGGACCCGGCGCTGTCCGAACTGTTCATTGTCGAGGGTGACTCGGCAGGTGGCTCGGCCAAGCAGGGCCGCAACCGCAAGAACCAGGCGGTGCTGCCGCTGCGCGGCAAGATCCTCAACGTGGAACGCGCCCGCTTCGATCGCATGCTCGCCTCCGACCAGGTCGGTACGCTGATCACCGCGCTCGGCACCGGCATTGGCCGGGACGAGTACAACCCGGACAAGCTGCGTTACCACCGCATCATCATCATGACCGACGCCGACGTCGACGGCGCGCACATCCGCACGCTGCTGCTGACGTTCTTCTACCGTCAGATGCCGGAGCTGATCGAGCGCGGTCACGTCTACATCGGTCTGCCGCCGCTGTACAAGATCAAGCAGGGCAAGCAGGAGCTGTACCTGAAGGACGATCCTGCGCTGGACGCCTACCTGGCCAGCAGCGCCGTGGAGAACGCATCGCTGGTGCCGGCCGATGGCGAGCCCGGCATCGAAGGCGTGGGTCTGGAAAAGCTGCTGCTCACCTACGCTGCGGCGCAGGACGCGATCAGCCGCAATGCCCATCGCTACGATCGCCAGCTGCTCGAAGCCCTGATCGACTTCACCCCGATGGACCTGGAACACCTGCGCAAGGCCGGTGCCGAAGAAGGCCTGGCCGCGCTGGCCACCCGCCTCAACCAGGGCAGCCTGGGCTCGCCGCGGTACAGCCTGCAGCTGCAGGAACCCACCGACGAGCGTCCGGCGGCCGTGCTGGTCACGCGTCGCCACATGGGCGAAGAGCTGATCCAGGTACTGCCGTTGAGTGCCTTCGAAACCGGCGAACTGCGCGCCCTGCACCAGTCCTCGCTGCTGCTGCACGGCCTGGTCCGTGCTGGCGCGAAGATCAGCCGTGGCGCCAAGTCGGTGGAGGTCGAGAGTTTCTCGCAGGCACGCGACTGGCTGCTGGACGAAGCCAAGAAGGGCCGCCAGATCCAGCGCTTCAAGGGCCTGGGCGAAATGAATCCGGAACAGCTGTGGGACACCACGGTCAATCCGGATACCCGTCGCCTGCTGCAGGTGCGCATCGAAGACGCGGTCGCCGCCGACCAGATCTTCAGCACCCTGATGGGCGATGTGGTCGAGCCGCGCCGTGACTTCATCGAAGACAACGCGCTGAAGGTCGCCAACCTGGATATCTGACACAATCGGGGCAAGGCCGGCCGGGTGCGACCTGCACCCTGGCCGGCCATCGTCTCCCGATGCCAGGAATCCGATGTCCGCTACCGCCCCGGCGTCCATGACGCCTCCCCTGCCGCCGACGGTTCCGCCGGCGACCAGCAAACCCGGCTCCCCGTTGGCCGGTTTCTTCATCGATCTGGGCATCGCCGCGATCGTACTGTTCGGGTTGAGCCTGATGGCCGGCCTGGTCTGGGGCGTGTATCGCGGCATCATGGTCGGCTATGCCGCCGCCAAGAGTGGCGATACGGTGGGTTCGGCCGCCGACCTCACCGCACAGTTGGGCCAACCCGGCGCACTCGCCCAGATTCTGATGGCGCTCATCGCCACCGGCGGTGCCGCCCTGCTGCTGTACTTCTGGCGCCGTCGCGCCACCCCCGTGGAACAGGCCGCGTCGCGCAGCGCCGCCCGCCGCCCCGGCACCTGGGGCTGGACCGTCCTCGTCGCTGCCGGCGTCGTGATCGGCAGCAACGGCATTGCCTTCCTGGCCAAGCAGGCCGGCATCGAGCCGGTCCCGACCAACCTTGGCCTGATGGAACAGGCGCTGTCGCGCTTTCCGCTCTTCCTGGCGCTGTTTGCTGTCGTGCTTGCGCCGGCCTATGAAGAACTGCTGTTCCGCCGGGTCCTGTTCGGGCGCCTGTGGCAGGCCGGCCGGCCGCTGCTCGGCATGCTGCTGAGCAGCCTGGCCTTCGCCCTGGTTCATGAGATTCCCGGCACCAGCGCCAACGGCCCGCTGGAAATCGCGCAGCTGTGGCTGGTCTACGGTGGCATGGGTGCGGCCTTCGCCTGGCTGTACCAGAAGACCGGCACCCTGTGGGCACCGATCGTCGCGCACGGCCTGAACAACGCGATCGCCCTGGCAGCGCTGGTATTCCTCGGCCTGCACTGAACCGCTGGGCCGATTGACGAAAAATTAAGCCGTCACATACGACACTGCGGACATGAACACGGGGGACGCATTGATGAAACCAGTTCTGTTGGGACTTGCGATCGCGCTGCTGGTCAGCGCATGCGCGACCACCACCTCGCCGACCGGTCGGCGTCAGATGGTGGGCGGCGTGTCCCAGGCCGAGCTGGACCAGCTCGGCGCCCAGGCGTTCGCCCAGACCAAGCAGAAGGAAAAAGTCAGCACTGACGGCCGGCAGAATTCCTACGTGCAGTGCGTGGTCGATGCGCTGGTCGCACAGTTGCCGCCTCAGTACCGTGGCGTACGGTGGGAAACGGCCGTGTTCGTCGACAGCGAACCCAACGCGTTCGCCCTGCCCGGCGGCAAGGTCGGGGTGAACTCGGGCATCCTCACCGTCGCCAAAAACCAGGACCAGCTCGCCGCCGTGATCGGGCACGAGATCGGGCACGTGATCGCCCGCCACCACGAGGAGCGCATCACCCGCCAGATGGGCGCGCAGACCGGCCTGAGCGTGCTCGGCATGCTCGCCGGCGCTGCGTACGGCGATGCTGCGGCCAGTACGGTCAACCAGCTCGGCGGCATGACCGCGCAGACCGCCTTCCTGCTGCCCGGCTCGCGCACCCAGGAATCCGAAGCGGACGTGCTGGGCCAGCGCCTGATGGCCGAGGCCGGTTTCGATCCGGCGCAGGCGGTCAATCTGTGGCAGAACATGATGGCGGCCAGCAGCGGGCGCTCACCGCAGTGGATGTCCACCCACCCCGATCCCAGCAACCGGATCCGGGAACTGCAGCGCGACGCGCCCGCCCTCGCAGACGTGTACCAGCAGGCCCAGGCGGCCGGGCGGCGTCCACGGTGCGGATGATTCGACCAAAGGATGCTGTATTGCAGCATCGGAAACGATTTCTCACGCCATCGGTTTCTGATACGTTTGGCGGCTCAGATTTTTCTGACAGTCCGTTTTGATGCCGCCACGGCGGTTCCGATCGAGGTGAAAGATGATTTTCAGCAACCACAAGCAAGCCGTGCTTTCCGTCCTCATCGCGACCGCACTCGGTGGCGTGGTCGTCACCGATGCCGTCGCCCAGACGCGTTCGACCGATCGTTCCAGTGATCGCCGCGGTGGAAAGCAGGCCAAGGCCGAAGTGCTTTTCCCGAACGCGACCCGCCAGGAGCCGACCGTCAAGGCCTCTGCCAAGATGGGCAGCAAGCTGCAGAAGCTGGTAGACAACTACAACAAGCAGAAGTTCCCGGAAACCCGCGCCCAGGCTGACGAGATCCTCGCCAACGCCGACGCCAATGCCTACGACAAGTCGCTGGCTGCGCAGCTGGCCTCGCAGGCCGCCTACCAGACCGAAGACAACGCAGCGGCCAAGAAGTATCTGCAGCAGGCGCTGGACTTCAACGGCCTGGACAACAACGGCTACTTCCAGTCGATGCTGATGCTCGGCCAGCTGCAGCTGCAGGACGACCAGCTCCAGGAAGGCCTGGCCACGCTGGACAAGTACTTCGCCGAGAGCAAGTCGGCCAAGCCGGAAGAACTGGTGATCAAGGGCCAGGCCCTGTACCAGATGCAGCGCTACGCCGATGCCATCCCGGTGCTGCAGCAGGCCATCGCCGGTGCCACCGAACCGAAGGACAGCTGGAACCAGCTGCTGATGGCCGCCATGTCCGAAGCCGGCCAGACCGGTGAAGCGGTCAAGCAGGCCGAAGCGCTGGCCGCCCGCAACCCGAACGACAAGAAAGCCCAGCTGAACCTGGCCAGCATGTACATGCAGGCCGACCAGATGGACAAGGCCGCCTCGGTGATGGACAAGCTGCGCGCCTCCGGCCAGCTCACCGAAGAGCGTGAGTACAAGCAGCTGTACTCGATCTATGCCAACACCGACAACAAGGAAAAGGACGTCATCGCGGTCATCAACGAAGGGTTGCAGAAGGGCATCCTGAAGCCGGACTACCAGGTGTACCTGGCGCTGGCCCAGTCCTACTACTACTCCGACCAGGTGCCGCAGGCCATCGAGGCGTGGCAGAAGGCCGCCCCGCTTTCCAAGGACGGTGAAACCTACCTGAATCTGGCACGTGTTTTGCACAGTGAAGGTCGCATCCCGGAGGCCAAGCAGGCCGCCCAGCAGGCGCTGGCAAAGGGTGTGAAGAACCAGGCGGATGCCAAGAAAATCATCAACCTGAAGTAAGTAGGAATAACGCCTGAACGCCCGCGCGATTGATGCGCAGGCGCTCAGGATTGGTATAAGCTTGGAGGTTCCTGCGGTGTCATGCACCGCTGATCATGGGCTACCTGTCCCCGGGTATCCCGGCCCCACTAATGAGCTCTTGGCGCATGACGGAACAACTAGTCGTTCACAGGTACGAACAACGCGATGACACCGGCTTCAGCTGGCCGCGTATCGTGGGTATCGCTTTTGTAATCGCACTGCATCTCGCCGCCTTCATGATGCTTCTGATCCCGGCTGTGGCTCCCAAGGCCGCTGCGGAGAAGGAACGCAACATCATGGTGACCCTGGTCGACGCTCCGCCGCCGCCGGGGAAGAACCTGTCGCCGCCGAAGCCCTCGCCGGTGCCGCCGCCGCCGCAGGCGCCTGTGGTCGACGTCCCGGAACCGCGTCCGAACGACATCGTCACGCCGCCGTCGCCCCCCTCGCCGCCGGCTCCGCCGACGTCGATCGAGGCAAGCGTCGACATCTCGTCGAAGAACATGAACCCCCCGCGCTACCCGCCGGCCGCGTTCCGCGCAGGTATCCAGGGTGAAGTCATCCTGATCATTGATGTCGATGCCAACGGCAACGTCACCAATGTCTCGGTCGAGAAGTCCAGCCGTAACCGTGACCTTGACCGCGCCGCGATGGAAGCAGCTCGCAAGTGGAGCTTCCGTGCTGCGGAGTCGGGCGGGAAGAAGGTCGCAGGTCGCGTTCGCGTCCCGGTCAACTTTGCGCTGAACTGATGGTCGCCGGTGGCCCGCCGGCCACCGTTCCATCGGTTGTTTCTAGCCACACCCTTTATCACCACACACAACAAAGGTAAGCGTCATGCTGCAGGAAATTTTCATCGCCGCTGCTGCCGGGGGCAACTCGTCGAACGCCCTCTCGCAGATGGGCTTCGAGCACCTGATCCACGAAATGACCACCAAGCCGGGCGACTTCGCCGTCTCCTGGGTCGTGCTGCTGACCCTGGTCATCATGTCCGCCATGTCCTGGTACTGGACCGTCATCAACATCTTCCGCGCTACCCGCCTGAAGAGCGCTGCTGACAAGGTCGTGAGCCTGTTCTGGGATACCCCGAACGCCCAGGACGCCATCCGTGCGATGGAAGAGCAGCCGGCTTCCGAGCCCTTCTCGAAGATCGCCCTGGACGCTGCGCAGGCCGCTGCCCACCACCAGCGTGCCGAAGGCGGCGCCACCGGTGGCCTGGGTGAGAACCTGAGCCGTTCGGAGTTCGTCGACCGCGCCCTGCGTCAGGCCGTGACCCGCGAAAGCAACAACCTGCAGTCGGGCATGACCCTGCTGGCCACCGTCGGCGCAACCGCTCCGTTCGTGGGTCTGCTGGGTACCGTGTGGGGCATCTACGGCGCGCTGATCAAGATCGGTGCAACCGGTTCGGCCTCCATCGACGCCGTTGCCGGCCCGGTGGGTGAAGCCCTGATCATGACCGCCATCGGTCTGTTCGTGGCAATCCCGGCCGTGTTCGCCTTCAACTTCTTCAGCAAGATCAACAGCGCCACGATCAGCAAGTTCGATACGTTCGCTCACGACCTGCACGACTTCTTCGCCACCGGTTCGCGCGTCCGCTAATTGCGACGCGCTGTACCCAGGCGAGAACGTAGTCAACACGATCTAGACGGAGCCCGTTATGGCTTTCAGTAGTGGTAACAGCGGCGGCCCCATGGCCGACATCAACGTTACGCCCCTCGTGGACGTGATGCTGGTGCTGCTGATCATCTTCATCATCACGGCGCCCCTGATGTCCCACAAGGTCAAGGTGGATCTGCCGGAGGCCAACCTGGTGCAGAACCCGGAAGACGCTGAAAAGCGTTCGGGCCCGATCACCCTGGCAGTCAAGGAAGACGGCTCGATCTACTGGAACGACGAGGAAATCGACAAGCAGACCCTCGAGTCTCGCCTGGCGACCGCCGCCCAGCAGACCCCGCAGCCGCCGCTCAACCTGCGTGGTGACCGCACCACCAAGATGCGCGTCATCAACGAGATGACCAAGGTTGCGCAGGAACAGGGCATGCTCGATGTTGGCTTCGTTGCCACCAAAGAGAAGGGGCAGTAAGTCATGGCATTCAGTACCGGTGGTAACAAGGGCCCAATGGCCGACATCAACGTCACGCCCCTCGTGGACGTGATGCTGGTGCTGCTGATCATCTTCATCGTCACCGCGCCGATCATGACCTACCCGATCGCCGTGGACCTGCCGCAGCGTGTGCTCAACCCACCGCCGCAGCTGGTCGAGCCGCCGCCGCCGATCGAGCTGAAGGTGGATGCCAGCAACCAGGTGACGTGGAACAACAGTCCGGTTCCCGTGCACGAGCTGCAGCAGCGCATGGAGCAGGAGGTCCAGAAGGACCCGACGAACCAGCCGGAATTGCGCATCGACGCCAGCCCGGACTCCGAGTACGACGTGATGGCCAAGGTGTTGGCTGCCGCGAAGAATGCTCAGATGAAGAAGATCGGTTTCGTACAGCAGTAATACGCAAGACCACAGTCATGACGCGACTGGAAAACGCCCCTGGAGACAGGGGCGTTTTTTTTTGGCGCCGCGCTGGAGGCACAGCCCGCTATCATCCGCACATGCTCGCCACCTTCCATACCCTCCGCGACTGGATCGCGGGCATTCCCCACCTGGGCCCGCTGCTTGCCGTGGCCTACGTGCTGTACCTGCTCTGGCTGACCGGCTGGATCATGCTGCAGAAGCGCGAGCCGGTGGCCACGCTGAGCTGGATCCTGTCGCTGGCCGCCCTGCCCTACCTCGGCCTCTTCATCTACTACCTGCTCGGCCCGCAGAAGGTGAAGCGCCAGCGCCTGCGCCGCGGGCGCTCGCGGTCAGGCATGGAGCATTACAGCAGCGTGTGTCCGCCCGATGCCGACTGCACCGAGCTGGCCAAGATCGCCCAGGCCACCACCGGCCTGGCCCCCAGCTCGGCTACCGAGGTCGAATGGCTGGTGGATGGCGCGGCCACCTACCGGGCCCTGCTGGCGGCCATCGCGCAGGCGCGTGACCACCTGCACCTGGAGTACTACATCTTCAACCCCGACCACGCCGGCACCGCCCTGCGCGACGCACTGGTGGAGCGCGCCCGCGCCGGCGTACGCGTGCGGCTTCTGCTCGATGCGGTGGGCTCCTCGGCGATCCGCAAACGCTTCCTGGCGCCGCTGCGCGAGGCAGGCGCCGAGGTGGTGTGGTTCCATCCACGGCAGCTGCTCAAGCCGTTCAAGCGGCCAGGGCTCAACATGCGCACGCACCGCAAGCTGGTCATCATCGACGGCCGCGAAGCCTTCACCGGCGGCATCAACATCACCGACGAGGAAGATGAGAGCCGCCGCGCCGATGCGTACCGCGACCTGCACATGCGCCTTCGCGGCCACGTCGTGCGCAGCCTCCAGCTTGTCTTCATCGAAGACTGGATCTACGCCAGCGGCGAACCGCCCGAGCGCTTCGACATCGCCCAACTGTGGCCCAACGACATGCCCAGTCGGGGCGATGGCCGCATCAATGCGCAGGTGCTGGTATCCGGCCCGGATTCGTCCTGGGAAACGATCCACCGCCTGCATGTGGCCGCCATCCACGAGGCGCGCGAACGGGTCTGGCTGGTCACCCCGTACTTCGTCCCCGGTGAGGCCGCCCGCATGGCGCTGACCTCGGCCGCGCTCGGTGGTCTGGACGTGCGCCTGCTGGTGCCGAAGATGAGCGACTCCTGGTTCGTCACCCAGGCTGCGCGCTCGTACTTCGACGAGCTGCTGCAGGCCGGCGTCAAGATCTACGAGTACGGCCCGCGCATGCTGCATACCAAGGCTTTCATCGCCGACGACGATGTCTGCATCGTCGGCAGCGCCAACTTCGATCACCGCAGCTTCCGCCTCAACTTCGAGCTGTCGATGATGCTCGGCGACGCCGACCGCGTGGCGGCCCTCGCCGCCCTGCTCAGTGCCGAGTTCGACGCCGCTGTGCCGGTGCGCAACGACCGCCAGCGCGCCCTGTGGCGTCACCGGGTGCCCGAAGCCTTCGCCCGCCTGGCCTCGCCGCTGCTCTGAGACCGGCTGCGTGGAACCGCGCTTGGCCTCGGCGCTACACTGGCCGGGTCAAACGGGGAGTGCTGACATGTACTGGTTGTTCCTGCTGCTCGCGCTGGGCTGCTTCGCCCTCGCGCTCAAGGCATCCCAGATGGGATGGATGATGCTGGCACTGGCCGGCACGCTGCTGTTCCTGCTGGCCTGGGTGCGCGGTCTGTACGTTGCCCGCTTCGGTGGGTTGCAGCGCGATACCAGCCAGCTTATCGATCCCCTCGAACTGCGCCGGTTGCGCGAGCAGGCCCAGGCCCGCCAGCAGCCGGCTACCGACGACCCCGACCCCCTGTAGTCCCATGACCCAGCTCAGCGTCAACGTGAACAAGATCGCCGTCCTGCGCAACTCGCGCGGCGGCACCGATCCGGATGTCCTGCAGGCCGCCCGCGCCTGCCTGGACGCTGGCGCGCATGGCATCACGGTGCACCCGCGCCCGGACCGCCGGCATATCCACGCCGAGGATGTGCTGGCGCTGTCGGCGCTGACCACCGCGCGTGGCATCGAGTTCAACATCGAAGGCAATCCTTTCGCCCCGCCGCGCGAGGGCTATCCGGGCCTGCTGCCGCTGTGCGAGCAGACCCGCCCCGCGCAGGCAACGCTGGTGCCCGATGGCGACGGCCAGCTCACCTCCGACCACGGCTTCGACTTCGCCCGTGACGCCGAGCGCCTGCGCCCGCTGATCGCCGCACTGAAGTCCTACGGGTGCCGGGTCAGCCTGTTCGTCGATGCCGGCAACCCGGACCTGGCCCAGGCTGCTGCCATCGGCGCCGACCGCATCGAGCTCTACACCGGCCCCTATGCCGAGGCCCACGCCGCCGGCGATGCCACCGCCATGCTGGCCCTGTTCGCCGACGCTGCCCGCCGGGCCCAGGCGGTGGGCCTGGGGGTCAACGCCGGGCACGACCTGTCGCAGGACAACCTCGCCGACTTCCTGCGCGCCGTCCCTGACGTGCTGGAAGTCTCGATCGGCCATGCGCTGATCAGCGAAGCCCTGTACGACGGCCTCGACGCCACAGTGAAAGGCTACCTGGCGCTGCTCTGAGACCCATCGCTGACGTGGCGTGACCCGTCAGCGTGGCCTGTGGACAACATTGGGGATCAACCCGCGCCCAGGGCCCGCAAACCCAGCAGGCACAAGGGTTCTGCTTCCCTTTTGGGTTGTGGTTAGTAATACTGCTAACCATGCACACGCCGTTGCCAGCCCCTCGCCTGGCTGCGGGGTCTCAATCGCTGAGACCCCGTCCGGCTAGCCTGTGATCATGGGTATCGCGATCAAAGGCCGAGGTTCCACGACGCACCTGGCGGGCCGTTTCGAGGTCACCGTCAGCGAAGCCGTGGACGACGGCTGGGAGCCGGACGACAGCGACGAATTCGCTACTCCGCGCCTGCGCACCGAAGTGCGTGCGGAGACTGCGCGCAGCATCATCAGCCGCAACAAGTCGCCCGACGTCGGCTTCAGCCAATCGGTCAATCCGTACCGCGGTTGCGAGCATGGCTGCTCGTACTGCTTCGCGCGGCCCTCGCATGCCTACCTCAACCTGTCGCCCGGCCTGGACTTCGAAACCAAGCTGTTCGCCAAGACCAACGCCGCCCAGCTGCTGCGCAAGGAACTCTCTCGCCCCGGCTACGTGCCGCAACCGATTGCCCTCGGCATCAACACCGATGCCTACCAGCCGATCGAGCGCAAGCTCAAGCTCACCCGGCAGCTGATCGAGGTGATGCTGGAAACCCAGCACCCGTTCTCGCTGATCACCAAGAACGCGCTGGTGGAGCGCGACATCGACCTGCTCGCGCCGCTGGCCGAGAAGAACCTGGTGAGCGTGCACTTCTCGGTGACCTCGCTGGACCCCCATCTGTCGGCCCGGCTCGAACCGCGTGCCTCGGCCCCGCACGCCCGCCTGCGCGCGATGCGGCGGCTGCACGACGCCGGCATCCCGGTGGGTGTGATGGTGGCTCCGGTGATTCCGTGGATCAACGACGCCGAACTGGAGGCCGTGCTCGAGGCCGCCCACGACGCCGGCGCCTCCACCGCCGGTTACGTGCTGCTGCGCCTGCCGCTGGAAGTGGCCCCGCTGTTCCGAGACTGGCTCGACACCCATCACCCCGACCGCGCCGCCCACGTGATGAGCACCATCAACCAGCTGCGCGGCGGCAAGGACTACAACAGCGCCTTTGGCACCCGCATGCGCGGCGAAGGCGTCTACGCCGACCTGCTCTCCAATCGTTTCAAACTCGCGCGCCGGCGGCTGGGCTTCGATGCGCAGAACAGCCACTGGTCACGCCTGGACTGCAGCCGCTTCCAGCGCCCCTTGCCGCCGCGCGAGGATTCGCCGCAGGGATCGCTGTTCTAGGTCGGCGGCTGGACACCCGGCCGGCCTACGCCAACAATCCGCTGTCGCCCATGAGGGGCGTTCCAGGGGAAAGGACATGAACATCGGTGCCACTACGGCGGTTACCACCGCCGTCAACGCCACCAGCCGCTACTACTATGCCGACTAGAACCAGTTGATGTCCGAGCTGACCGACAGCACCTGGACCAACTACCTTTGGTTCGATGGCGAGCTGGTGGGCCTGGCGCGAAACGGACAGTTGAACTTCGTCCATACCGATCACCTTGGCCGGCCGGACTTCGTGACCAACGCAGGGCGGCAGACGGTCTGGAAGGCATACAACTATGCATATGGACGAAGTGTTCAGCAGGATGATATTGGCGGACTGAACATCGGCTTCCCCGGACAGTACCACGATGCGGAGTCGGGGCTTTGGTACAACGGCTTCCGCGACTACGATGCGAGCATTGCGAGGTATGTGCAGAGCGATCCGATTGGGTTAAGCGGTGGCCTCAATAGCTATGCGGATGTTATGGGCAATCCGATTAACTCCGTTGATTCGTTGGATCTGGCTACAGTGGATCTCGGTAACGGCTTCTGGGGGCGAGTCGATACCTTTAACTATGGCGGGAACGCTTCATTTGAGATTCATGTCTACAATTCAAAAGGCGTAGAGGCTGGCGTATATGGACCTGATGGATGGCTCAATAAGCATGGGCACAAGGGCGCTCCCAATGGTCTTCCCGATGGTGTGGAAGCTCAATGTAAGACTATCTCGGACGACTACTCCCGTCGGGCTGCAATAACCGCTAGAAGAGCATCGCAGAGAGCTTCACGACTTAAATCATTCTTCAAAGGATGGCCACTTATAGGGCCCCTGATTGAAATGACTGCCCCGAGCCCAGACAGAGTTTGCGAGAATATTCCAGGGTATCCTGGATGTGAGGCGATGTGATAAAGCTGGATAGAATCCATTTCGACGGAACAACTTGGGATTTTTCCGAGTATTTTGAGTACATCAGAAGTGTTGCGCACCTGATGCCGCAGCCGCTTGGAGACTATTCGACTGATTGGGAATCCTATGCCCTTAGTGGAACCAAGACACTCCATGACGCCAGGCTGCTGTCAGCGATTCTTGACAAGAAGTACGACGGGAAGTACTCAAATGTTGTTTCGTCCGTCGAGCTGAGCTTCATTGATCAGATGTTCCAAGGAAAAACCACATTGCGGTACGGCGATGTCTCTTCGTACCTCTTCAAGGAAACAGACTCAGATACACATCTGCATGCGGACGTGTTGGTTCACGAGTTCTCAATCGTTTCGCCTGGCCGCTTCAGGCACCGAATCGTGCTTGATCACTCAGGTGAGATCGAGATTGAATTCGGCACTTTCTCCCATGTGTGGAAGAAGGAACTCTAGAAGCCGTTCGAGTCTTTCAGCCGCTGCATCAAGTTGGTATAGGTCGACTGGCATGCCACTGGTCGAGCCGAAGCCGGGCGATAGATGTGGATGCAAGTAGCCGGGAGGGCACAGGGATGCATAGAGTTTACTGTCTTGGTTTCGCTGCGCTTCTCATGGGGGTTATCCCATTTGCCAGTGCTGAAAAGACATGTGCTGGAGGAGATGGTGCGGACGCTTCTTCAGCTCATAGGGTCGCCTGTGAGCACTTTGATCAGGATCTGTCGAAGACGATGCGTGTGGGGGCGCAAGAAGGTCTAAGGGGATTTCTTGCTCGCACGGAGAACTATCAGATAAGAATCAGCCTTGAAGGGGACCACTACACTATTCGTTTCACGCCCTCGGCGTATCCGGGAGGCACGGTGAAGGGGGGAGGCGCCGAGTACATCATCATGAAGTGTTCGCACACGTTTGAGCGTGTGCGTCCTTATATGTAGGGGCTGGCCTATGCCTATGTCAGGGGGAAGCGGTGGCGCGCCCTGCACCGCGGCGCGAGCCGGCACCTACTGCAGTTGATGGTGCCGGCATGCTCAACACCTGGCTCGCGTTGAGGCAACCCCTCTGCGTTTCCGTTGTCGCGGACGTGGGCACACTGGATCTGCGCGATCGTTGTCGCAACCGTCATGGTGGGATGCAGCGACTACTGGGGGGGAGCGGACGTTGAAGCTGCGACGTCCCCCCGGGATTGAGTAGCACGACGGTTTGGAGTCCAATCCTCAACGACAAGGAGATTGGACGTGAAGAAGCGCTTTTCCGAAGAACAGATCATCGGCTTCCTGCGCGAGGCGGAGGCCGGCATGCCGATCAAGG
>NZ_CAMPPN010000020.1:0-89945 GCF_946900935.1 Stenotrophomonas sp. Marseille-Q5258
GGGGTGCGGGGGGGTTCGGGTATCCCGGGGGGCCCCGAAAACCCCCCCCGCCCCGCCGACGTTGATCTTGACGTTGCCGTCGACGTGGATCAGAGAATCGGCGCAGTCACGGCCACAAAGTGGCAGACGCTGCCGCCGATGACGAACAGGTGCCAGATCGCGTGCGAATAGGGGATCGACTCGCGGTGGTAGAAGTAGGTGCCCAGCGTGTAGGACAGGCCGCCAGCGAGCAGCCAGCCCAGTGTCCAGGCGTCCAGCGACGCCCACATCGGCTTGATCGCCACCAGCACCATCCAGCCCATCGCGATGTAGATCAGCGTGGACAGCAGCTTGAAGCGACCGGTGTAGAACAGTTTGAACACCACGCCGAACAGCGCCAGCGCCCAGATCGCGGTGAACATGCCCCAGCCCCACGGGCCGCGCAGGCCGATGAGGGTGAACGGGGTGTAGGTGCCGGCGATCAGCAGGTAGATCGCGCAGTGGTCGAACACTTTCAGCCGGCCCTTGGCGATCGGGTGCTGAATGGCGTGGTAGAGCGTGGAGGCGGTGTACAGCAGCAGCAGGGCCACGCCGAACACAATCGCGCTGGCCAGTTGCCAGCCGTCACCATAGATGGCGGCCAGCGTGATCAGCACCGCGCTGGCGGCGAGTGCGGCGACCGCGCCGAGCCCGTGGGTCAGGGCGCTGGCGATTTCTTCACGTACGGAAACGACTGAGGTCATGGCGATGATCGGGTGCGCGGGGAGGGGGAGCCCGCTCCCCCCTATCATCGCCGCGATGGCGCGCGCTTGCACGCACGCCTGTTCAGCCGTTCGATCAGGCGACCGAGACGCTGTGCGCCGCTTCGCGCGTGGCGGCGAAGCGAACGTCCGGCGCGCGCTCCTGCGCCAGCTGCAGATTGACCCGGGTCGGGGCCAGGTATACCAGCTGGCCGGCGGCATCGATGCCCAGGTTGCTGGCGTTCTTCTCGCGGAATTCTTCCAGCTTCTTTTCGTCGCTGCAGGTGACCCACCGCGCGGTGGTCACGCTGACCGGCTCGAACGTGGCCTCCACACCGTACTCGTCCTTGAGACGATAGGCCGCCACATCGAACTGCAGCACGCCGACCGCCCCCAGGATCAGGTCGTTGCTCATCAGCGGACGGAAGAACTGGGTTGCGCCTTCTTCGGACAACTGCGCCAGACCCTTCTGCAACTGCTTGAGCTTCAGCGGGTCGCGCAGGCGCGCGCGGCGGAACAGCTCCGGCGCGAAGTTCGGAATGCCGGTGAAGCTCACCGCTTCGCCTTCGGTGAACGTATCGCCGATGGAAATGGTGCCGTGGTTGTGGATGCCGATCACATCGCCAGGCCAGGCCTCGGCGGCGATCTCGCGATCGCTGGCCATGAAGGTCAGCGCATTGGCCAGCTTCATTTCCTTGCCGCTGCGCACGTGGAAGGTCTTCATGCCGGCCACGAATCGGCCCGAACACACCCGCATGAAGGCCACGCGGTCGCGGTGCTGCGGGTCCATGTTGGCCTGGATCTTGAACACGAACCCGGTCAGCTTGTTTTCCTGCGGTGCGATCACCCGGCCGGTGGTCGCGCGCGGCTGCGGCGACGGGGCGTGCTCGACAAAGAAGTCCAGCAGTGGCTGCACGCCGAAATTGTTCACGCCCGAGCCGAAGAACACCGGGGTCTGCTTGCCGGCCAGGTAGGCCTCCACGTCGAACGGATGGCTGGCGCCCTGCACCAGCTCCAGTTCGTCGCGCAGGTCGGCCAGCATGCGTTCGCCGATCTTCTCGGCCAGGCCCGGCGAGTCGATCGACGGGAAGATGGTCGAATCCTGGCGGGTGAAGTTGCGGCCCTGCTCGTAGAGGTGCACTTCGCCGCTGATCAGGTGGACCACGCCCTTGAGGCGCTGGCCCATGCCGATCGGCCAGGTGACCGGCGCGCACTGGATGCCCAGCACGCTTTCCACTTCATCCAGCAGGTCGATCGGCTCCTTGCCTTCGCGGTCGAGCTTGTTGATGAAGGTCATGATCGGCGTGTCGCGCAGGCGGCACA
Source organism: Stenotrophomonas sp. Marseille-Q5258 (assembly GCF_946900935.1). Lineage (NCBI taxonomy): Bacteria > Pseudomonadati > Pseudomonadota > Gammaproteobacteria > Lysobacterales > Lysobacteraceae > Stenotrophomonas > Stenotrophomonas sp. Marseille-Q5258. The sequence continues at coordinate 2,043 of NZ_CAMPPN010000020.1, forward strand.
CTTCCATCAGCTTGATGGTGCGCTCTTCCACGCCCTTGGCCACGTCGATGACCATCAACGCCGAGTCCACCGCGGTCAGCACGCGGTAGGTGTCCTCGCCGAAGTCGGCGTGGCCGGGGGTGTCGAGCAGGTTGACGATCTTGCCTTCGTAGGGGAACTGCATCACCGACGAGGTGACCGAGATGCCGCGCTCCTTTTCCAGCGCCATCCAGTCCGACGTGGCATGGCGCGCGGCCTTGCGCCCCTTGACCGAGCCGGCCATCTGGATCGCACCGCCGAACAGCAGGAGCTTTTCGGTCAGCGTGGTCTTGCCGGCGTCAGGATGGGAAATGATGGCGAAGGTGCGGCGGCGCGCAGCTTCGGTAGCGACTTCGGACATGGCGTGACGCGCCCGCCCGGGGCGCTTTTCAAAGAGATAAGCCGCCGATTATACCGGGCCGCCGGGGTTGGCGGGTCAGGGCGCGGCCCCGTCGCCGCCCGGGGCCACCTCACGGGCGAACTGCAGCTCGCCCTGGGGCGCCACGATGCGCACCGGAATCGAACGCAGCTGCATGCCGGTATTGGCCTGGACCACGAAGTGCAGGTGCGGGGCCGTGCTGTAGCCGGTGTTGCCCGATACGCCGATGCGCTGGCCGGCCTCCACCCGCTGGCCGCTTCGGACCAGCACCCCATTGGCCTGCAGGTGGGCATAGACCGCCATGCTGCCGTCTTCATGCAGCACCCGGATGAAGTTGGCGCGGTCCCGGTCGCGCGCCGGGTCCTGGCCGTTGTCGTGGAAATTGCCCTGCACCTGCATCACCTTGCCGGCACGTGCGGCCAGCACCGGCGTGCCCTCGGGAAGGGCGAAATCGACCGCATCGCGGTTCTCCGCGTCGGTGTGGCTGAAACGCCCCTGGGGCGCCTGGGTTACCTGGAAGCGCTTGGCATCGAACGGCAGCTGGTAGGCCACGTCCATCGGCCGGGCCGCCGGATCGCCCGGTACCGCATCCAGCAGCAGGTTCAGCCGCTGGGTGTCCGGCGGCAACTGCAGACGCGTCACCACCACGCTGGCCGAGCCGGGCAGGACGGTCTGCATCGGCAGCCCGGGCAGCGCCACGGCGCCCGCATCCTGGCGCAGCGCCACCTGCACCGGGCCGGCGAGGTGGTTGTCGACCCGGGCCTGCCAGCGGCTGGCGCCGCCTTCCAGCTTCACCGAGGCCAGCGCGCCGGCGCTTGCGCCCTGCGGCACCCCGGTGGGCTGGACCATGCCCCAGCCCGAGCGCCAGTCCGGCGGCGCGGCCCCGGCCAGCAGGGGGCATGGCAGCAACAGCAGCAGCACGATCCGTCGCATGGTGTCGATCCTATTGAGGTGCGCGGACTCTACGCAATGTGGTCCGTTCAGGAAAGACGGGGCCCAATGCCCTGATGAGAAAAAACTATATCGCTTCATCCCGATGAAGGGATTGACATGCGCTGTGGGGGCTGGCATCGTGGCTCCACCATCGAGACCGGCAGAGGGACAGGCCCTTTGAAGCCGGGGCAGCCCGCAGGCGCGCAAGCGACCTGCGTAGGTGCCAAATCCTGCGGGGACCGTGGCGTCCACCGAAAGATGGTTCGACCCATGCACTGTGCGTGCATCTCGAACGCGAGCTCCGCGAAAGCTCGATGGCCGATTTCCTTCCTGGGATACCGCCATGCGTTTCGCCACCGCTTCAGCGCTCGCCACCGACACCTTCGCCCCTGTCAGCGTGCCCGTCATCGACGGCCGCAACGCCGTGCGCGGCGATATCGCCGCGGTGCTGTCGATGCGCCACGGGGGCGTGCGCCCGGTGCGTCTGCGCTACGAACTGGTCGGACGCGAGGATGCGCCGGTGGTGGTGCTGGCCGGTGGCATCTCGGCCCATCGCCACGTGGCTGCCAATGCCGAGTTCCCCGAGAAGGGCTGGGCCGACGGCCTGGTGGCGGCGGGCCGCACCCTGGACCCGGCCACGCTGCGCATCCTGGCGTTCGACTTCATCGGTGCCGACGGCGCGCTGGACCTGCCGATCGACACCGCCGACCAGGCCGATGCGCTGGCGCTGCTGCTCGACCAGCTCGGCATCGCGCAGCTGCAGTGTTTCGTCGGCTATTCCTACGGCGCCCTGGTCGGACAGCAGTTCGCGGTGCGGCACCGGCAGCGACTGCAGCGGCTGGTCGCGGTGAGCGGCGCGCATCGCCCGCACCCGTACGCCGCGGCGTGGCGCGCGCTGCAGCGCCGTGCGGTCGCCCTGGGGCAGCTGCAGTGCGCTGAAAGCCACGGGCTGTCGCTGGCCCGGCAGTTCGCCATGCTCAGCTACCGCACGCCGGAAGAATTCGGCGAGCGCTTCGATGCCGCACCGGAGGTGGTCAATGGCCGCGTGCGCGTGGCCGCCGAGGACTACCTGGATGCGGCCGGCGCACAGTACGTGGCGCGCACGCCGGTAAACGCCTACCTGCGCCTGTCCGAATCGATCGACCTGCACCGCGTCGACCCCACCGCCCTCCAGGTACCGACCGTGGTCGTCGCCGTCGAAGGGGACCGGCTGGTGCCACTGGCCGACTGCGTCGGCCTGGTCGAAGGGCTGGGCCCGCGCGGCAGCCTGCGCGTGCTGCGCTCGCCCTACGGCCACGACGCCTTCCTCAAAGAAACCGATCGCATCGACGCGATCCTCGCCAACGCCATCCGTTCCCCGGGAGAAACCGCATGAGTCTGTCCGCTGGTACCGAACCGTCCTGTAGCCGCGTCACCGCTGCGGTACGCGCCGGCATTGACCGTGATACCGCCCACGGCGCGGTGACCCCGCCGATCGTGTTGTCCTCCAATTTCAGCTTCGACGGTTTCGGCAACAAGCGTCAGTACGATTACACGCGCAGCGGCAATCCGACCCGCGACCTGCTGGGTGAGGCACTGGCCGAACTCGAAGGCGGCGCAGGGGGCGTGATCACCTCCACCGGCATGGGAGCGATCAACCTGGTGCTCAACGCGCTGCTGCAGCCGGGCGATACGCTGGTGGTGCCGCATGATGCGTACGGCGGCAGCTGGCGGCTGTTCAACGCCCTGGCGAAGAAGGGCCATTTCGGGCTGATCACCGCCGACCTCACGGATCCGCGCTCGCTGGCCGATGCGCTGGCGCAGTCGCCGACGCTGGTGCTGATCGAAACCCCGTCCAACCCGCTGCTGCGCATCACCGACCTGCGCTTCGTCATCGACGCCGCGCACAGGGCCGGCGCCAAGGTGGTGGTGGACAACACCTTTCTGTCGCCGGCGCTGCAGCAGCCGATCGCATTCGGCGCCGATCTGGTGCTGCACTCGACCACCAAGTACATCAATGGGCACAGCGACGTGGTGGGGGGGGCGGTGATTGCGCGCGATCCGGCGGTGCATGAGCAACTGGTGTGGTGGGCCAATGCGCTCGGGCTGACCGGCTCGCCGTTCGATGCCTTCCTGACCCTTCGCGGGCTGCGTACCCTCGGCGCGCGCCTGCGCGCGCACCAGGAGAACACCGCCGCAGTGGTCGATCTGCTGGCCGCCAGCGATGCGGTTGCCCAGGTGTACTACCCCGGGCTGGCGGACCATCCGGGGCACGCGATCGCCGCGCGCCAGCAGAGCGGTTTCGGCGCGATGCTGTCCTTCGAGCTGGCGTCCTGCGCCGGCGATGATCCACACGCGGCCGTGCGCGCCTTCGTCGACGGCCTGCGCTGTTTCACCCTGGCCGAATCGCTGGGCGGGGTCGAAAGCCTGGTCGCGCATCCGGCCACCATGACCCACGCCGCGATGACGCCGGAGGCGCGTGCGCATGCAGGGATCAGTGAAGGGCTGCTGCGCCTGTCGGTGGGCATCGAATCGCCCGAGGACCTCGTGGCCGACCTGCAGGCCGGGCTGGAACGCGCGCAGGCGGTGATCAACCTGCAGGCCCGGACGGCACACCGCAAACAGGTGGATGCATGAGCGCGGTCCTGACGTTGGCCCCGGCCACGGCGCGACGTCTGGCGCTGCTCGGCACCGGCACCGTCGGCACTGCGTTCGTGCAGCGCTACCAGTCGTTGCTGGCACGCGGCGTGGCACTGCCGCAGTTCTCCTGGCTGGCCAATTCGCGGACGGCGCGCGCCTGTGGGCACGCGCCGGAACAGGAGCTGCAGCTGGCCAACCTGGCTGCCCGTACCGCGCCGGCGTTGCAGCCCTGGGCGGACACCGACGGCCTGCAGCGCGGCGATGTGGTGGTGGATGCCACCGCCAGCGACGAGGTGGCCAACCGGCATGAGCAATGGCTGGCTCGCGGCGTGCATGTGGTAACCGCCAACAAGCTCGGCCAGGGCGCGCAGCTCGCGCGGGCGCAGGCCATCGCCGACAGCCGCCAGGGCAGCGACGCGCAGTACGGCGACAGCGCCACGGTAGGCGCGGGCCTGCCGCTGCTGAGCAGCCTGCGCGCGCTGGTGGCCGGGGGGGACCGCATCCACCGCGTGGAAGGCGTGCTGTCCGGATCGCTGGCCTGGCTGTTCCATCACTACGATGGCCAACGCGCGTTCTCCGATTGGGTGCGCGAGGCCGCCCGCGCCGGGTACACCGAGCCGGACCCGCGCGTGGACCTGTCCGGTGAGGACGTACGCCGCAAGCTGCTGATCCTGGCCCGGGCCAGTGGCATCGCGCTGTGCGCCGGGCAGGTGCGGGTGGCCTCGCTGGTGCCGGACGCGCTGGCCGCGTTGCCGGCCGACGCGGCGCTGGGCGCGTTGTCGCAGCTTGATGCGCCGCTGCTGCAGTACTGGCACCAGGCACAGACACAGGGTGGCTGCCTGCGCTTCGTCGGCGGCTTCGACCACGACGGCGCGTCGGTGGGGCTGCGCATCCTGCCGCTCGACCACCCGTTGGCGGGCGGGGCGCAGACCGACAACCGGGTGGCGATCCACAGCGACCGTTATCAGCAGCAGCCGCTGCTGATCCAGGGTCCGGGTGCGGGCGCCGGCGTCACCGCGGCGGCGCTGCTCGACGACGTGCTGGCGATCGTACGGCGCTGATCATTGCCACCCCAGGCGTGGCCAGCCGACCAACGGCCGGCCCCTACCTGCCTGGGTTTTGCAGGGCGTTCAACAGGGCGGCGTTGAACCGTTCCGGGTCCTGCACCTGTGGCGAATGGCCGAGGTCGTCGAACGTCACCAGCGTCGCGCCGGGGATCGCAGCGGCGGCGGCCCTGCCCAGCGTCGGGTAGTCGCCCAGCGTGGCCTTCAACGCCGGCGGTGCGAGGTCCCGGCCGATGGCGGTGCGGTCGGTCTGGCCGATGAACAGCGTGGTGGGCACGGCGATGCGCGGCAGCTCGTATACCACCGGCTGATTGAACACCATGTCCGAGGTGAGTGCCTGGCTCCAGGCCACCGCTTCCTTCCCCGCACCGTCATACATGCGCGATTGCATGCGCACCCACTGTTCGTACTGCGGTTTCCACTGGCCGTTGTAGTACACCTCCCGCTGGTACGCCCTGATACTGTCGGCGCTGGTCTTGAGTTCGTTGGCATACCACGCATCCACACTGCGCCACGGCACGCCTTTGGCCTTCCAGTCTTCCAACCCGATTGGATTGACCAGCGCGAGGTGGCGCAACTGCTGCGGATACATCAGGGCATAGCGCGCGGCGAGCATGCCGCCCATCGAATGGCCCACCAAGTCCACCTTGGCCGCGTCGAGGCCGAGGTGGGCCAGCAGCGCGTGGGTGTTGGCGGCGAGCTGTCCGAACGAATACTGGTAGCGCTCGGGCTTGCTGGATTTGCAGAAGCCGATCTGGTCCGGTGCGATCACCCGGTAGCCGGCGGCGGTGAGCGCGGCGATGCTGTCTTTCCAGGTTGCCGCGCAGAAGTTCTTGCCGTGCAGCAGCACCACCGTACCGGCGAACGCGGTTCCTGCCGGCGGAACATCCAGATACGCCATCTCCAGCGGCTGCCGTTGCGATCCGAGCGGGAAGATCTTCACCGGATACGGGTAGTCGAAGCCTTCCAGTCGCGGGCCATAGGTCTCGGCGGCGAAGGTGGTCAGCGGGAGGCAGGCGAGCAGGGCGGCGGCCAGGATGCGCATGGCGGTCTCCGGAAGGGAAACCCGGACTTTACCGGAGGTGCCGCGCACGTGCCGCGACACCATGACCGGTGCAGCCGACCGTGGGTCGGCGGCCGCGGATCAGCACTCGATGACGTTGACCGCCAGGCCGCCGCGGCTGGTTTCCTTGTACTTGTCCTGCATGTCGCGGCCGGTGTCGCGCATGGTCTTGATGACCTTGTCCAGCGATACCTTGTGCTTGCCGTCGCCACGCATGGCCATGCGGCTGGCGTTGATCGCCTTGACCGCGCCCATCGCGTTGCGCTCGATGCAGGGGATCTGCACCAGGCCACCGATCGGGTCGCAGGTCAGGCCGAGGTTGTGCTCCATGCCGATCTCGGCGGCATTCTCGATCTGGCTGGGGTTGCCGCCGAGTGCGGCAACCAGGCCGCCGGCGGCCATCGAGCAGGCCACGCCCACCTCGCCCTGGCAACCGACTTCGGCGCCGGAGATCGAGGCGTTTTCCTTGTACAGGATGCCGATCGCGGCGGAGGTCAGCAGGAAGTCGAACACGCGCTGTTCATTGGCGCCGGGGCAGAAGCGATCGAAGTAGTGCAGCACGGCCGGCAGCACGCCGGCAGCGCCGTTGGTCGGGGCGGTGACCACACGGCCGCCGGCTGCGTTTTCCTCGTTGACCGCCAGCGCGTACAGGTTCACCCAGTCCAGCGTGGTCAGCGGATCGCGCATGGCCGCTTCAGGCTTGGACGACAGTTCGCGATACAGCGCCGGAGCACGGCGTGAGACATGCAGGCCACCGGGCAGGGTGCCTTCCTGGCGGATGCCGCGTGCCACGCAGCTCTGCATGGCATTCCAGATTTCGCGCAGCTGATCGCGGATCTCGTCCTCGGTACGCCAGCACTTCTCGTTCTCGAACATCATCTGGGCGATGCTCAGGCCACTGCGCGCGGTCTGCGCCAGCAGCTCGTCGCCGCTCTTGAACGGATACGGCAGCGGCGTTTCATCGGGCACGATGCGATCGTCGGCGGCGTCGTCCTGGTTGACCACGAAGCCGCCGCCCACCGAGTAGTAGTCGCGGGTGGCGATGACCTGTTCCTGCGCGTCGTACGCGGTGAAGCGCATGCCGTTGGTGTGATAGGGCAGCTTCTGGCGCTTGTTCAGGCCGAGGTCGCGCTTTTCGTCGAACACGATCTCATGCTGGCCCATCAGCTTCAGGCGCTTGGTGGTGCGGATGCGCTCCAGCGTTTCCGGAATGATGTCCGGATCGATCAGGTTCGGGCGCTGGCCTTCCAGCCCGAGCAGCACCGCTTTGTCGGTGCCGTGGCCGCGACCGGTGAGGGCCAGCGAGCCGTAGACGTCGGCCCGGATGCGCACCACGTCCTGCAGATGCCCCGGGTCGAGCAGCCAGCGGTGCACGAAACGCTCGGCAGCCTTCATCGGTCCTACGGTATGCGAGGAACTCGGGCCAATGCCGATCTTGAACACATCGAACGTGCTGACTGCCATGATTGCCAAACTGCGGGTATCGGATGGAGCGCCATTCTATGCTGTCGCGGGCGCCAGCCATGATTGCGGCGCAACATTTTCCAAGGCGGGTGGGCCGGTGTTTACCTTGTACCAGCGTGATGACTGCCACTTGTGCGACCAGGCCCTGGCGGTGCTGGCGCAGGCCCGGGTGGGCGATCTGGACAGTGTGTTCATCGACGACGATGCGGCGCTGGAGGCCCGTTACGGGCTGCGCGTGCCGGTGCTGCGCGATGCGCAGGGCCGCGAGCTGGACTGGCCGTTCGATGTGGCGGCGCTGCGGGCCTGGATGGGCTGACGCCTGCAGGGCGCCGGCTGGTGGCCGGCGCCCTGCAGGCGATCGATGGGGCGGGGGCCGGCACCGGCCGGCGCGGTCGCCCGCGTTACTTTGCTTTCAGGACGACCTTGGTGCTGATCGCGGTTTCGTTGGGGATGGTCTTGGTGTCGGCCCAGTCGCCGCCGCCCACGCCGAAGTCCAGGCGCTTGACCGTGGCCTTGCCGGTGAGTACCGGCTGGGCGCCCGGGGTCCAGGTGAAGGTCAGCGTGACCGGCTTGCTGACGCCGCGCAGTTCCAGCGTGCCGTCGGCGGCGAACTGGTTGTTGCCCAGTGCGCGGAACCTGCTGGCGCTGTACTTGGCCTGGGCGAACTTGCCGACGTTGAAGAAGTCGGCGCCCTGCAGCGTGGAGTCGCGGTCGCTGTTGCCGCTCTTGGCGCCGGCCAGCGGAATGGTCACTTCCAGGTGCGAGCCGTCCAGCTTGGCCGGATCGAAGCTGAGCCTGGTGTCGAAGCCCGGGAAGCTGCCGGTGAAGACTTCGCCGTCGTATTTGGTGGCAAACACCAGGACCGAACCAGGCGCCTGCACGTACTCGGCGGCAAGGGCCGGGGCGGCGGCCATCAGACCGGCCAGGGCGGCGGCGACCGCTGCGGGGGTGGTGAGCTTGATGTTCATTCTCAATCCTTCTGGGGGGAGGCGAGCCAGCGCTGCGGCATCATGCGCGCAAGGGTGGCATCGCGTTGGTAAAGATGGTGGTAAAGCGCGGCGCCGGCATGGGCCAACACCACGGCGATCAGCAGCCAGAAGCCCCACTCGTGGATGGCATGGGAGATCTGGGTGACCTGCGCGTCCGGCGCGCTGAGCTTGGGCACGTTGACCAGGCCGAACCAGCGGAACGGGCGCAGTCCACTGGCCGAGTCGTACAGCCAGCCCGACAGCGGGATGGCGAACATCAGCACATACAGCAGCCAATGGGTGGTCGAGGCGATGCGCTCCTGCCAGGTCGGTGTGCCGGGCACCGGCCCCGGCGCGCCGGCATACAGTCGCCAGCCCAGGCGGACCACCACCAGTGCCAGCACGGTAATGCCGATCGACTTGTGCATCGTGTAGATCCAGAAGTACTTCGGCGTCTTCGGGAACTCGCCCATCGTCAGGCCGACGATGCCCAGGGCGAGGATCAGCACGGCGATCAACCAGTGCAGGGTCATGCTGACGCCGCCCCAGCGGGCAGCGGTGTTCTTGGCGGTCATGGCGTGGTCTCCTGGACCGGCTGAGGGGATGGGGAATCGGAGTGCGGTGTGGTCGGCGGAGTTCCCGCATCCTCGACGGACGGTGTGTCCTGCGGATCGGCGGCAGTGCGGTCGCGCACCGCCTCGGCCTCGATGCGCAGCTGCACCTCATCGCCGATCATCGACGGCCAGCCATCCACGCCGAATGCGCTGCGGCTGAGCGTGGCGGTGGCCGAGAAACCGGCGGTGCGCCGGAACGGCGGCAGCGGGTGGCGCTTGAGTGCGTTGAGCGTGACCGCCAGCGTGACTTCGCGGCTGACCCCGTGCAGGGTCAGCTGGCCGATGACGTTGGCGTGGGTGGCGTCGATCCGCTCGACCCGCGTGGACACGAAGCGGGCCTCGGGAAAGCGCTCGGCATCGAGCAGGCTGCGCGCCAGCGTGGCCTTGTTCCATTTGTCGTCGCCCAGGTCCAGGCGCTGCAGCGGCACGCTGACGTTGAGCGTTGCCCCGGCCCAGTCCTGCGGATCGAACACGAGTACGCCCTCGCTGCCGGAGATGGTGCCCAGCGCATGCGAGAAGCCGGCGTGTTCGATCGCAAACAGCACCCGTGTGTGGACCGGGTCCAGGCGGTAGCTGTCGGCGGCAAGCGCCAGGCCGGGGGCGGAGAACAGCAGCAGGGCAAGGGTCAGGCGCAGGGACATGGCCGGGCTCCATCGGAATCTGTGCCGATCATACGCACAGGTCTGCGCAGCCATGCAGGCTCATGGCTGCAACAGTTCGTGGTGCCGGTGTGAACGCGCCCGGCGCCGGTTCCGTGCGGGGGCCGGGCGCAGGAGAAAGCGTGTTCCATGCGACAATCCGCGCCTACACGGAGATCGGAATGGCGATGAGCGCGCGCGTCTGGCGGGCTGGCATCGTGGTGTTGGTGCTGTGGCTGTGTGCAGTGCCGGCCGCGTCGTGGGCCACAGGGACATCGGCAGAAACACCGCGCATGCGCCGCTTCGGTGCCGCCGAAGGCATGCCCTCGCGCATGGTGCTGGCGCTGGCCCAGGACCGCCAGGGATACGTATGGGCGGCCACCGATGACGGACTTGCACGCCTGGACGGTGTGGGGCTGCGTGTCTGGCGCCACGATCCGGCCGATCCCGATTCGATTCCGGGCAACGAAGTGGAGACCCTGCTGGTCGACCCGCTGGACCGCGTGTGGGTAGGGACCAACGGGGTGGGCCTGAGCATGCTGGGGCCGGAGCGCCGCCGCTTCGAACGCTTCGCCGATGTGAACGCACGCTGCGAGGGACAGTTCTGGTCGCTGGCCTATGCGGCGCGGTCGTTGTGGATCGGCACCAACCAGCACGGCATCTGCCGGCGCGGCGAAGATGGCCGGCTGATCCGCTACCAGGCCGATCCGGGCGACCCACGCACGCTGCCGGACAACACCATCTATACGCTGCTGACCGACCCGCAGGGACGGGTATGGGTGGGCACCGGCAGTGGCGTGGCGCGCTGGGAAGGCGATCATTTCACCCGCATCGCGCCGGCGTTGCTGGGCGGCAAGAGCGTGTTCCGCCTCACCCGCGAACCGGATGGCACGGTCTGGGCCGGCACCGAGGGCGGGCTGTTCCGGATCGGCGCCGATGACGTGGTCACCCCCGCGCCGTGGACGTTGAGCGCCGACGTGCGCGCGGCCAGCGTGATCCACGACCGCAACGGTGGCTACTGGCTGGGCACGGCCGATGGCCTGTACCGGGGCAACGACCGCGCCCTGCGCCTGCTGGCCGGTGATGCGGGCAGCGGCTTCCTGACGGCCCGCAGTGGGGTGCTGGACCTGCTGCAGGACCACGAGGGCGGGCTGTGGGTGGCCATGCTGACCCAGGGCCTGGCGTACCTGCCGCCGGACTGGAAGCGCTTTTCCAGCTGGTACCAGCTGGACGGCAAGCCGCTGGACAGCGCCTACCTGCTCGGCGTGGCCGCCGCCGGCGAAGCGTTCTACATCGCCGGCGCGCATGGCCTGTACCGGTTGGACGAGGTGGGGCGATTGAGCCAGATCGCCGACGACGCCCGGATCGGGGTAGGCGCGGCATGGTCGGTATTGCCGCGCGCCGATGGCGCGCTGTGGATCGGCCGGGCCGGGCGCCTGAGCCTGTACCAGCCACGCACCGGTGCGTTGCGCGAGTGGAAGATCGGCGGAGGATCGGATGTCCGCCAGCGTATCGACCTGATCCGCCAGGCGCCCGATGGGGAGCTGTGGCTGTCGATCATGAACTACGGAATCCAGCGCCGCGCCGCCGACGGCCGCGTGCTCGATACCATCCGCATCGACCAGGGCCGCGGGCTCACCGAGAACCCGGTCGAGCAGATGGTGTTCGACCCGCGCGGGCAGCTGTGGGTGGTGGGCGACATGGGGCTGCTGCGCTGGCGCAATGATCGGTTCGAGCAGGTGCCGGGCATTTCCCGCGGCAGCATCTACGACATTGCCTGGGACGGCCCGGACCACCTGTGGCTGGCCCGCAAGGGCGCGCTGGAGCGCTATGCGTGGGATGGCTTGAGCATGACCCTGCGCGAACGGGTCGGCGCGGCCCAGGGCCTGCCGCCGGTATCGATGGGCGGCGTGGTGGTGGGGCGCGATGGCCAGGTCTGGGCGACCACCCCGCGCGGCCTGGTGTCCTGGCATCCGCGCCTGCGGCGTGCGCGCCTGTACGGCGAGCGTGATGGTCTGCCCGATGCGGAGTTCAGCGGCCGGCCGCCGGTGCGCAACAGCAAGGGCCAGGTGCTGGCGGTGACCGCCACCGGTCTGGTGGGGTTCGATCCGGATGCGCCGGACATCGTGCTGCCGCCGTCGCAGCTGGTGATCGACAACGTGCAGGTGCGTCGCGACGATGCCGAAGGCCAGCAGACCCTGCCGATCAATGCGCCGATCACGCTGGGCCCGCTGGATCGTGACCTGATCATTTCCGCGCGGTTGTTGTCCTTCGCCAATCCCCAGGGCAACCGGTATCGCTACCGGGTCGCGGGTTATGACCAGAACTGGGTGATGCAGGCCGCCGATGGCGAGCGCCTGTTGTCGCGTCTGCCTGCCGGACAGTACGCCATCGATGTGCAGGCGGCGACGCCGCACGGCGACTGGACCCCCACGCGCACGCTCACCGTGCAGGTCAACCCGCCGTGGTGGCGCAGCAACTGGGCCATCGTCTGTTACGTGCTTGGCACGGTGCTGTCCATCGCCGCCATCGCCCACGTGGCCCGGGTTCGCCTGCGCCGGCGCCAGCAATGGCAGTTGACCCTGCACAAGCAGCAGCTGGCCGAACAGGCCTCGCAGGCCAAGAGCCGCTTCCTGGCCACGCTCGGGCACGAAGTGCGCACGCCGATGACCGGCGTGCTGGGCATGAGCGAACTGCTGCTCTCCACGCCGCTGGACGAGATCCAGCGCGGCTACGCCGCCTCCATCCAGCATGCCGGCACGCACCTGCTGCGGCTGGTCAATGATGCGCTTGACCTGGCCCGCATCGAAGCAGGCCGGCTGGAGCTGGACATCCGCCCGTTCGATCTGATGACGCTGCTTGAGCAGGTGGAAGCCTTGATGGAGCCGATGGCCCACCACCGTGGCCTGGCCTTCGAGCGCAGTTTCAATCTGCCCGGGCCCGTCCAGGTCAGCGGCGATGAAATGCGGATCCGCCAGATCCTGATGAACCTGCTCGGCAACGCCATCAAGTTCACCGAGCAGGGCCACGTCGGGCTGGGCATCGAGTTGGTCGACGACGGCCACGGCGTGGTCTTCGAGGTCTCCGATACCGGACCAGGCATCAGCGAGGAACAGCAGCAGCGCCTGTTCCACCGTTTCGAACAGGCCGACGGGCCGCGCACCGCATCGCGCTACGGCGGCAGCGGGCTGGGGCTGGCGATCTGCCAGGAACTGGCGGTGGCGATGGGCGGGCGGATCGGCATCGACAGCCGCCCGGGCCAGGGCGCGCGTTTCAGTGTGCACCTGCCGCTGCCGTGGACGCTGCAGCGCAGCCGCCATGTGGGGGACGCGACGGACGACACGCGCGCGGCGCTGCCGCCGCTGCGCATCCTGCTGGTGGAAGACGATGCGACCGTCGCCGATGTCATCACCGGCCTGCTGCGCACGCGCGGGCATGAGGTGGTGCATGTGCTGCATGGGCTGGCGGCGCTGTCGGAAGTGGCCTCGGGCCGTTTCGACATCGGGCTGCTGGATCTGGACCTGCCGGCGCTGGACGGCATCGCGATCGCTTCGCAGCTGCGCGCGATGGGCTACGAGCTGCCGCTGATCGCGGTGACCGCGCGATCGGATGCCTACGCCGAGCAGCAGGTACTGGCCTCGGGATTCGACGGCTTCCTGCGCAAGCCGGTGACGGGCGACATGCTGGTGGAGGCCATCGCGCAGGCGCGGATGGCGCGGCAACCTGTGCACTGAGTCCTGCATCGATTGATGGCGCGCGCCTATTCGGCGGAAGTGATCTGAACCTTGATTGCTCGGAACGTGAACTGACGTCGGCTGCAGGCGCGTAGCGATGCTCCCGGTCCCGTAGCGTGCACGCGATGACACTCCTTCTTCCCCGTTAGGCCGTGGCGGCCCGCGCTGCGGAGGCCACCGCGTTCCTCCACGGATGTCGCCTGCTGCTGATGCTGGCCTGGCTGGCCTGGCCCCTGCGGGGCGATGCACAAGGGGGGATGCGCCCGGTGCCGCAACTGCAGGATGCGACCACCGGCTTGCCTGCCCGCGAGGTGCGCGACGTGGTGGAGGACGCGCTCGGCGACGTGTGGCTGGCCACCGAGCTGGGAGTGCTGCGCTTCGACGGGCGCCGCTATCGGCTGCAGCCGACAGCGCGCGGGATGTCGGAGACGGCGTGGGTACGGTTGCATGTCGATCCGCGCGGCCGACTGTGGGGCCTGACCGCTTCGCGACAGCTGATGGCCTGGTCGGACGACCGTGAACGGGTTGACCGCCATCCCGCGCCGCGCGCGCCGGGCGCCGCGCGCCCGCTGCGGATCGATCATCTGTCCAGTGACGTACTCGGCCTGTGGGTGGGCAGTGCCTCCGACGGGGCCTACGTGTGGCGCGATGCCGCCGGCTGGGTACGCGCGCGCGGCCTGCCGTCGCCGCAGATCACCGCACTGGCGCGTGATCGGGATGGGGGCATGTGGGTCGGGACCGCGAAGGGGTTGGCCTATGGTCGTTCGGCGCAGCTGACACCGGTCGCGGCATGGCCGTCCACACCGGTGGTGGGTCTGACCGCCGATCCGCGCGGCGGGGTCTGGGTGACCACCGCAGGGGCCGCCTTCCATCTTGCCCATCCCGATGCCGTGCCCACGCGCACCCACGCGACCGCCGCCCGCGCGCTGCTGCGGGGGGACGCCGGCGAGACCTGGTGGCAGCAGGCTGATGGGCTGGTGCTGACGCAGGCCGCCGAGGTGCGACGGGTTGCATTGCCATCCCCTCCAGGGCTGCCTGCGCCAGTGATTCGGCAGATGCAGGAAGACCGCAACGGCGGCGTGTGGCTGCGCAGCGACGACCATCGGCTGTGGCGCCTGCCGCCGCGCTGGCAGCAGTTCACCGCGCTGGCGTCGGGCGCGGGCCTGCGCGACCCCTACGCGGGCGCGCTGGCGGCGTCAAAGGATGGCCGGATCTGGGTGGCCGGCAGCCACGGCAACCTGCAGCTCCTCGACCCGCGTACCGGTGTGGCGGGGCGCCCGGTGCCGTTCACCGGTGAGCTGGACGAGGCACGCACGCTGGGCATGGCCGAGGATGCGCAGGGCAGGGTCTGGATCGCGACAGGCTCGCGGCTGTTGCGCTACACCCCTTCACACCGGCACTGGCGGCGCTGGTCATTGCCGGTCGACGCCGGGACGGGGCCGCTGGCGGTAACGGTGTGCCGCGATGGCGCGGTGTGGATCGTCGCCAACGACCACGTGCAGCGCCGCGATGCGGACGGTGTGGTGCGGCTGCGAGGCACGCCGGCGGCGCTGGGTTGGATGCCGCCGGCGTCGGCGGTCCCGCTGCTGTGCGCGCGCGATGGCACCCTGTGGGCGGGCGACCGCGGCGGGCTGCGTCGCTGGCTGCCGGCGCAGGAGCGCTTCACACGTGTGTCCGGCGGTCTATCAGGCCGTGTCTCGGCGTTGGCCGAGGATGCGCACGGGCATCTGTGGACCAGCGGTCCCGGCGCGTTGCAGCGCTACCGCTGGGATGGCCAGCGGCTGCACCCGACGCAGCGCTTCGATGCGGCTCAGGGGTATCCGCAGCTGGACGCGCAGGCGCTGGCCGTGGACGGGGCAGGAAGGGCGTGGAGCGGCAGCGCGCGGGGCCTGGTGCGTGCCGATCCGGATACCGGGCGGATCCGCCTGTTCGACACGGGCGACGGCGTGCCCGTGCAGCAGGTCATGCCCCAGCGCCTGCGCACGCTGTCCGATGGCACGCTGGTGGCGGCCGTGCGCGAAGGCGGCGTGCTGCTGTTCGATCCGGCCCGTCTGCGCGATCCGTCACGACGGCGCGGGCTGCACATCGACGCGGTCAGCGTGCACCGGGGGCACGCAATGGTCCCGTTGCCGGTGGCCGGCACCGTGCGGTTGCACGCGAGTGACCGCAACGTACGGGTTGCCGTGCGCCTGGCCGGCAATGCCGATCCCATGCGCGTGCGCTACCGTTTCGCACTGCGTGGCGCGGGCAACGACAGCGTGGATACCGGTCACCTCGGCCAGCGCATGTTCGCGCGGCTTCCGCCGGGCCGGCATGTCCTCGACGTGCAGGCGCTGCCAGATGACGGGAGTGCCGCGTCGCACACCTCCCTTGTGCTGGACGTCGCCCCCGGCGCCGGGCAGGCAATGCGCGGGCGGCTGGCCATCGCCGCGGTGCTTGGCGCGGCCACCGTGCTAGGCACACGTGCGTACCGCCGCCATGCAAGGCGGCGGCTGCGCGCCCGGCGTGGCGAGGAACAGCGGCAACGGGCGGCGCAGGCATCGCGGGCGCGCACCGACATGCTGCTGCGGTTGGGCCGGGATGTGCGGGTGCCGATGAGTGCGGTGCTCGGCTGGAGCGACGCGCTGCAGCACGCGCCGCTGACCGATGCGCAGCGCGACCAGGTGCGCAGCCTGCATCGCGCCGGTGAACACCTGATGCAGCTGATGGACGACGCGCTGGATGTCGCGCAGGTGGAGGCCGGAACCCCGCACCTGCAGTGTGTGGCGTTCGATCTGCCCGCGCTGCTGGACGATCTGCAGGCCCTGCTGCAACCGGTGGCGCAGGCGCGCGGCGTGTCGCTGCGCTGGCAGGTGGACCCGGCAGCCCGCCGCGGTTTCCTCGGCGATCCCGCACGCCTGCGTCAGATCCTGCTCAATCTGCTTGGCAACGCGTTGAAGTTCACGGCGCGTGGGCAGGTGGTGCTGGAGGCGGCGTACACCGGCACTGCGGACGGTGTGTGCCTGCGCGTGATCGATACGGGTCCGGGTCTGGACCCGGTGCAGCAGCGACGCATCTTCCAGCGCTTCGAGCAGGCCGACGGGGAGCGCACGGCGGCGCGCCACGGGGGGACCGGCCTGGGTCTGGCGATCTCGCGGCAGCTGGCCCAGGCGATGGGGGGCGACATCACGCTGGCGAGCGTGGTCGGGGAGGGGAGCTGCTTCACCCTGCAACTGCCCATGCCGCCGGTCCGCATGCCTGCCGACGCCGGCGATGTCGGGCAGCCCGCGCAGCGGCACGCACGCGCGCTGCGGCTGCTGGTGGTGGCGCCAGCCGTCGCCGACGTGATTGCCGCCTTGCTGCGGCACCTTGGCCATCACGTGCAGGTCGTCGACGGCCGGGCGCCGGAGCGGCCGAGGGCCGCGCCGGCATGGGACGTCATCGTGGTCGACCCGGCGCTCGGCGACGCCGCCGGCAGCGTCGGCCTGCGGCTGGCCACGCAATGGCCCGGCGTCCCCCGCCTGGCATTGAGCGCCTGCAGCGCCCCGCAGGCGGCGCGCCTGGCGGAGGCGGGTGGCTACGCCGCCTTCCTGCGGCTGCCTGTGACCGCAAGGCATCTGGCCACGGCATTGCAGCAGTGCGTGGACCGGTGATGAAGGGCCTGGTGCGGCTGTGCCTTGTCCTGCTCTGGGGGCACCTGGTCGTGCCGGGCGCGTGGGCTCACACGCCCGATGCGGTACAGGTTTCCATGCGTCAGGGACTGCCATCGGACCGTGTCTACCAGATCGTGGAGGATCGGCAGGGCTACCGCTGGTTTGCAACCTCCGATGGACTGGCGCGCCACGATGGACGGCGCTTCCGGCTGTGGCGCATTGAACAGGGGCTGCCCGACAACGACATCACCAGCGTGGCGCTGGATGCGCAGGACCAGCTGTGGGCCGGCACGGCCAGCGGCCATCTGCTGCATCTTTCCGCCGACGGCCGCCACCTGCGTCGCGTGGAGGGCGCGCGCGCGCTGGCCGCCAGTGCGATCACCACGCTGCTGCCCCTGCCAGACGGTTCGCTCTGGTTCGGCACGCGCGATGCCGGTCTGTATCGACGCACTGCCGACGGGCGGTTGCAGCGCTTCCTGCCGGGTCCGGCAGGGGCAGGATTGCCGTCTCCCCGCGTGCGTGCCCTTGCGCGCGGTGCGGATGGCACCGTGTGGATCGGCACTGCAGGGGGCCTGGCACGCTGGCGCGGGGAGGCCTTTCTGCCCACCCGCGCAGCGGACCGGGCAGTCCATGCGTTGGCCCCGGCGGGTGCGCACATGTGGGTCGGCGACGCCGGCGGTGTGCAGCGACGCACCGCGACGGAGGCAGTCGCCGCGTCTGCGTCCGTGCCGGGCCTGCGCCTGCTCGGTGTCACGCGCGATGGCGCGCGCTGGCTTGCGCAGGGCCCGCACGTGTGGCGCGAAGACCCGCAGACCGGCGTGCGGCGCGAGGTGGCGCTGACGGCGTCGGACGGACGGACACGCCCCCGTATCGTGGGCATGCACGAGGATCGCGATGGCGGCGTGTGGCTGCTTGCCGCCCAGTTGGGGGTCTGGCGGCTGCGGCCGGACTGGCGTGCGTTCCGCACCATCGCGGGTGCGCCGGGCCAGGACGCGGCACTGCCGGCGGCATGGACCAGTGGACGGGACGGCGGCGCATGGTGGGCACGCACCGACGGTGGGCTGCACTGGATCGACGCGACGGCCGCGCCGCGCTCCCGCCGGGTGGTGCGTGATGCGACTCCACGCGGGGCAGGCCGGCGTGCCGTTGTTGAAGACAGCCACGGCCAGGTGTGGATGGCGGGGCCGGGCCGGTTGACCCGCTGGGACCCGCGCAGCCGCGCAGTGCGTCGCTGGACGGTGCCGGTCCAGCCGCAGGGCGCCGAGCGGGTGCTTCGCAGTTGCGGAGCCGGGGAGCTCTGGCACCTGGACGGCGATTGGCTGCAGCAGCGCGATCGACGGGGACGCCTGCGTGGTCGCTGGTCGCGCAGCGCGGCAGGCCTGCCGGCAGCAGTGGATGCGGCAGCGATGCAATGCGGGGCCGACGGCGCACTCTGGGTGGCGTCGGCGACGCGGGTGTACCGCTGGGCGGCGGAACGCCAGCGGTTGGAGCCGGTGCCGGGCGTGGGCGGAGAGGCGGTGACGGCCTTGCATGTGGATGCGCAGGGCCGGGTGTGGGTGGCCGGGCGCTCGGCCGTGACCGGCTACCGCTGGCAGGGCGGCCGTCTCATCGCCGAGACACGACGGCCGCTCGACCCCGATGCAGGTCCCGTGCGTGGATTGGCCCGTGATGCCGGTGGCGGACTGTGGGCAACCACGGCACGCGGACTGCTGCGGCTGGGCCACGACGGGGCGGCGCCGCGCGTGCTCACGCCGGCCGATGGCCTGCCAGCTGCGGCAATGCGCAGCGGCCGGATACTGCGCGCCGGCCACCATCTGCTGCTGCCACTGGACACGGCCGGCGGGGCAGTGCTGGTGGAGGTGGCGGCGCTGCAGGCACCCCGCGCCGATCCGATACCGGTGCTGGATCGTGTACAGGTGCGTCGCCACGGCGTGCTGGCAGAGCTGCCGGCGGTCTCGCCCGTGCGGCTGCAGCCGGGCGACCGCGATCTGCGGGTGCAGGTGCGCGTGCTGGCCAGCGACGGGCGCCGCCGCGATTACCGCATCCGCATGGCAGGGCAGCGCGCCGGGTGGATCAGCGTCGGACGGCCGGGCATCCGCGAGTTTCCGACGTTGGCATCGGGACGTCATCGTGTGTTCTACCAGGCGCGCAGCGACGGCGGGCCGTGGTCGGCCGTGCAGGTACTGGAGGTGGACATGGCTCCCTCCACGCTGGAACGCACCGACGTCCGCGCCGGCCTGGCTGCCGGCGGCACCGTGCTGGTTGTGGCACTGGCCGGCGGCGGCGTGCGCCGGTGTCGGCAGCGGCGCCGCGAGGCGGCTGCGACGCGTCGCCAGGCGGCCGACGAACGGGCGGGGCGGGCCAAGGCAGACTACCTGGCAACGCTGGGCCACGAACTGCGGACCCCGTTGACCGGCGTGCTGGGCATGAGCGAGCTGCTGCTCGATGGCCGGCTTGGCCCTGTCGAGCAGGACCGGGTGCGGCGCATCCACCGGGCAGGGCGGCAACTGCTGGAAATCGTGAACCGCACGCTGGATACCGCCCGGCTGGAGGCGGGAAGGCCGAACCTGCATCCCCGCGTGTTTGCGCCGCTGGCAGTGTTGCAGCGGGTGGTCACTACCCAGGTGCTCCCGCTGTGCCAGCGTGGGCAGGCATTGGCGGCATGCCTGCGGGTGGGGCCCACCCAGGTCGGGTGCGGTGATCCGGAGCGCATGGCCGAGGCCGTCGTGCTGGCCCTGCAGGCCTTGTCCAGCGGTACCGATGCGCGGCAACTGCTGCTGCACGCCGACCCGTTGCCCGGGCACGCCGGCGTCCGCGTGGAACTGGCCGCGCATCTGCGCGGTGGGCGCAGGACGACAACGGCGACGTTGCCCCTGCCTTCGCCCACGTGCGAGGCGCTGCAGACCGCCCTGTCGCCGGCACGCCTGCGGGTGGAGGCGATGGGCGGGCATATCACCGTGGCCCCTGCCGTCGATGGTTGGCGGGTGCTGGTGCATCTGCCGATGGCCGGTGGCCTGCGGCACCGGAACCTGGACCTCGCCGATGATGGTGGCGGGCGGTCGCCGGTGCTGCTGGTGATGCAGGACACCGCCGCTGCCCGCAGGTTGATGGCCGGTCTGCGCGCGCACGGCCGGCACGTGCTGCATGCGGCGCACGCGCTGGCCGCCCTGCCGGTACTGTCGCGGGGGCCGGTGGAGGCACTGCTGGTGGAGCGCACACTGCCGGGGGTCGACGGCCTGGCGCTGCTCGGTCTGGTGCGCGAGCGACCCGGCGACGGGCCGGCCTGGCTGCTGGACCCGGCGCCGACTGCGGCGCTGTCGTGGCAGGCGCGGCAGGCCGGTGCCGCCGGCGTGGTGCCGCTGCCACTCGGCGCTGCGGCGATCGAGACGGTGCTGCAGGCCGGGCCGGAGGCGACGCCATGAGTCGGGCGGTTTAGTATGTGGGCCGCTGCCCGGGGACCGGGACGGATGCATGCCCACCCGTGGCGGGCGCTGCGAATCGACGGACAGACTCGGGAGATCCATTGGTGTTGCGTCTGTTGTGGTTGCTCCTCATCACCGTGGGCCTGGGCTGCGCCGGCGTGGCCGCCGCGCAACCGGTACCGCCGACGCCCCGCCAGGTGACGGTGTTCGACGGCCTGCCGTCGAACACCGTCAACCGCATGGCCGAGGATCGCTACGGCTACCTGTGGATCGCCACCAACGACGGCCTGGCCCGCTTCGACGGGCGCAACTACCGCATCTGGCGTGCCGAGGATGGGCTGCGCGACAACCATATCTGGACGGTGCATGTGGATCCGCGCAACCGGCTCTGGATCGGTACCGAGCACGCCGGCCTGGTGATGATGTCGGCCGATCGCCGCGAGCTGCGTTTCCACGACCGCCAGAACCATCCCGAGATCGGCAGCAACACGATCTGGAGCGTGGCGTCCACGCCGGATGGCGCGATCTGGTTCGGGACGTTCGAAGGCGGCCTGCATCGCATGGACCGCGATGGCACGATCACCCGCTACATGCCCGAGCGGCACAATCCGCGCAGCCTGCCCTCCGCGTCGGTGGGCAACCTGGCCACCACGCCGGACGGCACCCTGTGGGTCGGCACCAAGGCGGGGCTGGCGCGCTGGACCGGCCACGATTTCGAGCGCGTGCCCGACGCTCTGTTACCGCTGGCGATGATCAATGGGCTCACCCCCGAGTCCGACGGCAGCCTGTGGATCAATACCAACGCCGGGGTCGTGGTGCGACGTCCGGACGGCCGGTTCGAACCGGCGCCCTGGAAGGTCTCCGCGGGTGACCAGATCCTGGGCATGATGCTGCGCGACGAACAGGGCGGGTATTGGCTGGACACCCGCTCGGGCCTTGGTCGCGCCTTTGACAATCAGTTCCAGCAGGTGCCGCTGTACAGCGCGGTGGCGCGCGGGCAGGTGCGGCCGAACTGGACGGGCGCCTATGAAGACCGCGAAGGCGGCATCTGGATGGCCAGCACCAATGGCGGCTTGTGGCATCTGTTGCCGCGCTGGTGGCAGTTCTCGGTGTTGTCGCGCCTGGAGGATGATCCGGCATCGTTGCGCAATGCCTATGCGCTTGGCATGGCCGCTGCCGCCGATGGCGGGGTGTGGACGGTGGGCACGCACGGGGCGCTGGATAAATTCGATCCGGTGAGCGGTCAGATCGAACAGCACAAAACCTGGGTGGATGGGACCCAGTGGCTGCAGTCGGTGGTCGAGGACCCGCGCGGGCAGGTCTGGATCGGTTCGTGGGACGCGTTGACGCGCTACGACCCCAAGGACGGACGCATGCGCCGCTGGGGGCGCGATGCCGCCGTTGACGCCTCGATGGAGGGCGCGATCGAAGCGCTGATCCTGTGCGATGGCAACCGGCTCTGGGTCATGGCCTCCAACGGCCTGCAGCAGCGTGATCTGGATGGCCACGTGCTCAACCAGATCCCGCTGGGCCATGCGGGCATGGCGCCCGGGCAGATGACCCAGGACATCCGCTGCGGCCCCGGCGATCACCTGTGGCAGGCCACCAACCAGGGGCTGATGCGGTGGGTCCCGATGCGCCGTCGTTTCGAACCGGTACCGGGCGGCCCCACCGGCGGTGTGTATGCGATGGCTTGGGCCGCCGACGGCTCGGTGTGGCTGTCCGAAGAGGGCCGCCTGAGCCAGTACCGCTGGCAGGACGAACGGCTGGTGCCCGTCGCGCAGATCGGCGCCGAGCGCGGCTATCCGGAAGTGTCCGCCTCGGGCCTGGTGGTCGATGCGCAGGGCGTGGTGTGGGCGGCCAGCGCGCGCGGCCTGGTGCGCGCCGATCCGCACAGCGAGAACGTGCGCCTGTATGGCGTGCATGACGGTCTGCCCAGCCAGGAATTCCGTCGCCGCACACTGACCATGACGGCCAGCGGCCGGATTGCCGGCGGCACCCCGGCCGGTGTGGTGGTGTTCGACCCGGCGCAGGTGAAGCCCTCCACCCGGCGCGCGCCGCTGGTGATCGAACGGGTGGAGGTACGCCGCGGCGAACGCGTGATCGACCTGACCCATCTGAACCCCCTGGAGATCGCCGATGGCGACCGTGACCTGCGCATCGTGGCGCGGCTGCTGTCCTTCGCCGATTCGTCCTCCAATACCTACCGTTACCGCCTGGCCGGCTACGACCCGGACTGGGTCGAAGTGGGGCCGGCCGGCGAGCGTCTGTTCTCGCGGCTGTCGCCGGGGCGTTACCGGCTGGAAGTGCAGGCCCGGTCGGCCGACCACATCTGGTCGCGGGTGCAGGTGCTCGAGTTCCGGGTGCTGCCACCGTGGTGGCGGAGCCTGTCAGGCCTGTTGCTGTTGACCTCGCTGGTGCTGCTGTCGTTGAGCCTGTTCGCCTGGTTGTACCGGCGGCGGCTGCAACGTCGGCATGCCTATCAGCTGGCGCTGCACAAGCAGGAACTGGCCGAACAGGCGTCGATGGCCAAGACCCGCTTCCTGGCCAACCTCGGGCACGAGGTGCGCACGCCGATGACCGGTGTGCTGGGCATGAGCGAGCTGCTGCTTGCCTCGCCGCTGGACCCGAAACAGCGCAGCTACACCGAATCGATCCGCCACGCCGGCGAGCACCTGCTGCACCTGGTCAACGACGCGCTGGATCTGGCGCGGATCGAGTCCGGCCGGCTGGAACTGCAGACGCAGCCGTTCCCGCTGGACCAGCTGGTGCACGACGTCTGCACGCTGATGAGCGCACTGGCCGAACAGAAGCAACTGCGTTTCATGGTGGACAATGCGTTGCCGCCGGGCACCTGGGCGGTGGGCGATGAAATGCGCGTGCGCCAGATCCTGCTCAACCTGCTCGGCAACGCGGTCAAGTTCACCAGCCACGGCCATGTCAGCCTGCATCTGCGCGCGATCGCGCCCGACCGCGGTGTGTACATCGAAGTGGCCGACACCGGGCCGGGCATCAGTGTCGAACAGCAGCAGCGTCTGTTCAAACGATTCGAGCAGGCCGATGGCGCGCGCACGGCCGCACAGTACGGCGGCAGCGGGTTGGGGCTGGCGATCTGCCGGGAACTCGCACTGGCCATGCAGGGCCAGGTGGACGTGGAGAGCCAGCTCGGCAGTGGTACCCGTTTCAGCGTGACCCTGCCGCTGCCGTTGCAGCACGGCGCCGCCGTCGATGCTTCACCGGGCGCGGCGGCGGTGGCCACGCTGCCGCCGTTGCGCATCCTGCTGGTGGAAGATGACACCACCGTGGCCGACGTGGTGACCGGCTTGCTCGGTGCGCGCGGCCACGAGGTGATCCATGCCGCGCACGCGCTGGCCGCCCTGCGCGAGGTGATGGATACCCCCTTCGACGTGGCGCTGCTGGATCTGGATCTGCCCGGGCTGAGCGGCATCGAACTGGCCGAGCAGTTCCGCAATCAGGGCTACGAGATGCCGATCATCGCGGTGACCGCGCGCACCGATCCGGCGATCGAGGCGCAGGTACGCCAGGCCGGGTTCAAGGACTTCCTGCGCAAGCCGGTGACCGGCGATCTGCTGGTCGCCGCAATCGCCCGCGCGCTGGGGCCCTGGCCGCCGCCCGTGTGAGGGGCGCTACTCGGCCACTTCTTCAACATCGCGCGGTGAAGGGCGCGTATCGGGAAGCTGCCAGAAGATCAGCGTGGAGGTCAGCGTGATCGCACCCACGCAGACGAAGGTGGCATGCAGCGCGGCGGTGGCGCCGTGTGCGACGTCGAGGTGGCCGAACGCGGCCAGCAGGCTGCCGGCCGCCGCAGCGCCGAAGCCGGTGGCGAGCATCATCACCATCGACAGCAGGCTGTTGCCGGGGCTGGCGAATTCGCGGTCGAGATCGCGCAGGGTCACGGTGTTCATGACGGTGAACTGCAGCGAGTTGACCGCGCCGAATACCGCCAGCTGCACCACGCGCAGCCACGTCGGCTGCCCGGGGGTCATGACAATGAAACTGGCCATTGCCAGGCCGACCAGCACAGTGTTGACCATCAGCACACGCCGGTAGCCGAACCGTTCGACCAGTTTGACGGCATAGCGCTTGGAGACCATGCCGGCGGCGGCCACCGGAATCATCAACAGGCCGGCATTCATCGGGCTCATGCCCATGCCGACCTGCAGGAGCAGGGGTATCAGCAGCGGCATGGCGCTGCTGCCGATGCGCGAGAACAGGTTGCCGAGGATGCCGATGCGATAGCTGGGCACATGGAACAGGGCCAGCGAGAACAGCGGCGCGGTGGAGTTGGCCGCGTGCAGCCAGTAACCGACCAGCGCGGCCAGGCCGGCCACCGTCATCAGCATGACCAGCGCATGCGGCGTGCCCATGCCGGAGATGCCGTCCAGCGCGAGCGACAGCACCACCATGCCGAACGCAAGCATGAGGTAGCCGGGCAGGTCGAAGCGGGTGCGGTGCTCGGCGTAATGGTCGGGCATGATCTTCATGGCGGCGATGAAGCCGATCACGCCGATCGGCAGATTGATCAGGAACACCCAGTGCCAGGAGGCGACCTCGACCAGCCACCCGCCGAGGGTGGGCCCGATCAGCGGGCCGATCAGCGCGGGGATGGCGATGAAGCTCATGGCGCGCAGGAAGTCGTCGCGCGGAACCGAACGCATCACGGCAAGGCGGCCGACCGGCAGCAGCATCGCGCCACCAACGCCCTGCAGGACACGCGCGCCCACCAGTTGGTGCAGCGTCTGGGCGAGGGCGCAGGCCAGCGAGCCGAGGGTGAACAGGATGATGGCGACGAGGAACGTGCGGCGCGTGCCGAAGCGGTCGGCGATCCAGCCGGAGGCGGGAATGAAGGTGGCCACCGCCAGCGCGTAGCTGAACACCACCGACTGCATCTGCAGGGGGCTTTCGCCGAGGCTGCGCGCCATCGCCGGCAGGGCGGTATTGACGATGGTCGAATCCAGCATCTGCATGAAGATCGCCAGCGATACCAGCCACAACAGGGGCCGTATCGAAGCGTAGCTGCCGGTCGTCATCGTGCGTGCCTTCCTCAACGAGGCACACATGATCGCCGATGCTGGATCAAGAAACGGTGGAGCCGCGTCGTCGGACCGGGAGGCGCCGGTCTCCCGCCGCGGGGACCCAGCTGTGGCGCGCAGTGCCGGGTGCTGCCCGGCATCTGCCCCTCAGCGCCGGCTCAACCGATGCACCGCGTCCACCAGCACGCCGACATGGTCGGGGTTCATGTCCGGCGACATGCCATGCCCCAGGTTGAACACGTGGCCCTCGCGCGAGCCGCCGTTGCCCTCGGCATAGCTGTCGAGCACGCGGCCGGCGGCACGCTCGATGGCCGCCGGGTTGCCGTAAAGGGTGGCGGGGTCGAGATTGCCCTGCAGTGCGACGCGACCACCGGTGCGGGCCACGGCGTCGGACAGGTCCAGGGTCCAGTCCACACCGAGTGCATCGGCGCCGGTGTCGGCCAGTGCGCCCAGGTGCAGGCCGGTGCCCTTGCCGAACAGGATCAGCGGGGTGCGCTGGTCGCCCTGGCCGCGCTCGAGCGCCTGCGCGATGCGGGTCAGGTAGCGCAGCGAGAACTCGCGGTACATCGAGGGGCTGAGCACGCCGCCCCAGGTGTCGAAGACCTGCAGGACCTGGGCGCCGGCGGCGCGCTGGGCCGCCAGGTAGGCGATCACCGCATCGGTGACCACCGACAGCAGCTGGTGCAGAGCGGCCGGCTCGTTCAACGCCATCGCCTTGATCCGGGCGAAGTCCTTGCTGCCACCGCCCTCGACCATGTAGCAGGCCAGCGTCCACGGGCTGCCGGAGAAACCGATCAGCGGGACCTTGCCATCGAGTTCGCGGCGGATCACGCGCACTGCGTCCATCACGTAGCGCAGTTCGGTCTCCATGTCCGGCACCGCCAGCCGGGCGATGGCGGCGGCATCGCGTACGGGGTGACGGAACCTGGGGCCTTCGCCATCGACGAAGTACAGCTCCAGGCCCATCGCATCGGGAATGGTGAGGATGTCCGAGAACAGGATCGCCGCGTCCAGATCGAAACGGCGCAGCGGCTGCAGGGTGACTTCGCAGGCGATGTCGGGCGTCTTGGCCATCGCCAGGAAGCTGCCGGCCTTGGCGCGGGTGGCGCGGTACTCCGGCAGGTAGCGGCCGGCCTGGCGCATCAACCAGATGGGGGTGCAGTCCACCGGTTCGCGGCGCAGGGCACGCAGCAGTCGGTCATGGCGGGAGGGGCTGGTCACGGAACGCTTCCTTGGAATCTGGTGGCGCAGGGCCGAACGAAAGGGGGCTGGCGGCGCGGTGGCCGCCTAGCGCGGCGGGTCGCCGGGGCCGCGGGTGAGGGTGTAGCCGCGGTGGAGGTGCGCATCGCGCGCTTTCTCGAAGGCGGCCTGCGCCAGGTCTTCCTGCAGGAACAGCTCGCGGCGCAGTTGCCCGCGCCCGCCGATGGAGCCGGACTCGTGCAGCAGCTCCCAGCCGCCGAACAGGTCCGGCTGCAGGGTGAGCTGTAGGTAGCGGGCCGGGTCGGCACCGCGGGCGAGTTGGTGCAGGAAAACGCGCATGTGCCGATTGTAGCCGCGAACGCCGGAGGCGGCCGTGGACGCCGCCCCGGGTGCGGCAGACGGTCGCAGCCTCAGCCGGCGGCAAGCACGCGCAGCACGTCGGCTTCGTCGACGTCGGCCACGACCTCGGCGCGGCCGATGCCACGCCACAGCACCAGACGCAGGCGGCCGGCGATGTTCTTCTTGTCCAGCCGCATCCGCGCCAGCAGGGCGTCGGGCGCCAGTCCCGGCGGAATCGTCACCGGCAGTTCGTAGCGCGCCAGCAGATCGCGCATCTGCACGGTGTCGGCCTCGGTACTCATGCCCAGCTGGGCCGACAGGCGTGCGGCCAGTACCATGCCCACCGCGACTGCTTCGCCGTGGTTGAGGTTGTCATTGCCCGGTGCGCCGTAGCCCTGTTCGGTTTCGATGGCGTGGCCGAAAGTGTGGCCGAGGTTGAGCAGCGCGCGCTCGCCTTTTTCCAGCGGATCGCGGGCGACGATCTCGGCCTTGTGCTCGCAGCTGCGTGCGATCGCCTGGGCCAGCGCGGTGTCATCACCGGCCAGCAGCGCGGCGTGCTCGGCCTGCAGCCACTGGAAGAACAGCGGGTCGCCGATCGCGCCGTACTTGATCACTTCGGCGAGGCCGGCACGCAGCTCGCGCGGGGGCAGCGTACGCAGGGCGGCGGTATCGGCGATCACCGCGCGCGGCGGGTGAAAGGCGCCCACCAGGTTCTTGCCTTCGGGAATGTCCACGGCGGTCTTGCCGCCGACCGAGGAATCGACCATCGCCAGCAGCGAGGTCGGCAACTGCACACAGTCCACGCCCCGCATCCAGCAGGCCGCCGCGAAGCCGGCGAGGTCGCCGGCGACGCCGCCGCCGAGCGCCATCACGCAGGCATCGCGGGTGGCGCCGAGCGCGGCGAGTGCGGTGAGCGCCGCGCCGAAATTGTCCAGGGTCTTGGAGGCTTCGCCGGCCGGCAGCACGAGCGTGCCGATCAGCAGGTCCGGGCGGGCGTCGAGCAGGGCGGTCTTTACCCCGTCAAGGTACAACGGCGCCACGGACGAATCGCTGAGCAGCAGCACATGGCGGCCACGGACGTGGCGGGCCAGCAGGGCACCCTGGCCGAGCAGGCCCGGGCCGATATGGATGGTGTAAGGCGAGTCGCCGCCGACGGCGACGGTGCGGGGAGCGGGGGTCATGCGGGGGTGTCCTGTCGCTGCCATTGCGCGGCCAGGCGCAGCACCAGCTGCGCGGTGGCCTCGGCGGGGGTGTAGAGATCGGTATCCAGGGTGAGGTCGGCCAGCCCGCGGTACAGCGGGTCGCGCAGGGCGGCCATCTCGTGCAGCACCTGTTCGCGGTCCGGGCGCTGCAGCAGCGGGCGGCCGCGGTCACGCGCCAGGCGTTCAAGCTGGGCCGGCACGCTGACCCGCAGGTACACCACAAAGCCGCGCCGGGCGATGGCCGCGCGGTTGTCCGGGTCCAGCACGGCGCCGCCGCCGGTGGACACCAGCTGGTTGCGGCCGGTCAGCAGTGCCTGCAGCACCTGGCGTTCGTGCTGGCGGAAGCCGGCTTCGCCGGCGTGCTCGAACAGGGCCGGAATGCTGGCGCCGGTGGCCTCGACAATGGCCTGGTCGGCGTCGACGAAGTCCAGCGTGAAGCGCTCCGCCAGGCGGCGCCCGATGCAGGTTTTGCCGGCACCCATCGGGCCGATCAGGATCAGGTTCGGAGCGGGATTCATTACCCGCGATCCTAACATCTCCGTGCCACGGCCTTTACGCGCCGGCCCGCATGGTGGGCTGCGCGGAATGTCCCGCGCGCAGCCGGAGCCTGTCCATGTCAGTGGCCAAAATCATCGAGATCAATGCCTCCTCCAAGACCAGCGTCGAGGACGCCGTCCGCAGCGGCCTGAAGAAGGTATCCGAGACGGTGAAGGGCATCCAGGGCGCCTGGATCAACGAGACCAAGGTGGTCACCGACGGCGACGGCACCATCACCGAATGGCGGGTCAACCTGCGGGTGACGTTCCTGGTGAGCTGAGAGGCGCTGCCGGCACGACGCGGCGCTGCTCGTCCAGCGTGATCACCCGGTCGGCCAGGGCCGGCAGCGTGCGCAGCGCCTGCCGGCTGACCCGTTCGTAGTACTGCACGAACCGCTCCAGCTGGGCGCGGCTCATGCTGCTGCGACCGGGCTGGGCGGCCTGCAGGTTCTGTTCCTGCTGCCAGCGCCAGCGCGGGACCACCGAGAAATCCGGCGGCTGCAGGAACCACAGCCGGTTGCAGCGCTGCCACAGGGCCGGATAGTCCCTGGCCAGCGCCTCGTTGCACCAGCGCCGCCAGCGCCCGTCCGGGTCGGCCTCGCGCTCGAGCGCGTTGAGCGGTGCCGCCAGTGCGGCCCCGGTCTCGGGTGGCGTGCCGAGAAACCAGCCTTCGAACACCAGCAGGTCCAGTGGGCCTGCCAGACGTGGCCATGCCCACGCCGGCTCGCGCTCGTCGGCCAGCTTGTCGAAGCGGGGCAGGGTGACCGGCCCGCCGGTGGCGACCGCATCGAGCGTGGCGTGGGCCAGAGGCAGATCGTGGGTGCCGGGCGGACCACGGGTCAGCAGCAGCGGGTGCACCTGCCGTGCCAGGCGCTGACGCTGCGCCCGGGTCAGGTAGACATCATCGATGGAGAGCATCGCCGCGCGCAGGCCACGCGCCTCCGCCAGGGCCACCACCTGGGCGGCCAGCGTCGATTTGCCGCTCCCCTGCAGCCCGCTGATCGCCAATACTGGACGGGCCGCACCACACCCCAGTGCATCGTCCAGCGCCTGCGCGACCAGCGTATCTGGAAATCCTTTTGTGGCGGGCATGTACGCAGGTGCGGGCATGCAGCGACAATAAACCCAAACCGCGCGACAAGAAAACCGCCATGACCGATCTGTATGCCGAAGCGTTGTCCACCTTTGCCGGGCTGTTCGAAGAAGCCAAGGCAAGCCGCGAAGTCGAACCCAATGCCATGACGGTGGCCACCGCCGGCGCCGGCGGGCGGCCATCGGCGCGTACCGTGCTGCTCAAGGCGTTCGATGCGCGTGGCTTCGTGTTCTACACCCACCTGGCCAGCCACAAGGGCCGGGAACTGCAGGAGAACCCGCATGCGGCCCTGCTGTTCCTGTGGCGCAGCCTGCGCGAGGCCGGCATCCAGGTGCGCATCGAAGGTGCGGTGGAGCAGGTGGCCGACGCGGAGGCCGATGCCTACTTCGCGTCGCGTCCGCGCATGAGCCAGATCGGTGCATGGGCCTCGCTGCAGTCGCAGACCCTGGCGTCGCGCGAGGCATTCGATGCGCGCGTGGCGGAGATCGAGGCGCGCTTCGACGGCCAGGACGTGCCGCGTCCGGCGGGTTGGAGCGGTCTGCGCGTAGTGCCGCAGCGCATCGAGTTCTGGTACGGCGCGCAGTTCCGCCTGCATGAGCGCTGGTGCTATGAGATCGACGCATCCGGCCAGTGGAGCAAGCGGCTGCTGTTCCCGTGAGTGCGCCTGCGCCCGTGATCCGGCAGGCGGTGCCCGCCGACGCGGCGGCATGGGCGCGGCTGAGGCTGGGGCTGTGGCCCGACGCCGACGACCCGGTTGATGCGTTGGCGCTGTCGCTGGCCGACACCGACGGGGCGGTGCTGCTGGCGTGTACGGCCGACGGCGAGGCGATCGGTTTTGCCGAGGTGCGGCTGCGCCGCGACTACGTCAACGGCACCGACAGCTCGCCGGTTGGCTTTCTCGAAGGCTGGTACGTGCAGCCGGGCTGGCAGGGCCAGGGCACGGGACGCACGCTGCTCGATGCGGCGGCGGCCTGGACGCGCGCGGCCGGCTGCAGCGAACTGGCCTCGGACAGCGCGCTGGACGCGGTGGCCGCGCATGCGGCGCATCGCGCGTGCGGATTCGAGGAAACCGAGCGCGTGGTGTACTTCCGCATGGCGCTGCAGCCGCTGCCCTGACGCGCGTACCGCGTGGCCGCTAGACGATCGCGGCGGCGCGCAGCCATCGCCACAGCGTGGTGCGCGAAACGCCGAGCTGCGCGCACGCCTGCTCGCGGTTGCCCCCGCACGCGGCGAGGACCTGCTGCAGCGTGACGGCGTCCGGCCGGGCGGCGGCGGCCGCCCCCACCCCCGACGGCGGCGTATCGACCCGGGCAGGCGCGGGCGCGCGGGGCAATCCGTCCAGTTCCGGCACCCACTGCAGCATCTGCGCCAACGACAGGTCGCCTGGCCGGTGCTGCCAGTGGATGCGCAGCCGGTCGACCACGTTGCGCAGTTCCCGCACGTTGCCCGGCCACGGCGCCTCGCCCAGCCGCTGCAGCGCTGCCACAGAAAGGGGCGAGGCGGTCTGGCCGAGCTGCCGGAAGAAGTGGGCCACCAGCAGCGGAATGTCCTCGCTGCGTTCGCGCAGGGTGGGCAGGGCGATCCGCAGCGCCGCCAGCCGGAAGTACAGATCGCGGCGGAAGCGCTGCGCCTCCACCAGCGATTCCAGGCTTTGCAGCGTGGCGGCCACCACACGCACATCCACCGGCGTAGGTTCGGTCGCACCGACGCGCAGCACTTCGCGCTCTTCCAGCACCCGCAGCAGGCGGGTCTGCAGCGGCAGTGGCAGCTCGCCGATCTCGTCCAGGAACAGCGTGCCGCCCTCGGCCGCTTCGACCAGGCCCACGCGCCCACCCCGGCGCGCGCCGGTGAAGGCGCCTTCGGTATAGCCGAACAGCTCGGCCTCCAGCAGCGATTCACTGATCGCCCCGCAGTTGAGCGCCACGAAGCGGCCGCGCCGGCCGCTGGCGGCGTGCAGCTGGCGCGCCACCAGTTCCTTGCCGGTGCCAGTGGCGCCAGTGACCAGCACGGTGCTGTCGTGCGGGGCGTACAGCGCGATGCGATCGCGTACCTGCTGCATCGGCGGACTGTCGCCGAGCAGGGCGTGGTCGGCATCGCGGTGCCGGGCCGGCGGCCGGCGCCGCGGCGACGGGGCACCGGACCGGGCCAGGGTCTGGGTCAGTTCCAGCGCATGCTCGAATGCCTGCCGCACCGAATCGGCCGAGTACAGCAGCACGCCCGGCAGGCCCACCTGCTCGGCATGATCGATGGCCATGCCGGTGCCGACGATCACCTCGATGCCGTTGGCGCGCATGTCGGCGATGCAGTCGCGGGCGTCTTCACGGGTGACAAAGCGGCGGTGTTCGATGTCCAGCCCGAAGCTGTGCTGGAAGCTGCCGAAGGTGGGCACGTCGGTGGCATGGGTGACCAGGCCGATGCGCGGTGCGATGCGCCGCGCGCGCGCCAGCGCTTCCATCAGGTCGAAGCCGTTGGCCTGGATCGGCACCAGCGGCACCTCCAGCCGGCTGCGCAGGTACGCCGCGTTGGAGCCGCCGGCGATCACGACATCGCAGTGCTCGCGACGCAGCCGCTGGCCGATCACGTCCACCGCTTCCTCGAAGCCGAGGTTGATCGGCACGATCCGTGCGCGGCGGTCGAATTCGGGAATCACATCGCCGAGCAGGCCGGTCAGGCGGGAGACGCTCACCGTCCAGATCACCGGCAGGTGGCCGGGGTCCGGGTCGGGCAGGCGAGGGCGCGGCAGGATGACGGACATGGCGTTGTTTCAATGTTTCGGTTCCATCCATGTTACATGTGTTTCATTGGACGGGCATGAAACGTCGCTGCCGTGGTCCAGTCTCAATGAATTCATGGGGTTGCGACTTGGCACGGCCCTTGCGCCTGTCCTCCCGTCACTCACGATGGAATGCCACATGAGCTCCTCTGTTTCCTCCGCGGGCAGCCGCTTCCGCGCTGCGCTGGCCGCCGAATCGCCCCTGCAGGTGATCGGCGCGATCAACGCCAACCACGCCCTGCTGGCCCAGCGTGCCGGCTACCGGGCCATCTATCTGTCCGGCGGCGGCGTTGCCGCAGGCTCGCTGGGCCTGCCGGACCTGGGCATCAACACCCTGGAAGACGTGCTGATCGACGTGCGCCGCATCACCGACGTCTGCGACCTGCCGCTGATGGTGGACATCGACACCGGCTTCGGCCCCAGCGCGTTCAACATCGCGCGCACCGTAAAGTCGCTGATCAAGGCAGGTGCGGCCGCCTGCCATATTGAAGACCAGGTCGGCGCCAAGCGCTGTGGTCACCGTCCCGGCAAGGAAATCGTCACGCAGGGCGAGATGGTTGACCGCGTGAAGGCCGCCGCCGATGCCAAGACCGATCCGGATTTCTTCCTGATCGCGCGTACCGACGCCATCCAGGTGGACGGCGTGGACGCGGCGATCGAGCGCGCCATCGCCTGCGTGGAGGCCGGTGCCGATGGCATCTTCGCCGAGGCCGCCTATGACCTGGACACCTACCGCCGCTTCGTCGATGCGGTGAAGGTGCCGGTGCTGGCCAACATCACCGAGTTCGGCAAGACCCCGCTGTTCAGCCGCGATGAACTGGCCTCGGCCGGCGTGGCAATCCAGCTGTTCCCGCTGTCCGCGTTCCGCGCCGCCAACAAGGCCGCCGAGAACGTGTATGAGACCATCCGTCGGGAAGGCCACCAGCGCAACGTGGTCGACGCGATGCAGACGCGCGAGGAACTGTACGACCGTATCGGCTACCACGCCTTCGAGCAGCAGCTCGATGCGCTGTTCGCCGCCAAGAAGTAAGACCGAAGCACTGTTTTCCTGGAGGGATCATGAGCGAAGCAACCACCGCCCCCGGCTTCAAGCCGAAAAAGTCCGTCGCCCTGTCGGGCACCGCCGCCGGCAACACCGCACTGTGCACCGTTGGCCGCAGTGGCAATGACCTGCACTACCGCGGCTACGACATCCTGGACCTGGCCAACACCAGTGAGTTCGAGGAGATCGCCCACCTGCTGGTGCACGGCAAGCTGCCCACGCGCGCCGAACTGGTCGCCTACAAGGCCAAGCTGAAGTCGCTGCGCGGCATCCCGGCCGCGGTCAAGGCTGCGCTGGAAGAGCTGCCGCCGTCGGCGCACCCGATGGACGTGATGCGCACCGGCGTGTCGGTGCTCGGCTGCGTGTCGCCGGAGAAGGACGACCACAACCACCCGGGCGCGCGCGACATCGCCGACAAGCTGATGGCCTGCCTGGGCTCGATGCTGCTGTACTGGTACCACTGGAGCCACAACGGCCGCGCCATCGACGTGGAAACCGACGATGACTCCATCGGCGGCCACTTCCTGCACCTGCTGCACGGCGAGAAGCCGCAGGATTCGTGGGTCAAGGCGATGCACACCTCGCTGATCCTGTACGCGGAGCACGAGTTCAACGCGTCCACGTTCGCCTGCCGCGTCATCGCCGGCACCGGCAGCGACATGTACAGCTGCATCACCGGCGGCATCGGCGCGCTGCGCGGCCCCAAGCATGGCGGTGCCAACGAAGTCGCCTTCGAAGTGCAGAAGCGCTATGACTCGCCCGACGATGCAGAAGCCGACATCAAGGCGCGCGTCGAGCGCAAGGAAGTGGTCATCGGCTTCGGCCACCCGGTCTACACCGTCAGCGATCCGCGCAACAATGTGATCAAGGACGTGGCGCGTGAGCTGTCGACCGAGCAGCAGAACCTGAAGATGTTCGACATCGCCGAGCGGCTGGAAACGGTGATGTGGGACATCAAGAAGATGTTCCCGAATCTGGACTGGTTCAGCGCGGTGAGCTACCACATGATGGGCGTGCCGACGGCGATGTTCACCCCGCTGTTCGTCATCGCACGCACCTCCGGCTGGAGCGCGCACATCATCGAGCAGCGCGTCGACGGCAAGATCATCCGGCCGAGCGCCAACTACACCGGGCCGGAAGACCAGGCCTTCGTGCCGATCGACCAGCGCAGGTAAGACCGACGTACCGCACCCGTTCGCGGGTGCCTTGCGGAACAGGCCGGCGCGATGCCGGTCTGCTCCGTTGCGGCGTCGCACCTCCTTTTCTGCCGGTGTCACGACGCCCCGGCCCGCCAACAAGCAGCTATCGCCAGCCATGAACAGCAACTACCGCAAGACCCTTCCCGGCACCTCGCTGGATTATTTCGATACCCGTGCCGCCATCGACGCGCTGCAGCCCGGCGCCTACGCCACGCTGCCGTACACCTCGCGCGTGCTGGCCGAGAACCTGGTGCGCCGCTGCGACCCGGCCACGCTGGACGCCTCGCTGCGCCAGCTGATCGAGCGCCGCCAGGACCTGGATTTCCCGTGGTATCCGGCGCGCGTGGTCTGCCATGACATTCTCGGCCAGACCGCGCTGGTCGATCTGGCCGGCCTGCGCGATGCCATCGCCGATGCCGGGGGTGACCCGGCCCAGATCAACCCGGTGGTACCGACCCAGCTGATCGTCGATCATTCGCTGGCGGTGGAGTACCCGGGCTTCGACAAGGCTGCCTTCGCAAAGAACCGCGCCGTCGAAGACCGTCGCAATGAGGACCGGTTCCACTTCATCAACTGGACCAAAAAGGCGTTCAAGAACGTCGACGTGATTCCGCCGGGCAACGGCATCATGCACCAGATCAATCTGGAGAAGATGTCGCCGGTGATCCAGGTGCGCGAGGGCGTGGCCTTCCCGGATACCTGCGTCGGCACCGACAGCCATACCCCGCATGTCGATGCGCTGGGCGTGATCGCGATCGGCGTGGGCGGCCTGGAAGCGGAGAACGTGATGCTCGGCCGCGCCTCGTGGATGCGCCTGCCCGACATCATCGGCGTGGAACTGACTGGCCGCCCGCAGCCCGGCATCACCTGCACCGACATCGTGCTGGCGTTGACCGAGTTCCTGCGCAGGGAGCGCGTGGTCGGCGCCTGGATCGAGTTCTACGGCGAGGGTGCAACGGCACTGACCATTGGCGACCGCGCCACCATCTCCAACATGACCCCGGAGTTCGGCGCCACCGCGGCGATGTTCTCCATCGACCAGCAGACCCTGGACTACCTGCGCCTGACCGGCCGCGAAGAAGCCCAGGTGCAGCTGGTGGAAACCTATGCCAAGGCCACCGGCCTGTGGTCGGACGATCTGGCCCAGGTCGAGTATCCGCGCGTGCTGCAGTTCGATCTGTCCAGCGTGGTTCGCAACATGGCTGGCCCGTCCAATCCGCACAAGCGCGTGGCGACCACCGATCTGGCCGCGCGCGGCATCGCCGATGAAGCCAAGCTGGCCTCGGGCAAGGTCGAGCAGGAACAGGGCCTGATGCCCGACGGCGCGGTCATCATCGCGGCCATCACCAGCTGCACCAACACCAGCAACCCGCGCAACGTGATTGCTGCTGCGCTGCTGGCGCGCAATGCAAACCGTGCCGGTCTGGCCCGCAAACCGTGGGTCAAAAGCTCGCTGGCGCCCGGTTCCAAAGCCGTGCAGCTGTACCTGGAGGAGGCCGGCCTGCTCGGCGACCTGGAGCAGATGGGCTTTGGAATCGTCGCCTTCGCCTGCACCACCTGCAACGGCATGAGCGGTGCGCTTGATCCGAAGATCCAGCAGGAAGTGATCGACCGCGACCTGTATGCCACGGCGGTGCTGTCGGGCAACCGCAACTTCGACGGCCGCATCCATCCGTACGCCAAGCAGGCGTTCCTGGCCTCGCCGCCGCTGGTGGTGGCCTACGCCATTGCCGGCACTGTGCGCTTCGACATTGAAAAGGATGCGCTCGGCCATGACGCCGATGGCAACCCGATCACGCTGAAGGACCTGTGGCCCAGCGATGCCGAGATCGACGCGGTGGTGGCCGCCAGCGTCAAGCCGGAACAGTTCCGCCAGGTCTACGACCCGATGTTCACCTTCAAGGTGGAGCACGGCGCGCCGATCAGCCCGCTGTATGACTGGCGTCCGCAGAGCACCTACATCCGCCGTCCGCCGTACTGGGAAGGCGCGCTGGCCGGCGAGCGTCCGCTGCGTGGCATGCGTCCGCTGGCGGTGCTGGGCGACAACATCACCACCGACCATCTGTCCCCGTCCAATGCGATCCTGGCCAGCAGTGCGGCCGGCGAGTACCTGGCGAAGATGGGCCTGCCGGAAGAGGACTTCAACTCCTACGCCACCCACCGTGGCGATCACCTCACCGCGCAGCGCGCCACCTTCGCCAACCCCAAGCTGATCAACGAGATGGTTGTGGTCGATGGGCAGGTGAAACAGGGCTCGCTGGCGCGCGTGGAGCCGGAGGGCGAGGTGACCCGCATGTGGGAAGCGATCGAAACCTACATGGCGCGCAAGCAGCCGCTGATCATCATCGCCGGTGCCGACTACGGCCAGGGCAGCTCGCGCGACTGGGCCGCCAAGGGCGTGCGCCTGGCCGGTGTGGAGGCCATCGTCGCCGAGGGTTTCGAGCGCATCCATCGTACCAACCTGATCGGGATGGGCGTGTTGCCGTTGGAGTTCAAGGAAGGCGTCAACCGCAGAACGCTGGGCATCGACGGCACTGAAACCTTCGATGTGATCGGCGAACGCGTGCCGCGTGCCGAGCTGACGCTTGTCATCCACCGCCGCAGCGGTGAGCAGCTCAATGTGCCGGTCACCTGCCGCCTGGACACGGCCGAGGAAGTGTCCATCTACGAAGCGGGCGGCGTGCTGCAGCGCTTCGCCCAGGACTTCCTGGAATCCTCGCAGGTCGCCTGATCCACCCGCCTCACGACGGCCCGGCGACGGGCCGTCTTCCTACCAGGACTTCTCATGGCGTTTCTTCCCCAGCTCCGTATTCCCGCCACCTACATGCGCGGTGGCACCAGCAAGGGCGTGTTCTTCCGCCTGCAGGATCTGCCCGTCGCCGCACAGACGCCGGGGGCGGACCGCGATGCGCTGCTGATGCGCGTGATCGGTTCGCCCGACCCCTATGGCAAGCACACCGACGGCATGGGCGGCGCCACCTCCAGCACCAGCAAGTGCGTGATCATTGCCGCGCCGTCGGTGCCTGACCACGACGTCGACTATCTGTATGGCCAGGTCTCGATCGATGCCGCGTTCGTTGACTGGAGCGGGAACTGCGGCAACCTCAGCACCGCGGTCGGCCCGTTTGCGATCAGCAACGGCTTCATCGATCCGGCGCGTGTGCCGCGCGACGGCATCTGCACGGTCCGCATCTGGCAGGCCAACATCGGCAAGACCATCCTGGCGCACGTACCGATGGCAGGGGGGGAAGTGCAGGAGACTGGCGATTTCGAGCTGGACGGGGTGACGTTCCCGGCGGCCGAGATCCAGCTCGAGTTTCTTGATCCGTCCGACGATGGCGAAGGCGATGGCGGATCGATGTTCCCGACCGGCAACCTGGTCGATACCCTCGATGTGCCCGGCGTGGGCCGCTTCGAGGTGACCATGATCACCGCCGGCATTCCCACCCTCTTCCTCAACGCGGCCGACCTGGGCTACACCGGCACCGAGCTGCAGCCGGCGATCAATGAGGACAAGGCCGCGCTGGCACGGTTCGAAGCGATCCGCGCGCACGGTGCGGTACGCATGGGCCTGATCGACAGCGTCGAGCAGGCGGCCACGCGCCAGCACACGCCCAAGGTCGCCTTCGTCGCACCCGCGCAGGACTACGTGTCCTCCAGCGGCAGGCGGATCGCGGCCGGCGACATCGATCTGCACGCGCGCGCGCTGTCGATGGGCAAGCTGCACCACGCGATGATGGGCACGGCCGCGGTTGCCATCGGCACTGCCGCGGCGATTCCCGGCACACTGGTCAACCGCGCCGCCGGCGGCGGCACGCGCGAGGCGGTCACCTTCGGCCATCCGTCCGGCACGCTGCGCGTGGGCGCCCAGGCGGCCTGCGTTGACGGCCAGTGGACAGTCACCAAGGCCATCATGAGCCGCAGTGCGCGCGTGCTGATGGAAGGTGCGGTGCGCGTCCCCGTGTAAACCGCATCGCCTACCCACGTCGAGCGGGGCTCCGCCCCGCTGCCACAGCAGGAGCGACACCATGTCCAGCGGCAGCCCCCCGTCCAACGAGCGCGTCGCCTGGGACGCGGTGATGACCGACATCGTCGACTACGTGCGCGAGTACCCGGTGGAATCGCCCCTTGCGTACACGACCGCGCGGCACTGCCTGATCGATACCCTGGGCTGCGGGCTGGCGGCGCTGTCGTTTCCGGCCTGCAGCAGACTGCTCGGGCCGCTGGCGCCGGGAACCCGGGTGGTCCACGGGGCCAGGGTGCCGGGTACCCGGTTCGAGCTGGACCCGGTGCAGGCCGCCTTCAACATCGGGGCGATGGTGCGCTGGCTGGATTTCAACGACACCTGGCTGGCCGCCGAGTGGGGCCATCCCTCGGACAATCTCGGCGGCATCCTGGCCACTGCCGACTGGCTTAGCCGCAATGCCGAGGCACTGCGTCGCCCCCCGTTGACCATGCGCGACGTGCTCGTGTCGATGATCAAGGCGCATGAAATCCAGGGCTGCCTCGCACTGGAAAATGCCTTCAACCGGGTCGGACTGGACCACGTGGTGCTGGTCAAGGTCGCCTCCACTGCCGTGGTCGCGCACCTGCTCGGGCTGGACCGCGAACGCATGCTCAACGCGGTGTCGCTGGCCTGGGTGGACGGACAGGCCCTGCGCACGTACCGGCATGCGCCGAACACCGGTTCACGCAAAAGCTGGGCGGCCGGCGACGCCACCAGCCGCGCGGTGCGCCTGGCGCTGATGGCGGCCACGGGCGAGATGGGCTATCCCAGTGCCCTGACCGCGCCGACGTGGGGGTTCTACGACGTGTCTTTCGGCGGGCAGCCGTTCCGCTTCCAGCGTCCCTACGGCAGCTATGTGATGGAGAACGTGCTGTTCAAAATCAGCTACCCGGCCGAGTTCCACGGCCAGACGGCGGTGGAAGCGGCCATGCAGGTGCACGCCCGGATGCGGGCGGCCGGCAGGCGCAGTGAGGACATTGAGCGGATCACCCTGCGCACCCAGCAGGCCTGCCTGCGGATCATCGACAAGCCCGGGCCGCTGCACAATCCGGCCGACCGCGACCACTGCGTGCAGTACATGGTCGCCATCGCGCTGATCTTCGGCCGGCTGGTTGCCGAGGACTACGAGGACGACGTCGCCGCCGATCCACGCATCGACCCGCTGCGCGCGCGCATCGCCTGCGTGGAGGAGCCGCGCTTCACCGCCGACTACCTGGACCCGGACAAGCGCAGTATCGCCAACGCGCTGCACGTGACCTTCAAGGACGGCACCACGCTGGAGGAGACGGTCGAGTATCCGCTTGGCCACGCCCGCCGCCGCGCCGAAGGCATTCCGCTGCTGGAGGACAAATTCCGCCGGCACCTGGCCGGCCTCTTCCCGACGGTGCAGCAGCGCCGCATCCTGGACGCCTCGCTCGACCCGGTGGTGCTGGAGGCGATGCCCGTCCACGAGTACGTGGACCTTTACGTGGCGTAGTGCCCGGCGCTGCCCGGCAGGGGGGCGGACCGCGGCGCCGGCAACCTGACCGCAAGGCTCGGTGCCTATAATGGCCTCCTTGATCAAGGAGTGACGTCATGGCTAGCCGCAGTCGGGTCGGGCAATGGGGCTGGAAGGGAATCGCGGGTCTGGCGCTTGCCGCCGGCCTGGTACTGGGCGTCGGGGGCTGCAAGCGCAACGACAGCGGCCAGCTGCCGGCCCCTTCCGGGGCGCCGATCGCGGCCAAGGCCGAGACCGTTGCCGGGTTTACCCTGGTGCGCGCCTTCCCGGACCAGAAGAGCGACGGCCTGTCGCTGGCGCTGGAGTTCTCGCGCCCGCTGGTCGGCACCCAGGACTTCGACACGCTGGTCCGCTTTGCCGAGAAAGTCGGCACCGACGAGAGCAGCTGGACCCTGTCCGATGACGGCAAGACCCTGCGCTACCCCTTCGTGGAGGCGGCCAAGGAGTACACCGTGATCGTCTCGCCGGACCTGCTCGCCGCCGACGGCAGCCGGATCGGCAAGGAGCTGCGACAGAAGGTGTTCAGCGGCGAACTGTCGCCGGCTGCCGGCTTCGCCTCGCAGGGCAGCGTGCTGCCCGCGCGCGACAGCCGTGGCCTGCCGGTGGTGTCGGTGAACGTGCCGGAAGTGGACGTCGAATTCCTGCGCGTGCGCGAGAAGGAGCTGCCGAACTTCTTCAGCCAGTACCAGCGCGGCGGCCGCCGAGGCAGCTGGGAACTGGACAGCGAATACGGCGACAAGACCCCGATGTCCAAGCTGGCCGAGCCGGTGTACGTGAACCGTTTCGTGCTGGGCGGCAAGCAGAACGAGCGGGTGCTCACCTACCTGCCCACCCAGGACATCAAGGAACTGCAGGCCCCGGGTCTGTACTTTGCGGTGATGAAGCGTAGCGGCTCGTTCGACAGCGAGTTCGATACCGCGTTCTTCACGGTCAGTGACATCGGCCTGCACACGCGTGCCTACAAGGACACGCTGTTCGTCCATACCGCCTCCCTGCAGAGCGGCGCGTCGCTCAAGAAGATCGAACTGCGCGTGCTCGATGGCAAGGGTGAGGTGGTGCTCAAGGGCGCGACCGACGGCAATGGCAACGCGCTGCTGAAGTACACGCTGGATGCCAGCCACGTGCTGATCGCCAGCAGCGGCGGCGACACCACCATGCTGCCGTTCAACCAGCCGGCGCTGGACCTGAGCGAGTTCGCCGTCGCCGGGCGCGACAACGCCTGGTTCGACGTGTTCGCCTGGTCCGGCCGCGACCTCTACCGCCCCGGCGAGACGGTGCGCATTTCCGCGCTGCTGCGCGACAACGACGGCAAGCCGGTCGGCGGCCCGGGCAAGGCCGCCCAGCCGGTGTTCCTGCGGCTGAAGCAGCCGGACGGCAAGACCTTCCGCGAAACCCGGCTGCAGCCGGGCGAGCAGGGCTACGTCAGCTTTGAACAGACCATTCCGGCCGAAGCGCCGACCGGGCGCTGGCAGGTGGAGTTCCGCACCAACCCCGCCAGCAAGGAAGCCATCCAGGGCATGACGCTGCGCATCGAGGAGTTCCTGCCCGAGCGCATGAAGCTGGACCTGGACAGCGCGCAGAAGACCCTCAAGCCGGGCGAACCGCTCAAGCTGATGGCCGACGCCGCCTACCTGTATGGCGCGCCGGCCGACGGCAACCGCTTCACCGCGCGGCTGGCGGTGGCCGCCGAACAGTCGCCGGTGGAATCGCTGCCCGGCTACTTCTTCGGCGACCCGACGATGGAACTGCCGCGCGAAGCGCGCGATGTGATCGACACCGAGTTCCCGGCCGACGGCAAACTGCGCCAGGACGTGGTGCTGCCGGCCGAGGTCAAGGCGACCGCCCCGGTGGCCGTGGTGGTGTCCGGCAGCGTGTACGAGACCGGTGGCCGCACCGTCACCCGCACCCTCAAGCGGGTGATGTGGCCGGCCCCGGTACTGGTCGGCGTGCGCCCGTTGTTCAAGCCCGAGGACGGCGCCGACGCCAACAGCAACGCGCGCTTCGAACTGATGCGCGTGGATGCGGCCGGCAAGGCACAGCCGGCCAAGGGCCTGAAAGCCACGCTGGTGCGCGAGCTGCGCGACTACCACTGGAGCTTCAACGACAACCGCTGGGACTACGACTTCACCCGCCGCTTCGAGAACAAGGAAACCCGCACCCTCGACGCCGGCACGGCCGCCACCACGGTCGATTTCCCGGTGGAGTGGGGCGAGTACCGGCTGGACGTGTTCGATCCGGCCACCGGCCTGACCAGCCGCTACCCGTTCCGTGCCGGCTGGAGCTGGAATGACGACAACCGTGGTCTGGATGCACGTCCCGACAAAGTCAAACTGGCCCTGGACAAGACCGCCTACAAGGCCGGTGACACCGTGCGCGTCACCGTCACCCCGCCGCACGCCGGCAAGGGTGTGCTGATGGTGGAAAGCGACAAGATGCTCTACGTGCAGGACATCGATGCCAAGCCGGGCAGCACCTTCGACATCCCGGTGACGGCGG
The DNA here is from genome assembly GCF_946900935.1 of Stenotrophomonas sp. Marseille-Q5258. Classification (NCBI taxonomy): domain Bacteria; kingdom Pseudomonadati; phylum Pseudomonadota; class Gammaproteobacteria; order Lysobacterales; family Lysobacteraceae; genus Stenotrophomonas; species Stenotrophomonas sp. Marseille-Q5258. The sequence goes on from NZ_CAMPPN010000020.1 coordinate 45,029, forward strand.
AATGGGAACGCCACGACATCTACATCACCGCCCTGGTGTTCCGCGGCGGCAGTGCGCCGAGCAAGATCACCCCGGCCCGCGCGGTGGGGGTGGTGCATGTGCCGATGGACCGCAAGGCCCGACAGATCGCCGTGGGCCTGTCCGCGCCCAAGCAGATGCGTCCCGAGCAGACCCTGCCGGTGACCGTGAGCGCTCCGCAGCTGGCCGGCAAGGTCGCGCATGTCACCGTTTCGGCGGTGGATGTGGGCATCCTCAACATCACCCGCTTCCCGGTACCCGACGCCGCCGCGCACTTCTTCGCGCAGCGCCGCCTGGGCGTGGATGCTTACGACATCTACAGCCGTGTGATCGAAAGCTTCGACGGCGCCAGCGGCAAGCTGAAATTCGGCGGCGACATGGCGCTGGCGGCGATGCCACAGGCCAAGCGGCCCACCGCGCGCGTGCAGACCGTGGACCTGTTCTCCGGCCCGGTGAAGCTCGATGCCAAGGGTATTGCCCGGGTTGCGCTGAAGGTGCCGGACTTCAACGGCACCCTGCGCATCTCCGCGCTGGTGTATTCGGACGACCAGTACGGCAAGCGCGACATGGAAACGGTGGTGCGCGCGCCGATCCTGGCCGAGGCCAGCATGCCGCGCGTGCTCGCACCCGGCGATACCAGTACAGTGACCCTGGATGTGCAGAACTTCACCGGCAAGCCGGGCGAGTTCAAGGTGCAGGTCGATGGAATCGGGCCGCTGACGCTGGGCGAGCCTACCCGCGCGCTGACCCTGGCCGTCGATGCCAAGCGCACCTTGAGCTTCCCGCTCACCGCGCGCGAGGGCTATACGGTGGCCAAGGTGCGGGTGCGCGTGGACGGCAACGGTTTCAAGGTGGATCGTCGCTACGACCTGCCGGTGCGTGCCGCATGGCCGCAGGTACTGCGCGCGCAGACCCGCACGCTCGATCCGCTGGCGGCGGTGAGCATGGACGCCAGCCTGGCCGATGGCCTGATGAACGACTCGGTGACCGCGCGCATGCTGGTCAGCGCCTTGCCGCCGATTCCGTTCGCCAGTGCGCTCAACGGCGCACTCAACTACCCCTACGGCTGTGCCGAGCAGACCACCAGCAAGGGCTATGCGGCACTGATGCTGGATGAGGCCACCTCGGCCATGCTCGGCGCCGATGGCCTGGATGCCAAGACCCGCCGCGAGCGCATGGAAGGGGCGTTCGGCCGGCTGGCCTCGATGCAGGTGGCCAACGGCAACTTCTCGATGTGGGGCGACGACGGGTACGTCAATCCGTGGCTCACTCCGTACATCGCCGAGTTCCTGCTCGATGCCAAAGACGCGGGCTTTGCGGTACCGGACACGGTGCTGCAGAAGGCGCTCAACCGCCTCAGCGAGGACCTGCTGTCCGGCGGCAACCAGTTCTACGGCGAGGACCGCCGCGAGAACCTGAAGTTTGCCAACCAGGCGTACTCGGGCTATGTGCTGGCCCGCGTCAACCGCGCTCCGCTGGGCACGCTGCGCGCGCTGTATGACAACGAGCGCAGCAAGTCGCTGACCGGGCTGTCGCTGGTTCACCTCGGCATCGCGCTGTCGCTGCAGGGCGACCACAAGCGCGGCGATGCCGCGATCGCGGCCGGCTTCGCCAAGAGCGCGGGTGACCGTCCGGCCTACTTCGGCGACTACGGCAGCGCCGTCCGCGACGACGCCCTGATGATCGCGCTGCTGCACGAACGCAAGCTGTCCAAGCCGGCGTACGACGCGCGGGCCATCGACCTGGGCCGCGCGCTCGATGCACGCCGCAACAGCGGCTATATGTGGCTGAGCACGCAGGAACAGGTGGCGCTGGCGCGCATGGGCAAGGCGCTGGCGGCCAACCAGAAGAAGCTGGTGTCCGGTGAGCTGGCGATCGGCGGTGAGAGCGAGGCCATCTCCGCGCGCCGCATGTTCGGCCGCAGCGTCGACTACGCCGCACTGGCCAAGGGCGTGCGCTTCACCCCGCAGGGCGAGCCGCCGATGTTCGCCAGCCTGGAAGTGGCCGGCATCCCGCGCAACCCGCCCGAGCCGGACAGCCGTACGCTTGGCGTGGAGCGCAGCTGGTACACCACCGACGGCAAGCCGTGGACGCCGCGTGCGCTGAAGGAGGGCGAGGCGCTGATCGTGCGGGTCAGCGTGACCCCGAACGTGGACATGCCCGACGCGCTGCTCACCGACCTGCTGCCGGCCGGCCTGGAGATCGAGAACTTCAACCTGGGCGATGCCAAGCAGTGGGCCGACGTGGTGGTCGACGGGCTGAGCGTGAACGACCGCGGCGATGCGGCCAACGTCAAGCATGAGGAGTTCCGCGATGACCGCTATGTGGCCGCGCTCAAACTCTCGCGCGGCAGCACGGCCAAGGTGTTCTACCTGGTGCGTGCGGTCACCCCGGGCACCTACCGCGTGCCGCCGCCGCTGGTGGAGGACATGTACCGTCCCGACCTGCGCGGCGTGGGCCGCAGCAACCCGACCACGCTGACCGTGGTGCAGCCATAGCCACTGGCCGGGTCGCCGCCCGCGCGGCGGCCCGGCGGTCCGTGTCGTTGATGCCATGACCTTTTCCTTCCTTTCCCGTCTGCGCCGCCAGTTGCGGCCGCTGTGGCCGTGGCTGCGCTGGGGCACGGCGGGCGCGCTGGCACTGCTGCTGGCGCTGGACCTGGCGTTCCCGCCGCCGCTGCCACGCCAGCGCGATACCAGCACACTGGTGGTCGCGCGTGACGGGACGCCGCTGCGTGCCTTCGCCGACGCCGAAGGCGTGTGGCGCTATCCGGCCTCCGCCGACAGTGTGTCGCCGCTGTACCTGCAGGCGCTGCTCGGTTACGAGGACCGCTGGTTCTGGCGCCATCCCGGCGTCAACCCGTGGGCGATGCTGCGCGCCGGCAGGCAATGGGTGGTCGAGCGCCGGATCGTCTCCGGCGGTTCCACTCTCACCATGCAGGTGGCGCGCATCCTCGACCCGCATACCCGTACCCCGTGGGGCAAGGCCAAGCAGCTGCTGCGCGCGGTGCAGCTGGAGGTGCACCTGAGCAAGGCGCAGATCCTGGCGCTGTACCTGGAGCGCGCGCCTTACGGCGGCACCATCGAAGGCGTCGAAGCGGCGAGCTGGGCCTACCTGGGCAAGCCGGCCTCGGCGCTGTCGCATGCCGAGGCGGCGCTGCTCGCGGTGTTGCCGCAGTCGCCCAGCCGGCTGCGGCCGGACCGCCATCCCGAGGCGGCGCAGGCTGCACGCGACAAGGTCCTCACGCGCATGGCCGACCTCGGCGTGTGGTCGCGTGAGGAGGTGGACGATGCGCGGATCGAGCCGGTGGTGACCCGCGCGCTGCAGCCGCCGCTGCACGCCGCCTTGCTCGCGCAGCGGCTGCGGTCGGCGCAGCCGCGCGCGGCGCGGATCCAGAGCACGCTGGACATCGGCCTGCAGCGCACGCTCGAAGAACGCGTGTCCTCCTATTTCTCGCAGCTGCCCGAGCGCACCTCGGCGGCATTGCTGGTGGTCGACAACCGCACCCTCGAAGCGCGCGCCTACGTCGGTTCGGTGGCATTCGGCGACAAACAACGGCTCGGCCACGTGGACATGGTGGCGGCCTGGCGTTCGCCCGGCTCCACGCTCAAACCGTTCCTGTACGGGATGGCGCTGGACGATGGGCTGATCCACTCCGAGAGCCTGATGGTCGATGCGCCGCAGGGCTTCGGCGGCTACCGTCCGGGCAACTTCGATGCCGCCTTCAACGGCCCGGTCAGTTCGGCTACCGCACTGCGGCTGTCACTGAACGTGCCCGCCGTGGACCTGCTGGACCGGGTGGGGCCGGCACGCTTTGCCGCGCGGCTGTCGCATGCCGGCATCACCCTGCGCTTTCCGCGCGGCAGCAGCCCGAACCTGTCGCTGATCCTGGGCGGCACCGGCGCACGGCTGGAAGACCTGGTGGGCGCGTTCGCCGCATTCAACCGCAATGGCATCGCCGGGCGGGTGCGCTACACCGCCGACGATGCGGTGATCGAGCGGCGGCTGATGTCGCCGGGCGCGGCGTGGATCACCCGCGAGGTGCTTGAATCCAATCCGCGCCCCGGCTACGGCACCGGCACCTTCGATGTCACCGGCCGGCCGCGCGTGGCCTGGAAGACCGGCACCAGCTATGGATACCGCGACGCGTGGGCGATTGGCAGCACGCGGCACTACACGGTGGGCGTGTGGGTCGGGCGGCCTGACGGCACCCCGCTGCCCGGCCAGTACGGCGCGGTCACCGCGTTGCCGCTTATGTTCGAAGTGATCGACAGCCTGCCGCGCCAGAGCGGCGATGCCAGCGCGGCGCCGATGCCGGCCAGCGTGACCCGCACCGACATCTGCTGGCCGACCGGTGAGCTGGCGGACGGTACGCCGCCTGACCTGTGCCAGCGTCGCCTGCAGGCGTTCGTGCTGGACGGGGTGGTGCCGCCGACGTTTGCCGAGCGTGATGCGCGGCTCTGGCAACCCGGGCGGCAGCGCTTCGAGGTGGACGCGCGCACCGGCCTGCGGCTGTCGCCTGACTGCAGCGCACCGCATGTGGCCGAAGCGCGCGAGATCGCCCGCTGGCCGGCGCTGGTATCGCCGTGGCTGCCGTTGGCGCAGCGCCGCGCCGCGCAGTTGCCCGCGCTGTCCCCGGACTGCCGCGACGACGGCCGGCAGAGCGGCGGCAGCCTGCACATCGAAGGGCTCAACGACCGTGCGACGCTGGCACGGGCACCCAACGCCGAGCACGGTGTGCGCCTGCAGCTGCGTGCGCTCGGGACAGATGGCAGCATCGACTGGCTGCTGGATGACCGCTGGATCGCGCGCACCGAAGGCGCGCGCCTGTTCCAGCGGGATTTTGACGACGTCGGCGACCACACCCTGACCGCACTCGCCACGGATGGCGCCTGGACCCAGGTGCGCTTCCGCATCCTGCGCTGAGCGCAGCGCAGCGCAGGTGGGTGTCGGCCGCCGGCCGGCCGCCAGTGCTACTCGCCGATCCAGCCTTCCAGCAGGTCGGCGAATTCGTCAGCGTGCTCCTCTTCCTGCGCCAGGATCTCTTCCAGGATGCGCTTGGTCGTGGTGTCCTTGTCGCCGACGAAGTTGATCATCTCGCGATAGCTGTCGATCGCGATGCGCTCGGCGATCAGGTTCTCACGGACCATGTCGCGCAGATCGGTGCCTTCCTTGTACTCGGCGTGCGAGCGCGCGGTCAGCGTGTCCGGATTGAGGTCCGGTTCCCCGCCCAGCTGCACGATGCGCTCGGCCAGCTTGCCGGCATGCGCCTGCTCCTGCTGGGCATGTTCAAGGAACTCGGCCTTCACCGCATCGGCGAGCATGCCCTTGGCCATGAAGTAGTGGCGGTAGTAGCGCAGCACGCACACATATTCGGTGGCCAGGGCGTCGTTGAGCAGCTTGATCACCGCCTTGCGATCGGCGCTGTAGGTGTCGGTGATGGCGCCGTCTTCGATGTCCTTGCGGGCACGCGCACGCAGGGTGGCGGTGTCGCTGATGCCGGCCGGACGTCGGGTGCCGGCGGCGGAAGAAGGGGCGGGGCGGGCATTCTTGGCTGGCTTTGACATGGCTGGCCGGGTTCCTCTGTTGCGTGGGTTCAGCGGGAAAGGTGCTCCAGCACGTACTGCGCGGAGGACACCTCGAATGTGCCGGGTTCTTCGATGAAGGTCTGGCGCACGACGCGGTCTTCGACGTACAGCGCGAAGCGGCGCGAGCGCAGGCCCATGCAGGAACTGCTGGCGTCCATCTCCAGACCCAGGGCGCGGGTGAATTCGCCGTTGCCGTCCGACAGCATCTGCAGGCCATCGGGAACCTGTTGGCTTTCGCCCCAGGCCTTCATCACGAACGGGTCGTTGACGGCCATGCAGAACACATCGATGCCGAGGTGGCGGAAATCGGCGAAGTGCTCGATGTAGCCGGGCAGGTGGCGGGCCGAGCAGGTGGGCGTGAAGGCCCCCGGCACGGCAAACAGCACCGCCTTGCGCCCGTCGAACAGGGCGTGGGTGTCGATGGTCTCCATGCCCTCGCGGATGCGCTTGAGGGTCACTTCGGGGATGCGATCGCCTACGTGGATGGTCATGCGGGCTCCTTGTACATCGGCAGGGTAGGGCGGGCGATGGAAGGGCGGCGTCAAAACGTTGAAAACGCGCCGCCCAGCCCCATTCTGGCCCTCGTCGATGGCGCTGGCATTGCGCAGGATCAAGCCGCGGGCCCGGGGGTGACGGGCGGAAGCGTCGCCAACCGCTAGAATTGGCCGGACGGTGCCCGCCTGCGTGGGCGACCGAACTTATTCGAGGTGTCTGGATGGAATTCAAGGATTATTACGCCACGCTCGGTGTGGAACCGACCGCGGGCGACGCGGAGATCAAGACCGCCTACCGGCGGCTGGCGCGCAAGTACCACCCCGACGTCAGCAAGGAGGCCGGCGCGGAAGAGAAGTTCAAGGCCGTCAACGAGGCCTATGAGGCCCTGCGCGACCCGCAGAAGCGCGCCGCCTACGACCAGCTCAAGGCGCAGGGCTATCGCCCGGGCGAGGAGTTCCACGCACCGCCGAACTATGGCGGTGGCCAGGGCTTTGATTTCGAGGAGGTGTTCGGCGGTGGCGCCGGCGGTGGCGGCTTCAGCGACTTCTTCGAAAGCCTGTTCGCGCGCCAGCGCGGCGGTGGCGGTGGCGGGCGCTCCAGCGGTTTCGCCGGCGCCGGCGCTGGCCCGCAGCCGCTGCGCGACACCCGCGCCAAACTCTCCGTGCCGCTGGAAGCGGCTTATGCCGGCGACTCGCTGCGCATCAACGTCAACGGCCGCCAGCTGGACGTGCGCGTCCCCAAGGGCATCCGTCCCGGCCAGGTGATCCGTCTGACCGGGCAGGGCAACGGCGGTGGCAACCTGCTGCTGGAAGTGGAGTACGCCGAACACCCGCAGTTCGAGGTGGACGGACGCAACGTGCTCTACACCCTGCAGGTGACGCCGTGGCAGGCGGCGCTGGGCACCAGCATCAGCGTCCCGACCCTGGGCGGTGCGGTGGAACTGAAGGTGCCGGCCGATTCGGATGCGGGGCGCAAGCTGCGCCTGCGTGGCCGCGGCCTGCCCGGCACGCCGGACGGGGACCAGATCGTGGAACTGGAGATCGTCGCGCCGGCCCCGACCGAAGAAGCGCAGAAAAAGGCCTACAAGGCGCTGGCCAAGGCCTTCGGCGAGAAGATCTGAACGACGCCCGGTGGGTGCCGACCGCAGGTCGGCACGCGGGTCAAAGAGCCGGCGGTTCCTGGCTGCTGAACACCCGCTCCAGCACCTCGGACAGCTCGTCCTCGGAGAACGGCTTGGTGATGTAGGCCTTGGCGCCCTGCCGCATGCCCCACATGCGGTCGGTGTCCTGGTCCTTGGTGGTCACCAGGATCACCGGGATATGCTTGGTGGCCGCATCGCGCGACAGCGTGCGGGTCGCCTGGAAGCCGTTGAGGTTGGGCATCACCACGTCCATCAGGACCAGGTCGGGCAGTTCGGCCTTGGCCGCTTCCACACCGGCCGCACCATCGGTGGCGGTCAGGATCTCGTGACCGAGCTTCTCGACGATGCGCTGTATCCCCAACAGCTGCGACGGTGAATCGTCGACGATCAGAATGCGTGCCATGTTGTTCCCCATGTGATGCGCGCAGTGTAGTGCGCGCCTCGCATCGGCGTGAAGCATCCGGCGCACCGTCCGTCGCCCGGCTGGCGCGCTCAGTCGATTCGTACCACCGTACGCCCGTGCCCTCCGCCGGCCAGGAGCCGTTCGAACACCCCAGGCAGGCCGTCCAGGCCCACTTCGCCGGTGCAGATGCGCTCCAGGTGGCGTGGCCGCCACTCGCTGCCGAGCTTGTCCCACACCTTCTCGCGCAGCACCCGCGGCGCGCTGGAGGAGGACACGCCCAGCAGCGACACGCCGCGGATGATGAAGGGCATCACCGTCATGTCCAGCGCAGGGCTGGCGGCGAGTCCGGCACTGACCACGCTGCCGTACGGCGCGGTCTGCGCCAGCAGGCTGGCCAGCATCGGGCCGCCGGCGTTGTCCAGGCCGCCACCGAAGCGCGCCGATTCCATCGGCCGGGTGGTGGCCAGCGCCTCGCGCGGCAGCACCTCACGCGCCCCCAGGCCGCGCAGGTAGTCGGCCTGCCCGGCCTTGCCGCTGATGGCATGCACCTCGAATCCGGCCTGGCTGAAGATGTCCACCGCCAGCGAGCCCACGCCGCCGGTGGCGCCGGTGACCGCCAGCGGCCCCAGTTCGGGCGTCAGCCGGTTGTCGAGCATGCGCAGCAGCGCCAACGCGGCAGTGAAACCGGCCGTGCCCAGGATCATCGCCTCGCGCGGGGTCAGGCCGGCCGGCTGGGCGATCACCGCGCTGGAGGCCAGCCGGACATACTGGCTGTAGCCGCCATCGCGGGTCTCGCTCAGCCCGCAGCCGGTGGCCAGCACCGCATCGCCTTCGCGCCAGGCCGGGTCGGTGGAGGCGACCACCGTGCCGGCCACATCGATCCCGCCCACCAGCGGAAAGCGTCGCAGGATCCGCCCCGTGCCGGTGCCGGCCAGGGCGTCCTTGTAGTTGACCGAGGACCAGCCGGCCCGGATCACCACCTCGCCGGGCGCCAGGTCGTCCAGTCCGATCTGCTCCATCCCGGCCCGATGGCCGCCGTCGGCGGCCTGATGGATGCGGAATGCGTCGAAGGGGGCGGAAGGGAGCATGGCCGGGACCTGGCGGGGAAGGGAGGCACACACCTTACCCGCTGGCAGCGGGGGCGGGGCCGGTGCAAGGCTGCATGAATCGCATCCCGCGCCACCTTCCCCCTTCCAATCCTGCCGGTCAGCCCCATCTAGTAGAATCGGATGAGATACACCGGTTGACGTTGCGGGAGTGGCCCGCAGGCAGCCTTACCTTGATGGAGCGTGCATGGCCTGGAATACACCCGGCGGCAACAAGGGCGGACAAGGCCCCGACGATAATCGACGCGGGCCGTTCAAGCCGCGCGGCGGCGGCAATGGCGGTGGTTGGGGCGGATTGCCCGGACCGCTGAAGGAGATGTTCGATGGGAACATCCTGCGCTGGGTCGCGGTGGCGGTGGTGCTGCTGCTGCTGTTCTCCAGTTTCCAGCTGATCGGCGAACAGCAACGTGGCGTGGTGCTGCGTTTCGGCCAGTTCTCGCGGATCCTGGGTCCTGGCCCGAACTTCAAGCTGCCGTGGCCGATCGAATCGGTGACCAAGGTCAATGCCACCCAGATCAAGACCTTCAGCAGCCAGGTGCCGGTGCTGACCCGTGACGAGAACATCGTCAACGTCTCGGTCAACGTGCAGTACCGCATCGCCGATCCGCAGAAGTACCTGTTCGGTTCGGTCTCGGCCGACCAGGTGCTGGAGCAGTCGGCGCAGAGCGCGGTGCGCGAGCAGGTGGGCCGTGCCGACCTCAATACCGTGCTGAACAACCGCGGTCCGCTGGCCGTGGTCGCCGAAGAGCGTCTGCAGTCGGCGCTGAAGGCCTACCAGACCGGCCTGGTCGTGACCGGGCTGACCCTGCCCGACGCGCGCCCGCCGGAAGAAGTGAAGCCGGCGTTCGACGAGGTCAACGGCGCGCAGCAGGTCAAGGAACGCCTGATCAACGAAGCCCAGGCCTATGCGGCCAAGGTCGTGCCCGAAGCGCGCGGCCAGGCCTCGCGTGCCCGCACCACCGCCGAAGGCTACAAGCAGGCGGTGGTGTCCAAGGCGCAGGGTGATGCCGACCGCTTCAGCCTGCTGCAGGTGCAGTACAAGGACGCCCCGGAAGTCACCCGCAAGCGGCTGTGGCTGGAAACGGTGGAGCAGGTGCTCTCGCAGAACCGCAAGATCATCGGTGGCGATGGCCGCCAGCTGATCTACGTGCCGATGCCGGGTGATGCCCGCGCCGGTGCCGCCGGCGCCGCCCCGGCGGTGACCCCGGAAGTGATGCTGCCGTCGTTGCCGGCCAGCACGCCGGTGGATGGGGCGCGCGATGCCGAGCGCCCGACCACCCGACCCACCGGACGACCGACCGGTCGTGAAGGAGCCAGCCGATGAAGAGTTCACTGTGGATCGGGTTGGCCGTGGCCGCCCTGCTGGGCCTGTTGGGGTCGGTGTATGTGGTCCGTGAGGACCAGACCGCGATGGTGTTGAACCTGGGCAAGGTGGTCCGTGCGGACATCAAGCCGGGCCTGCACTTCAAGGTGCCGCTGGTGGAATCGGTACGCGTGTTCGACCGCCGCTTCCAGGTGCTGGACACCGCGCCGGCGCGTTACTTCACCGCCGAGCAGAAGGACGTCAGCGTCGACTTCTTCGCCATCGGCCGCATTTCCGACGTGCGCAACTACTACCGCGCCACCGGTGGCGATGCCGCCCTGGCCAATGCGCGCCTGGCACCGATCATCACCGACTCGCTGCGCAACCAGATCAACTCGCGCACCCTGCAGCAGCTGGTGTCGGGTGATCGCAGCGAACTGATCGCCAACCAGTTGACCGGCATCAACAAGGCGGTCAAGGAACTGGGCATGGAAATCATCGACCTGCGCATCAAGCAGATCGACCTGCCCACCGACAGCCAGGTGATCAACGATGTGTACGAGCGCATGCGCGCCCAGCGCAAGCAGGAAGCGGCCAAGCTGCGCGCCGAGGGTGAGGAGCAGTCGCTGACCATCCGTGCCCAGGCCGACCGCGACAGCACCGTGCTGGTGGCCGAAGCCGAGCGCGATGCCCAGCAGCTGCGCGGTGCCGGTGACGCCGAAGCCGCCCGCATCTACGGCAAGGCCGGTTCGGCCGACCCGTCGTTCTACGCCTTCTACCGCAGCCTGGAGGCCTACCGCGGCTCCATGACCGACGGCAATGGCGTGATCGTGCTCGACAAGAACGATCCGTTCCTGCAGTACCTCAAGAGCGATCGCTGAGGCCGCAGACGGCAGCAACCCACGGGGACCCGGTGCAGACCGGGTCCCCGTTTCATTTGTGATGGTGTGGAGTTCTTCATGAAAGACCTGTTCTCGGCGCTGTGCCTGGTGGCCGTGTTCGAAGGCCTGTTCCTGTTCGTCGCGCCCCGTGCCTGGAAGCGCATGGCCGAGCAGCTGCTGATGCTGCGCAGCAGCGCCCTGCGGACCTGGGGCGGGGTGATCCTGCTGGCCGGCCTCACCACGCTGTGGTGGCTGAAGCATTGAGACGGCCCGGCCCCCGGATGGCGGGCCTGACCGGACGGTGAAGCCGCGTGCCGCCGGGGTGGCACCGGACCCCGGAAACCCGGATAATGCACAAAAGCCGGACGGGCCTCCCCGTTCGGCTTTTTCTGTGTCTGGGCCTTCCATCGCCGGCCGCTCCCCGTTTGGAGCCGCCATCACCGCGCTGGCCAGCCCCGCCACGGTCTACCCGTCCGCGGCCCCGATGGCCGCAACACATTGAGGAGCCCGTCATGGGTCAGTCTGTCGTAGTGCTTGGTGCCCAGTGGGGCGATGAAGGCAAAGGCAAGATCGTCGATCTGCTCACCGAGGAAATCGGCGCCGTCGTGCGTTTCCAGGGCGGTCACAATGCCGGCCACACCCTGGTCATCAACGGCAAGAAGACCGTCCTGCACCTGATCCCGTCGGGCATCCTGCGTGCCGATGCACTGTGCCTGATCGGCAACGGCGTGGTGATCTCGCCGGCCGCGCTGCAGAAGGAAATCGCCGAGCTGGAAACCTCCGGCGTTGAAGTGCGTTCGCGCCTGAAGATCTCCCCGGCCGCGCCGCTGATCATGCCGTACCACATCGCCCTGGACCAGGCGCGCGAACGCGCTGCCGGCGGCAAGGCGATCGGCACCACCGGCCGCGGCATCGGCCCGGCATACGAAGACAAGGTGGCGCGTCGCGGCATCCGCATCGCCGACCTGCACTATCCCAAGCAGCTTGAAGAGCTCCTGCGCACCGCGCTGGACTACCACAACTTCGTGCTGACCAAGTACCTCAACACCGACGCGATCGACTTCCAGAAGACCTACGACGAAGCCCTGGCCTTCGGCGAGTACGTCGAGCCGATGAAGTCCGACGTCGCCGGCATCCTGCACGACCTGCGCAAGCAGGGTAAGCGCGTGCTGTTCGAAGGCGCCCAGGGCGCGCTGCTGGACATCGACCACGGCACCTACCCGTACGTCACCAGCTCCAACACCACCGTTGGCGGCGCACTCGCCGGTGCCGGCGTGGGGGCCGATGCGATCGACTACGTGCTGGGCATCGCCAAGGCCTACGCCACCCGCGTCGGCGGCGGCCCGTTCCCGACCGAGCTGGACGATGAGATCGGCCAGGGCATCCGCGACCGTGGTGCCGAGTACGGCGCCTCGACCGGCCGTCCGCGTCGCTGCGGCTGGATGGACATCGTCGCGCTCAAGCGCGCCGTGGCCATCAACGGCATCAGCGGCCTGTGCATCACCAAGCTCGACGTGCTCGATGGCATGGAGAAGCTGAAGGTCTGCATCGCGTACGAATACCGCGGCAAGCGCACCGAGTACGCGCCGCTGGACGCCCAGGGCTGGGAAGAGTGCACCCCGGTGTACCTGGAGTTCCCGGGCTGGACCGAGAACACCCACGGCATCACCAACTGGGACGACCTGCCGCCGGCGGCCCGTGCCTACCTGCGCGCGCTGGAAGAGCTGGCCGGTTGCCCGATCAGCATCGTCTCCACCGGCCCGGATCGTGACCACACGATGGTCCTGCAGGACCCGTTCGCCTGAGCGGACCGCCGGTCCCGGGCCATGCCCGGCGCCCGGCCGGGTGGCTGACACGGCCCCAATGAAAGAGCCCCGCGCAAGCGGGGCTTTTTCGTGGGTCAAGGTGAATCGGACCCATCCCGGCCCGCGCTCGCCGGTCAAGAACGCGCCGGTCAGCGCCGATAACCGGGCACTCCCCCCGGTTTGGATCGATATCATGGATTTCTTGAGGAACGTCAGCGTCGTCTGGCGTCTAGGTATGGGCTTTGGCCTGTTGTTGCTGCTGGTGGCCGCCGTCGTGGCTACCGGCGCCACCGGCAGCGTGGTGCAGAAGCGCGCGATGCAGGACGTGGCCGAGGTCAGCGTGGCCAAGGTCCGGCTGCTGTCGGACATGCTCGACGCGAACAACCAGATGATGGTCGTGCGCCGTGAAATGCTGATCCGCCAGGGTGAAGCGCGCGAGGCCGACGAGGCCCGCATCGCCGACCTGGTCAAGCGCTACGAAACCAGTTGGACCGCCTACCAGGCGCTGCCGGGCGATGCCGAGGGCAAGCAGATCGGCGAGGAGATCGCCGCCCGGCGCGCCACCGCCCGTCCATTGAACAAGCAGACCAGCGAGCTGATGCAGCAGGGCGACTTCCCGGCCGCCGTCGCGTTGACGCTTGGCGCGGTGCAGGATGCAGCCAACGGCTGGAACAAGGCCCTGGCCAATGGCGTGGCCTACGAAGAAACCCAGAGCCGCGAGGCCGCCGCCGAGGCGATCCGGCTGGGTGAGCGCACCCTGCTGCAGCTGCTGGTGCTCGGCGGTGTGGCGCTGCTGGTCGGCATTGCGGCCTCCGTGCTGATCGGGCGCAGCCTGACCGGCCCGCTGGCCCGGGCAGTGGGCCTGGCCGAGCGCATGGCCAGGGGCGAGCTGGACCAGGACTTCCGCCTGGGCGGCCGCGACGAACTGACCCAGCTGGGCGAGGCGATGGCCAGCGTGCGCCACAACGTGCAGGCGGCGATCACCGCGCAGCTCGACATGGCGGGTCAGCACGAGGCCGGTGCGATCAGCTACCGCATGGACGAAGCGGCGTTCCCCGGCGACTACGGGCGCATGGTGCATGCCACCAACGAACTGGTTGCCTCGCACGTGGCGGTCGAGTTCCACATGGTCGAGGTGATGCAACGCTATGCGATCGGCGACCTGAGCCGCGACCTCGACAGCTACCCCGGCGAGAAGGCGGTACTGACCCGCACGATGGCCACGGTCAAGCACAGCCTGGAAGCGATCAATGCCGAGATCGACCTGCTGGCCCAGGCCGCCAGCGCGGGCGATTTCTCGGTGCGCGGCAATGAGGCGGCCTTCCAGTTCCAGTTCCGCGCAATGGTGGCCAACCTCAACGGCATGATGGCCAGTTCGCAGGCCAGCATCGCCGATCTCTCGGCTGTGCTGCGCGCGATCTCCGTCGGCGATCTGACCTCGCGCATGGACGGCCACTACGAAGGCGTGTTCGCGCAGATGCGCGACGATGCCAACGTTACTGCCGCGCAGCTGACCGGCATCGTAGGCAAGATCCAGCTCGCGGCGGGCAGCATCAACGATGCCGCCCAGGAACTGGCTGCCGGCCACAACGACCTGTCGCGCCGCACCGAGCAGCAGGCCGCCAATCTGGAAGAGGCGGCCGCCTCGATGGAGGAGCTGACCTCCACCGTGCGCCAGAATGCCGAGCTTGCCAGCCAGGCCGACCACGAGGCGCACGCCGCCGGCGCGGCGGTGAAGGCCACCGAGCAGGCCATCGCGCAGATGGCGGCGGTGATGGGCGAGATCGACCAGTCGTCCGCACGCATCTCCGAGATCTCCTCGGTGATCGACGGCATCGCCTTCCAGACCAACATCCTGGCCCTGAACGCGGCAGTCGAAGCGGCCCGCGCCGGCGAAAACGGCCGCGGTTTCGCCGTGGTGGCCAGCGAAGTACGCACCCTGGCCCAGCGCGCCGGCGTCGCCGCCAAGGAGATCAAGGACCTGATCGACGACGCCAGCGCCAAGGTCAAGACCGGCCTGAGCGTCACCGTGGAATCCGAAGCGGCGATCACCCGCCTGACCCAGGCCAGCTCGCGCACCAATCAGTTGATGAGCGACATCGCCGCCGCCACCAAGGAACAGGCGGCCGGCATCGAACAGGTCAACCAGGTGGTGGTGCAGATGGACCAGGTGACGCAGCAGAATGCCGCGCTGGTCGAAGAAGCCACCGCGGCCAGCCGTTCGCTGGAACAGCAGGCCAGCACCCTCACCGACGCGGTGGCGGTGTTCAAGCTGGACACGGGCAGCCTCGCACCGATGCGCCAGGTCGCCTGATCCGACGGGCGTGCATGCGCGGCACCGCAGGACGGTGTCGCGCAAGCAGTGTGTTGACCGCACGGCGGAACGGCTGGCGGAGTTCCCTTTCGCCGCCCGGTTCCAGTACCGTGGCAGGCTCCGCCACCGCGCCAGACTGTGCATGATCATCCGCCCCATGACGCCCGACGACGTCCACGCCGCCAGCGCCATCTGCCTGCAGGCGTTTACCATCGCCGTCGCGCCATCGCTGTCTGCGCAGGGGGTCGCCACGTTCGGTGGGGTCGCTTCGGCCGAGGCATTCACCGCACGCCTGCAGGGCGACAACGTCATCCTGGTCGCGGTCGACGAGGGCAAGGTGCGTGGCGTGGCCGAGCTCAAGGAAGGGCGGCACGTGGCGATGCTGTTCGTGGCGCCGGACTGCCAGCAGCGCGGTGTCGGTCGTGCATTGATGACGGCGCTGTTGACGCATGCGCGTGCGCCGTTGATCACGGTCAGCGCGTCGCTGCCCTCGGTGCCTGCCTATGCCCGCTATGGCTTCGTCTGTGCGGGCGACGTCGCCACGGCATCGGGTCTGGTTTACCAGCCCATGCACACACCGCACCACATCGCGGCACCGGTGGGCTGATCCGGATGCGGACGCTTGCGCTGCTGGAGGGCGGCTGCGCCCTCTGTGGACACGTGTTCGCGCATCCGGCGCTGGGTGACCATGCTTATGGCGAGGCACTCCTGTGCAGTGCCGACGGCCATCACGTCGTGGTGGCCAGTGCGTTCGACCCGGTGCCACAGCGCGTGGCGGCCCTGTTGCCGGCCGGCGCGGACGCACGGTTCTGGCCGGTGCTGGCCGCGCTGGCCGACCCGGTCGGGGGCCAGCCGCTGGTGCACGGCCTGCGTTGCCCGCAGTGTGGCGGAGCGCAGCTGCGCTACCACGACGGCCATCGCCGCGGGACGCAGGCGGTGGCCAACGCGGGATTCGTCGCCGCGACGGCCTTGACCGACCTGGATCTGCAGGCGGCCATCGAGCACCACCTCGCGGCGTAGCGCAGGCTACCCACGGCAGGGCTTTTCAGCGATGCTCTGCGCAGGACAGGGGGCAACATGGACAACAGGGATCAAGGCCGCACCGAGGACAACGTGCCGGCGATCGCGCCATCGGGCGGACACCCCGGTGCCGCGCCAGTGGAGGGGGCACCCACCGACTGGTCGGTGCTGCCCGTGGTACGGGGCAGCGAGGACTCGGTGGTCATGGTGCTGTGGCGGCTGCTGCGGCAGGAACCGGCCTTGATCGTCAGCGCCGGTTACGTGCTGCTGTCGCTGCTCGGCCTGTGGTCGAGCTATTTCTTCTACCTGCGCTTCGAGCTGTCGATCCTCGACTACCTGCAGATCAGCGATTTCCTTGTGGCCGGGCTGCGTGATCCCGCCTACGCCGCGATCCTCGGCGGCGGCATCGCGCTGGCCATTGTGGTGGGCTGGCCGGACACCCTGCGTCGGCGCAACCCGGCGAAGGTGGACGCGCTGCGCGCGCGCCATTGGGGCTGGCGCCTGCTGTTTTCGCGTTCGCCGCTGACCAGTTGGGACATCTCCGGCGTGCGCCCGCTGACCGGACTGTGCATGGCCGTCGCATTGTTCATGGCGCTGGGCGCGGCGATTTATTCGCTGGACAAGGCCGAAGGCATCCGCACCGAAGGGCAGGGCAACAGGGTGACCGTTCATCTCACTGGCGACGTGGCACCGCTGCAGGGTGACGCACGCCTGCTCGGCAGCAGCAGCGCGTTCGTGTTCCTGTGGTGGCCGCAGCAGCATCGCGCGGAGGCCGTGCCGATCTCGGCGATCAAGCGCCTGCAGGCGGCCGTGGTGGCGCCCAAGGCCGTTGCCGCGCCCAAACCGGCGCCTGCGGCGCGATGAGCGCGCCAGGTTCGCATCGTTCACGGCCGCCGTTGTGGGGGTGGCTGGATGGACTGGGCAAGGTGCTGGTGGTGCTGCTGCCGGCCGCGTATCTGCTGGGGCGCACCTGCGAGGCGGCGTACTGGGCTGGCCTGGGGCTTGGCGACGGTCTGGTGGATCGCGGCGTCGAAGCGCTGGTGTATCGCGGGTTCGAGGTGGTCTGGTATACGGCCGCCGAGAGCATGAAGCTGCTTCCGGATACCGGCCTGTCGATGCCCTTGCCGGTGCTGCTGGTTGTCGCTGCGGTGCTGGGAGTGGTCCTCGGCATCGGCACCCTCATTTGCGTTGCTTGGCTGGTGCGGGTCCGCCGCCAGCCCTGGCTGCGTCGCCAACGGGCGCGGCTGCGGATTGCGCGGCGCAGGCTGCGGCGTGAGGTCCGCGGCGAACGCTGGCTGAGCCGGCGTGAGTTCGGCCGGGTGATGGTCGTTACAGATACGCTGGATCGCCGCGTCAGGTGGTTCGGTCTGCTGCTCGTCGGATGGGTGGTGCTGGTGCTGGCTCCGATATGGGGCCACGTGGCAGGCACGCAGCTGGCCCGGCAGACCGACCAGCGCTATCGCCTGTGGAGCGCGCCGGACAACCAGCAGCGGGCGTTCACCCTGGTCCATCTGAAAACGCCGCCGCACCCCGCGCAGGACGCCATGCTGCTCGAGTGCGGCACCCGCTGGTGCGTGTACTTCAACGGCATGGACTTCGTGGCCGTGGCCCCGGAGCAGATCGAACGACTGCAGGGCTGCCTGCGCATCGAAGCGCTGTCGGCCGGCGGGCTGGCGTGCAACAACAAGGCACTGCCCGCACCGCGGTGATCCGTGCTGCGACGACGGCACCCCGCCGTCGCAGCGACATCCTGCGCTAGGCCAGCGTGCGCACCTTGGGTTCGCGCGCCCACTGGCGGGTAGCGGCAACGGCGATGAAGCCGGCCGCATCTTCGGCTTCGACCACGCCGGCATCGTTGCCCACGCGCGCGGCCTTCAACAGCGCTTGGGCCCCTTCATCGGCGGCGATGGCTTTCAGGTGGGCCCAGGCGTCGGCCACGAAGTCGATGGCCGCCGATTCCCTGGTCAGTCGCTTGGCCGCGTCGGCGCTGAGCACCACCGCCACGGCGTCGAACACCACCGAGGGCGTGCCGGCGAGCTGGCCATCGGCCGGCTGCACCTTGCCATCGCTGAGCGCGCCGCCGCCGATCTTGGGGGCGACCAGTTTGACGCTGGCCCCGGCCTTGGCCGCTGCCTTGCGCAGGGCATTGATTACTCCGGCATCCGATCCGGCATCGAACAGGATGCCGATGCAGCGTCCCTTGAGGGTGTCCCGGGTCCGGCCGATCACGCGCACTTCCGGCGCCGCGGGAAGGTCCTGCGCCGGCGTCGCCGTGGCGGCCGGGTCGGGCAGGGCCGGCATCGCCAGGCCCGCTGCCACCCGCTTGGCCAGGCCCTCATCGATGTTGCGCAGGTGGCTCACCGTGCGCTCGCGGATGCGCGCCGTCTCCACCTTGGACAGTTCGAACACCAGCGCCGAGGCCAGGTGTGCCTGCTCCGGTGCCTCCAGGCTGCGGAAGAACATCCGAGCCTGGCTGTAATGGTCGGCAAAGCTCTCGGCTCGCACGCGGCCCTTGCGGCCATCGTCGGGCGCGGTGGCGTGGCTGGGGAACCCGTCGGCGCTTTCGCGCGGGCTGTCGTCCTGCAGCGAGCTCGGCTCGTACGCCACCCGGCCTTTGGGCACGTCCATCTGCATATGCCCGTCGCGCTGGTGGTTGGCAAAGGGGCATTTGGGGGTGTTGATCGGAATCTGGTGGAAGTTCGGCCCACCCAGCCGGCTCAGCTGCGTATCCAGGTAGGAGAACAGGCGACCCTGCAGCAGCGGATCGTTGCTGAAATCGATCCCCGGCGGTACGTTTGCCGGGCAGTACGCCACCTGCTCGGTTTCGGCGAAGAAGTTGTCCGGCCAACGGTCCAGCACCATCCGGCCGACCACCGTCAACGGTACCAGCGATTCGGGAATGATCTTGGTCGGGTCCAGGTGGTCGAACGGGAACGCATCGGCCTCCTCCTCGGTGAACAGCTGCACGGCCAGTTCCCACTCGGGGAAGTCGCCGGCGCTGATCGACTCGAACAGGTCGCGCCGGTGGAAGTCGTTGTCCGCGCCCTGCAGCTTCACGGCTTCGTCCCACACGGTGGACTGCAGTCCCAGCTTGGGACGCCAGTGGAATTTGACGAAGGTGGATTCGCCGGCGTCGTTGAGCAGGCGGAAGCTGTGGATGCCGAAGCCCTCGATCATGCGCAGCGAGCGTGGAATGGCACGGTCGCTCATGGCCCACATGACCATGTGCATCGATTCGGGCATCAGCGAGATGAAATCCCAGAACGTGTCGTGCGCGCTCGCTGCCTGGGGAAAGGCGCGATCCGGTTCCATCTTCACCGCATGGATCAGGTCGGGGAACTTGATCGCATCCTGGATGAAGAACACCGGGATATTGTTGCCGACCAGGTCCCAATTGCCTTCGCGGGTGTAGAACTTGACCGCGAAACCGCGTACGTCGCGCGGCGTATCCACCGAGCCGGCGCCACCGGCCACGGTGGAGAAGCGGGTGAACACGGGGGTGCGCACACCGACCTCGCTCAACACCCGTGCGCGCGTGTAGTCGCCCAGCGAGCGGGTCAGCTCGAAGTAGCCGTGGGCCGCACTGCCGCGGGCGTGCACGATGCGTTCGGGAATGCGCTCGTGGTCGAAGTGGGTGATCTTCTCGCGCAGGATGAAGTCTTCCAGCAGCGTCGGCCCGCGCGGCGTGGCGCGCAGGGAATTCTGGTTGTCGGCCACCGGGATGCCCTGCGCGGTGGTCAACTGGGGATGGCCGCCCCCCGCGCGCTGGTGGAGTTCGTCGCCTGTACCGCGCGCGTCGGTGGAGGCAGGGGCGGGCTTGCGGGGCTTGCTGGTGGCCATGAGGGCTCTCCGGGCTGGCGGGGTGGCAACACCTCACACTGGCAACCCGGGCGTTAACCAGCGGTGCGAAAATGGCCGGCAGCATGCACCTGCGCTTCACGCGACGGGTATCCTTGGCGCGTGTTCCTTCCCAGCCTGCCGTGCCATGCGCGTTGAACCCGCCGACATCGAAGCCCTCTTCGACGCGATCCCGGACGTGTTGTTCTTCATGAAGGACCGCCAGGGCCGCTACACGCACATCAACCAGACGATGCTGCGCCGGCTGGGCCTGAAGTCGCGCAAGGAGGTGATCGGCCGGACCGCCGCGGAAATCTACCCGACCGGGCTGGGCGCCGACTACGCCTCCCAGGACGCGCAGGTGCTGGCCGGCAAGGTGATCGAGAACCTGATGGAACTGCACCTGTTCGCCAACCGCGAGCCGGGCTGGTGCCTGACCTGCAAGCGCCCGCTGCTGGTCGAGGGCCAGGTGCAGGGGCTGATCGGGATTTCGCGCGACCTGGGCCAGAAGGACAGCCTGGGCACCCAGTACGAGCAGCTGCGCCTGGCGCTGGCGCATCTGAACGCGCACTACGCCGAGAATGTACGCATGCAGACGCTGCTGGACATCACCGGGTTCTCGCTGTCCAAGCTGGAGCGGACCTTCCGCAAAGTGTTCCAGATGACCCCGCAGCAGGTGCTGACCCGCCTGCGCATCCAGATGGCGGTCCATCTGCTGCATGGTCCGGACACCATCGCCAGCATCGGCCAGGCCTGTGGCTTCACCGACCAGAGCGCGTTCACGCGCAAGTTCAAGGCCGAGGTCGGGGTATCGCCGCGTGGCTACCGCGCCCAGATCGGCGAACGCGCCGAGGCCTGAGCGCGGCCCCGGCCGACCCGGCCTTCCGGCCTATCCCGTCATGCCGCCGGACGCGGTATCGTGTCGCACTCGTTGCCCGCCAAGCGATTCCGATGCCCGCATCTCCGACTCCGGCTCCTGCCGCTTCTCCCGCCAACGCCCGCCTGGGCCACGCGCTCAAACCCCGCCAGCTGATCATGATGGGCTTGGGCAGCGCGATCGGCGCGGGTCTGTTCCTCGGCTCCGGCGTGGGCGTGCAGGCCGCCGGGCCGGCAGTACTGCTGTCCTACCTGGTCGCCGGCGCGCTGGTGATCATCGTGATGAACGCGCTGGGCGAAATGGCGGCGGCCAAGCCGACCAGCGGCGCGTTCTCGGTGTACGCCGCCGATGCGATGGGCGCCACCGCCGGCGCCACGGTGGGCTGGTTGTGGTGGGTGCAGCTGGTGATCGTGATCGCCGCCGAGGCGGTTGGCGCGGCGGGCCTGCTGGCCACGGTGTGGCCAGTGATTTCGGTGCCGATGGCGGCGCTGGCCTTCATGGTGTTTTTCACCGCGATCAACCTGCTGGGGGTGAAGAACTTCGGCGAGTTCGAGTTCTGGTTCGCGATCCTCAAAGTGGTGGCGATCGTGGCGTTCATCCTGATCGGCGCGGCGCTGCTGCTGGGCTGGCTGCCCGATGTGACGTCGCCGGGCCTGAGCAATTTCACCGCGCACGGTGGCTTTGCGCCCACGGGGCTGGCCGGCGTCGGCGCGGCCCTGCTGGTGGTGGTGTTCGCCTTCGGCGGCACCGAGATCGTGGCGGTGGCCGCAGCGGAAACCGAAGACCCCGAGCGCAGCATCGCGCGCGCGATCCGCACCGTGGCCTGGCGCATCCTGGTGTTCTACATCGGCTCGCTGAGCGTGATCATCGCCGTGGTGCCGTGGACCAGCGAGCTGCTCAAGTCGCCGTTCGCGGCGGTGCTGGAGGTGGCCAGGATTCCCGGTGCGGCCACCGCCATCACCCTGATCGCGGTGATCGCGCTGCTGTCCGCGCTCAATGCCAATCTGTATGGCGCCTCGCGCATGATGTTCTCGCTGGCGCAGCGCCGCGAAGCGCCGGCCGTGCTCGGGTGGACCGATCCGCGCCAGGTCCCCATCATCGCGGTGCTGGCCAGCGTGCTGTTCGGCTTTGCGGCCACGGTGATGGAACTGCTGTTCCCGGAGCGGGTGCTGCCGGTGCTGCTCAACATCGTTGGCTCGACCTGCCTGCTGGTGTGGACGATCTCGTTGCTGTCGCAGTTGATCCTGCGCCACCGCGCCAACCGTGATGGCACCCGCCTGCCGTTCCGCATGGCCGGCTATCCCTACCTGACCGTGCTCGGCCTGGGCGTGCTGGCGCTGATCTTCGGCCTGCTGCTGTCCGAAGCGCACACCCGCCTGCAGTTCCTCTCGATGGCGGCGCTGACCGCAGTGATCGCGATCACCAGTGAAGTGGCGCGCCGCGTGCGGGCCAACCGTCCGGGCGATTGACCGGCACCACGAGGCATCTCCCAACAAAAAACGGCCCGCTTGCGCGGGCCGTTTTTCATTGCGTCAGGGCAGGGAGGTTCAGACCTCCACGCCCTCGTCTTCCTTGTAGGCATCGACCGGGATGCAGGCGCACATCACGTTCTTGTCGCCGTAGACGTTATCCACGCGTGCCACCGGCGGCCAGTACTTCTGCTGGCGCAGGCTGGCCAGCGGGAAGGCCGCCAGCTCGCGCGGGTAGGCATGGGCCCACTCGCTGGCCGAGACCGCCGTGGCGGTGTGCGGCGCATTCTTGAGCGGGTTGTCCTCGCGGTCCAGGCGGCCGTCTTCGATCGCGGCGATTTCTTCACGGATCTGGATCATCGCGTTGATGAAGCGATCCAGTTCGTGCAGCGATTCGCTTTCGGTCGGCTCCACCATCAGCGTGCCGGCGACCGGGAAGCTCAGGGTCGGGGCGTGGAAGCCGAAGTCGATCAGGCGCTTGGCCACGTCCTCGGCGGCGATGCCGGAGGTCTTCTCCAGCGGACGCACGTCCAGGATGCACTCATGCGCCACCAGCCCGTTGCGGCCGGTGTACAGGGTCTTGAAGTGCGGGGCCAGACGCTTGGCGATGTAATTGGCGTTGAGCAGCGCGACCTGGGTCGCCTTGCGCAGGCCGGCGGTGCCCATCAGGGTGATGTACATCCAGCTGATCGGCAGGATCGAGGCGCTGCCGAAGCTGGCCGCGCTGACCATGCCCACATCGCCTTCGCCGCCCAGCACCTTGGGCAGGAACGGCGCCAGGTGCGATTTGACCGCGCACGGGCCCACGCCCGGGCCGCCGCCGCCGTGCGGAATGCAGAAGGTCTTGTGCAGATTCAGGTGCGACACGTCCGAGCCCCACTTGCCGGGCTTGGCCACGCCCACCAGGGCGTTCATGTTGGCACCGTCGGTGTACACCTGGCCGCCGTGCTTGTGGATGATCTCGCAGATCTCGACCACTTCCTCCTCGAACACGCCATGCGTGGACGGGTAGGTGATCATCAGCGCGGCCAGGCGGTCGCTGTACTTCTCGGCGTTGACGCGGATGTCCTCGACGTCGACGTTGCCGTTGGCATCGGTCTTGGTCACCACGACCTTCATGCCGCACATCTGCGCCGAGGCCGGGTTGGTGCCGTGCGCCGAATCGGGGATCAGGCACACGTCGCGGTGGTCGTCGCCGCGCGAGCGGTGGTAGGCGCGGATCGCCAGCAGGCCGGCGTACTCGCCCTGCGCGCCGGAGTTCGGCTGCAGGCTGACGGCGTCGTAGCCGGTGCACTCCACCAGCATCGCTTCCAGGCCGTCGATGAGTTCCTTGTAGCCGGTGGCCTGGTCGGCCGGGGCCAGCGGATGGATGTTGGCGAACTCCGGCCAGGTCACCGGGATCATCTCGGCGGTGGCGTTGAGCTTCATGGTGCAGCTGCCCAGCGGGATCATGGTGCGATCCATCGCCAGGTCCTTGTCCGCCAGCGAACGCAGGTAGCGCAGCAGTTCGTGTTCGCTGTGGTGGGTGTTGAACACCGGGTGGGTCAGGAAGGCGCTGGTGCGCACCAGGCCGGCCGGCAGCGCGTCGGCGGTGGTGGCGTCGAGCGCGTCCACATCGACGTTCACACCGAACAGTTGGCCGAGCGCGACGATGTCGGCACGGGTGGCGGTTTCATCCAGGCTGATGCCGACCGCTTCGCTGTCGATCGCGCGCAGGTTGATGCGTGCGGCGGCCGCCTTGGCGTGGATCGCCCCGGCGTCGATGTCCTTGATGTGCAGCGTATCGAAGAAGTGCTCGCCGACGTTGACGCCGGCGCCGCGCAGCGCGGCCGCCAGGATGCTGGCCAGCCGATGCGTGCGGCGGGCGATGCGGGTCAGGCCGTCCGGGCCGTGGTACACGGCATACATCGAGGCCATCACGGCCAGCAGCACCTGCGCGGTACAGATGTTCGAAGTGGCCTTCTCGCGACGGATGTGCTGCTCGCGGGTCTGCAGGGTCAGGCGGTAGGCGGCATTGCCCTGCGCATCGACCGACACACCGATCAGGCGGCCCGGCATCGAGCGCTTGTACGCATCGCGGCAGGCCATGAAGGCGGCATGCGGGCCACCAAAACCGAACGGCACGCCGAAGCGCTGCGAGTTGCCGACCACGATGTCCGCGCCCCATTCGCCGGGGGCGGCGATCAGGGTCAGGGCGAGCAGGTCGGTGGCCACCGCCACCAGGCCGCCACGGGCGTGCACGGCATCGGCCAGCGCCTTGTGGTCGCCGATATGGCCGAAGGTATCCGGGTACTGCAGCAGCACGCCGTAGGCCTCCGCCTCCAGCGCCTCGGCCGGAGTGCCCACGCGCAGCACGATGCCGAGCGGTTCGGCGCGCGTGCGCAGCAGCTCCAGCGTCTGCGGGTGCACGGCGTCGTGCACGAAGAAGGTGTCGGACTTCGACTTGGCCGAGCGCTTGGCCAGCGTCATCGCTTCAGCCGCGGCGGTGGCTTCGTCGAGCAGCGAGGCGTTGGCGATTTCCATGCCGGTCAGGTCGGCGCACAGCGTCTGGAAGTTGATCAGCGCTTCCATGCGGCCCTGCGAGATTTCGGCCTGGTACGGGGTGTAGGCGGTGTACCACGCCGGATTTTCCAGCACGTTGCGCAGGATCACGTTCGGAGTCAGCGTGCCGTAGTAGCCCTGGCCGATGAAGGTGCGGAACACCTGGTTCTTGTCGGCGATGGCGCGGATCTTGGCCAGTGCCTGCACTTCGGTCAGCGAATCGGGCAGGGCCAGCGGTGCCGGCGACTTGATCCCGGCCGGGACGATCGCATCGGTCAGCGCATCCAGCGACGCGTGGCCGACCACGTCGAGCATCTGCGCGATCTCGGCGTCGTTCGGGCCAATGTGGCGTTCGACGAACGCGTGGCTGTGTTCAAGCTCGCGCAGGGAAGGGGTGTTGTTGGACATGGCTGGCATCTCGGAGAGTGGGCACGCACGTTCGGAAGGCGGCCGGGCCGTGGCGCGAACAGGCGCGAGCCACCGGACCCTGCGGTCTTCCTGGGTGCCCCTCTGTCCTTTTGCCTGAGAGTTTAAAAGCGCGCATCTGCGTGCTCCGTGCCCCTTCGGCGCCGGCACTCGCCGGTCTCTCCAGAGTTGTGGTGCGGGTGGTATCGGGCCTGAGCGATTACGGGCGTTGCGCCTTCGGCAGCGGCTGGCCCAAAACGACCGTCCGCTTCTCCCACCATGTAGCCAGGCGATTATAGCCCAGCGGCCTGATCCGCTGCGTCCCTACGCCACATGAATACGGGGTGGTATGGGCGCCCGATCAGGGCCGTGGCGATGGTGCCCGGCCACACAAAGGCCTATCATCACCGGATCCTCGTATTCATCTGGCGCCGCCCGTTCCGGGCTGGCGCCCGCCGTGCGTTTGCGCATGGCCCAGACGGAAGACCGCATGACGCCCGCCTCGCCCTCGACCCGCCGCCTGGCCCTGCTGCTCGCAGGCCTGGCGATGTTCGGTCCGTTCTCGATCGATACCATCTTCCCGGCCTTCCTGCTGCTGGGTGAACGCATGCAGGTGGACCAGGTCGCCGTGCAGCAGACCATCAGCGTGTACCTGCTTTTCTACGGCCTGATGAGCCTGGCGCACGGCCCGCTGTCGGATGCGTTCGGTCGCAGGCGGGTGATCATCGGCGGGCTGGTGCTGTTCATCGCCGCGTCGGTCGGCTGCGCGCTGTCGCGCGACATGCCCACGCTGCTGGTGTTCCGCGCCCTGCAGGGTGTGACCGCCGGCGTCGGCGTGATCGTGGGCCGCGCGGTGATCCGCGACCTGTACCACGGTGCCGATGCGCAGCGCCTGATGAGCCAGGTGTCGATGATCTTCGGTGTGGCCCCGGCGATCGCGCCGATCATCGGCGGCTGGATCCTGCTCGGCGGCGGCGACTGGCCGCTGATCTTCTGGTTCCTGGTGGTGTTCGCGGTGGTGCTGCTGCTGGCCACCGGCAAGTGGCTGCCCGAAACCCATCCGGTACAGGCGCGCACGCCGCTGTCGATGCGCGCCCTGCTGCGCAGCTATGCGCGCATGGGCTCGCACCCGCGGTTGCTGCGGCTGGCGGCGGCGGGTGCGTTCAACTTCTCCGGCATCTTTCTCTACATCGCCTCGGCGCCGGTGTTTGTGATGCACCACCTGAAGCTGGGCGAGGGCGGGTTCGCCTGGCTGTTCATTCCCACCATCGGCGGCATGACGATGGGGTCGTTCCTGTCCGGGCGCATGGCCGGCCGGGTGGTGGCGCAGCGGCAGATCGCGATCGGCTTCGGCCTGTGCGCGCTGTCGGCGCTGCTCAACCTGGGCTACGTGCTGTCGGTGCCGCAGATCGCGCTGCCGTGGGCAGTGCTGCCGATCTTCCTCGGTGGCGTCGGCATGGCGCTGATCTTCCCCATTCTGGCGCTGGCGGTGCTGGACATGTATCCGCAGCAGCGCGGCCTGGCCTCGTCGATGCAGATGTTCATCCAGCTGATGATCAACACCGTCGTCGCCGGCGTGGTGTCGCCCCTGCTCAGCGGCAATCCGCTGCATCTGGCATTGGGCTATGCGGGCTTCTTCGCCATCGGTGCCACATTCTGGTACTGGGAGCGGCACTGCGAGCGCCGCGACGAGGCCCTGCTGCCGCCGGGCTGACGCCTGCGGCACGCCGCGGCGGCGCAGGGCAACCTCGCCCCGCGGCTGGCTGCCCCCCCAATACCGGCCAGGGCATGCCCTGGGGGCCGCTTGCGGCCGGTACGGTATCCTGTGCACTTTCACGCAGTCCGGAAGTCCCCCGATGTCGACCACCTCCAAACTGCGCCGCGACATCCGCCGGCGCCGCGAAACCCAGGCCGCCAACCGCGAGCAGGCCCAGGCCTCCCCGGTCGAGCCGCATGCCGAACTGCGTGACCAGCAGCGCACGCTGCTGGCCGGGATCGTGCGCCGTGATGGCGAGTGGGTGCTGGGCATGGATGGCCGCATCGCCGGGCAGACCGCCAGCGCGGCGCGCGTACTGGCGCTGATCATGCAGGCGGCTGAACTGCACGAGCGCCAAGGCACCCCTGTGCGGCTGGTGTACTCGGACGCGTTGAAGGATGCCGCCCATGCCGAGGCCAAGGCCGACGGCAAGGATTTCGACCAGTACAAGGTGGACTTCGCCGCCAGTCTGAAGGCATCCGCGCAGGCCTGAGCAACGGCAGACACAACGCGCGCGCTGGACGGTTCCCCGCGCAGCGGCGCATGGGCGGGCGCCGGGCGGCGATGCCCTTGCCGACGAATGTCCCACCGTCTGCGGTACCCCGGAACGGCGCCGCTGTCAGGTGTAACCGGCAGACAGACCCCCCGAAAAAAACCGGCCTTGCGGCCGGTTCTTTTTTTATCGCATTACTGCTCAGTGGGCGGCGGGAGCCGTTGCTGCCGGCTTGGCCGCGGCGGTGGCCGCAGGGACCTGCCAACCGCACATCTGGCCCTGGTTCTGCTGCTTGAGCCACTCGTTGACCGGGCTGAAGTACTCGATCATCGGGCCGGCATCGAGCTTGTCGCCGCCGGTGATTTCCTTCAGCGTGGCCTGCCACGGCTGGCTGGCGCCCTTGCTCAGCATCGCCCAGAACTTCTGACCGGCTTCCTTGTTGCCGTAGAAGCTGCACTGGTGCAGCGGACCCGTGTAGCCGGCCGCGTCGCACAGGCCCTTGTAGAACTGGAACTGCAGGATGCGCGCCAGGAAGTAGCGGGTGTACGGCGTGTTGCCCGGCACGTGGTACTTGGCGCCCGGATCGAAGAACTCCTCGCCGCGTGCGCTGGCCGGGGCCACGCCCTGGTACTTGGCCTTCAGATCCCACCAGGCCTGGTTGTAGTGGTCCGGGGTGATCGAGCCGTCGAAGACGCCCCAGCGCCAGCGGTCGATCATCAGCCCGAACGGCAGGAACGACACGCCGCTCAGCGCCATGCGCATCTGCGCATTGATGGTCGCCTCGCGGCTTTCCTGCGGCTTGTCGACCAGGCCGATCGAGTTGAGGTACTGCGGGGTCATCGCCAGCACGATGGTGTCGCCGATCGCTTCATGGAAGCCATCGTTGGCACCGCCCTGGAACAGCGGCGGCAGCGGGTTGTAGGCCAGGTCGTAATAGATGTGGCCCAGCTCGTGGTAGATCGTGGTGAAGGTCTCTTCGTTCGGCTTGATGCACATCTTGGTGCGCACATCGCCGTCCATGTTCATGTCCCACGCGCTGGCATGGCAGACCACATCACGGTCCAGCGGCTTGATGAACTGGGTCTTGTCCCAGTACGACTTCGGCAGCGCCGGCATGCCCAGCGACACGTAGAAGTCCTGCGCGCGTTCGGTCATCTGCTTGGCGGTCCGCAGTTCGGCCTCACGCTGCGCCTTGAACTGCGCTTCGGCGCTGGCGCCGTTGCCACCGGCCTTGGCCAGCGCGCCGCTCAGGTTGGTCTGGTACTGCTTTTCCAGCGCCGCAGTGATGTCCAGGCTGCCCGCGCCCGGGTAGGGTTCCAGCTGGTCCCACAGGTTGGACCAGTCCTGCTGCCACATGTTGCCGAGCAGGTGCGCGGCGATCAGGCCGCCGTCCACTTCGGCCTTGTCCTTGCCGTAGGTCGTGTCCAGCTTGGTACGGGCGTAGCAGTGCAGCTGCTCGTACATCGGTTTGACCTGCTCCCACAGCCGGTCGGTTTCCGGGCCGATCTGCTCCGGCGGCATGTCATAGCCGCTGCGCCACATCTGGCCCGCATCGGCGAAGCCCATTTCCTTGGCGCCTTCGTTGACCAGACCGACGAAGCGCTGGTAATCGGCACGCATCGGCTTGGTGGTGCTGTGCCAGCCCTGCCAGGCATCCAGCTGCAGGGTGTAGTCGCGGCTGCGCGCCAGCACCTGTTCCAGATCGCCCAGCTGGCGGCAGCTCGCCGGGTCGGCGTCGTCGGTGCAGTACTTGCCCGCGCCGTACGCGCCTTCCATGCGGCTGGCGATGCGGGTCAGCTCGGCCAGCTTGGCCGGGTCTCGCGGAGCCGGCATCGAGGTCATCAGCTTGAGCAGGTGGATGGCGCGCTTGCTGTCCTCGGACATCGGCTGGCCGTCGAATGCCGCCGCCTGCGTGATCCAGCCGTTGAGCACGGTCAGCCAGCGCTCGTTGGCCTTGGCCGCCACCCGCTCGGAGTCGTCGTTGATGTAGGTCGAGGACAGCCATTGCGCCGAGGTCATTTCCGGGTACATGGCCTTGTACTCGGCGTTGACCCGGGCGACGAACTGGTCCGCGGTCTCGGACGGGGTAGCGGTACCCGCCGCCGGCGAATCGGCCGGGGACGGTTCCTTCTGGCAGGCCGCCAGCGTCAGTGCGGCAGCACCGACAGCCAGGGCCAGCAGGAGCGGGCGGTGGTTCACGGGGACATCCTTGGGTGGTGACAGACCGGCGAAGGCTAGTGAAGCGCCCGCCGCACCGCAAGGGGCAGGGCAACAACGCCCACTGCGCGGGGCGCTCTGCCTGCCGGGGCAGACCGGCCGCGCCGTGCGTTACGCCTCGCACCCCGCAAACAGATCCCGCTGCCGCTCATACAGCGTGGTCCTGACCTGCATCAGGCCCAGCACCGAGGGAAACAGGTTGTCATGATCGGTGTAGGCCGTGGCGCGCCGGCGCACGCAGGCCAGGTCCAGCCCACGATTGGCAGCGAACCCGGGCGAGAACCACATCGTCATCGGCACCCGGGTCTGCTCCTGCGGGGCGATCGCGTAGGGCACGCCATGCAGGTACAGGCCCTTCTCGCCCAGCGACTCGCCATGATCGGACACGTAGATCATCGCGGTGTCGTAGTCGTCCATGCCCTGCAGCGTACCGATCGTGCGCGACAGCAGGTGATCGGTGTAGAGCAGCGCGTTGTCGTAGCTGTTGGTGATCTGCTCACGGCTGCACCTGCCCAGGTCCGGCGTGTCGCAGGTGGGCGTGAAGTGGCGGAACCGCGCCGGGTAGCGCTCGTAGTAGCTGGGCCCGTGGTTGCCCAGCTGGTGCAGCACCACCACCCGGTCGCCCGGCCTGGCACGTACCTGCGCCGCCAGGTCGTCGATCAGGATCTCGTCCATGCAGCGGCCGTTCGCGCACAGGGTCGGATGCCTGGCATCGTCCAGTGCCTGCATCTCCAGGCCCTCGCAGACGCCCTTGCAGCCGGACTGGTTGTCGCGCCAGAGCACGCCGATGCCGGCGCGATCCAGTACATGCAGCAGCGACTGGTGCGCGCGGATCTTCTTTTCGTCGTAGTCGTGACGGCCATAGGGCGAGAACAGACAGGGCAGCGATACCTCGGTGCTGGTGCCGCAGGCATGCATGTCCGGGAAGTTGATGACGTTGGTCTGCGCCAGTTGCGGTGTGGTCTGCCTGGCGTAGCCGTTGAGGCCCCAGTTCTGCGCACGTGCGGTTTCACCCATCACGATCACCAGCAGCCGCGGCCGGCTGCCGGCCGCGCGCGGTGTGGCCTTGGCATCGGTGCCGATCGGCAGCTTCGGCGCGCGCTGGATCGGGTTGTCGCCGCGCAGCGCCTTGGGCAGGCCGAGCAGGATGTTGCCCGGCGTGGCCAAGTAGCGCACTTCACGCTGGTTGCGCATCAGGGCCGACATTTCCTGGAACGACAGCATGGCCCCGCCAAATGCCACCAGCGCCGACAGCAGCAGGAAACCGGCGCGCCACAGCAGCGTGCGGCCCCAGCCGCGACGGATCAGCTGCACCCGCCACACCACCACCATCGGCAACACCGCCAGCAGCAGCACAGGCGGCAGCATCGCCGGGGTCATCAGCTCGCGGCTCTCCTTGTGGTCGGTGGCCAGCACGTTGCGCAGCATGTCCGCATCCAGATAGATGTGGTAGCTGCCCATGTAGTGCGCGGCCAGCGCCGTGCAGAGCAGCAGCACGCTGACCACCCCCTTGGCATTCCAGCGCCAGACCAGCAGTCCCATCAACAGGCAGTGTGCGCCGACCAGGAACAACAGCAGCGACAGGGCGAAGCGCAGGCTGCCCGGGTGGGTGGCCATCGCGCTGTGCCAGAACAGGCCATTGCAGGCGACTGCGAAGAACAGGCTGGTCGCCGCGATCAGGGTCTCGGTTGACCACTGCGGGCGCCAGGCCAGCAGCTGTGACAGGGCCGGAAAGCGCTGCGCGCGCGACACCGATGCACTCATGCCCGCTCTCCTTGCAGTTGCAGCGTGCCGCGCGCCTGGCGGCGTGCGGCGATGGCCTGGACACCCTGGTAGAGACCCAGTGACACCATCCAGCAGGTGGTCACAGTCCACAGGTCGTGCGAGAGAAAGTGCGCGCCCCGCAGTTGCTGCGACAGGCCGAATGTCGCGCCGGCCACCAGTCCCACCGACAGACCACGCCACCGCCACGCCGGGCGGACCATCAGCGCGAAGAAGTACAGCGCCACCCAGGCGAAGCCGGCGCTGGAATGACCGGCAGGAAAGCAGATGCCACGCGCCATGTCGTGCGGCCGTGAAGCGAACAGGCCGATGTACTCGCGGGCGCCGCCGTAGCGGGCCAGGTCCCACGGGCAATCCATGTTGGTCAATGACTTC
The DNA here is from genome assembly GCF_946900935.1 of Stenotrophomonas sp. Marseille-Q5258. NCBI lineage: Bacteria > Pseudomonadati > Pseudomonadota > Gammaproteobacteria > Lysobacterales > Lysobacteraceae > Stenotrophomonas > Stenotrophomonas sp. Marseille-Q5258. Next base: position 76,855 of record NZ_CAMPPN010000020.1, read on the forward strand.
AGCAGCGACACCGCGCCCGTGCCGAGCGCCACCGCCAGCACCAGGTACAGCAGTGGCCAGCGCCAGCGTGCCAGGCGCGGTTGGCGCCAGGCGTGGAAGCACGCCACGATCGCGATCAGCGCGGCCAGGCTGCTGGCCCACTTGCCGCCGCGATGCACCAGGTGGCTGGTGACCCACGCGTTCTGCAGAGCCCATTGCTGGCCCTCCAGCCGATAGAACTGGTCGGCCAGCCACTGGTCGCCACCGGCCCCCATCAGGACCGCGCTGACGAGCAGGGCGGCCAGCAGCGGGGACCACAGATGGCGGCGCAGGAATCCGACCGCCGCGGGCGCGGCGGCAAGGGGGTGCGGCACGGAAGCGGGGAACGCAGAGGACATGGGCGCGGGAGCCGGTGAATGATCCGGCGTCATGGTCATCAGCGCAGTGTCGGAGCGGGGTCGGAGCAATGTTGGCCCAGGGTTAAACGGCGGCCGGATGCGTCATCGGTTCAGTCCGTGTCCGGGTCGGCAGCATCACTGGGCAGGTGCGCGGTGCAGTCGCTGCGCCACGCGGTACCCGGCAACAGCTGCCAGCGGTTGCGGTTGCTGCTGCCGATCTCGATCACCTGGGCACGATCCACGCACGGGCTCATCGCCTCGTCCAGCACCAGCACCCAGCGGGTCTGTGGCGCCTGCGCGAGCCACGGGCCGGCGTCCTGCCACTGCTGGTCCCAGGGCCGCTTGAAACCGAACACGGCGGCCTTGCGATCGGCCTGCAGCAGGTTCTGCTCGCGCCAGGCCACCAGACCCAGTTCGGCGTCCGGTCCGATCCGCTGGCCGACCCGCTGCATCAGCGCCGAGGCCGAGCTGTACGGGTCCAGCGTCGGCATCAGGCCCCAGCCATACAGGTTCCAGAGCAGGACCGCGGTGACCACCACCAGCAGGCCGGCGCGGCGCTGGCGCAGCCACACCACCAGAACCGCCAGCACCACGCCGAAGCCGAGCAGCCAGTTGCCCAGCACCGGCAGCAGGCTGTCGGGCATGTCACGCCGGGCCAGTTGCGCGTGCGCCCACGGGCTGCCGCCGTGCAGGTTCACGGCGATGTACAGCGCGCCCACTGCCAGCAGCGCCACGTAGGCCAGCAGGAGCCAGCGCACCCCGGCCCGGCGCAGCAGGCCGGGCAGCAGCGGCGCGGCGGCCACGCACAGCAGCGGCAGCATCGGGAAGATGTAGACCTCGCGCTTGCCCGGGCTGGCGCTGAAGAACACCAGCACCAGCAGGCACCAGCCCAGCAGCAGCCAGTAGCGGCCGTCCAGCCGCTTCAGGCGCCGCCACCAGCCCGGCAGCAGGGCCGGCAGCAGCAGGCTGCCGGGCAGCCACAACGTCGCCATCACCTGCAGGTAATACCAGGCCGGCTGCACGTGGTGCCACGCATTGGCGTAGCGGGTGCCGGTCTGCTTGAACAGCAGCTCACGCGCATAGGCGTGCAGGCTCGGGTCGGGGTCGCTCAGCAGCGCGATGCCCAGGGGCGCCAGCCACACCGCCGTGCCCAGCAGAAAGGCGGGCAGCAGCCACCACAGCGTACGTGCCGGCACGGCCGGCCGGTCCAGCGCCCGGCCGCGCCAGCGCCACACCGCCCACGGCAGCAGCACCAGCAGCGGCAGAAAGCCCACGCCCTTGGTCACCGTGCCCACGCCGGCGGCAATGCCGGCGATCCACAGTGCGGTCAGGTTGCGGCCTTCCAGCAGATGGCGCAGCAGACCCCACATGGCCAGGGTGGTCATCGCCACCAGCACCATATCGATCTGCGCGCGCTTGGCCATCAGCCCGAACTGCAGGCAGCTGAACAAGGCGAGCACGGCCCACCACGCGACGCGGCGGTTCCACAGGCGCCGGGTCAGGTCCCAGGTCAGCCACAGCGTCAGCAGTGCCGCCAGCAGCGACGGGACCAGGAAGGCCAGGTTCCAGCCGCCGAACACCTGGTGACTGGCGGCCTGCATCCACATGAACACCGGTGGCTTCTCGGCGTACAGCTCGTTGCCCCGGTGCGGCAGCAGCCACTGCCCGGTATCGACCATTGCGCGGGCGGCCAGCACGAAGCGCGGTTCATCCGGGGGCGAGGGCTGGCGCAGGCCGATGCCGGCCGCCAGGGCCAGCAGCATGGCCAGGCAGGCCAAGGGACGCCAGAGGCGTGCCGAACGTGAGGTGTGGTGCATCCGCGGACCCTACAACAAACAGTCACTGTCTCCCCGACAGCGTGGGAAAAGCGTCGAAATGCATCGTATTGCGACCGGATTCCGACGTGGTTCCCGCTACCATGCCGTGATCCTTCACACCGAGTATCCCCATGCGGCTTCTGGTCATCGAAGACAACCGCCAGCTGGTCGCCAATCTATTCGATTATTTCGAATCGCGGGGACATGTGCTCGATGTGGCCCCCGATGGCGTGACCGGCCTGCACCTGGCCGTCACCCACCCCTACGATGCGCTGGTGCTGGACTGGATGCTGCCGCGCATGGAGGGGCCGGAGGTGCTGCGCCGGCTGCGCGCCGACCACGGCTCGGAAGTGCCGGTGATCATGCTCACCGCCCGCGACGAGCTGCCCGACAAGATCGCCGGGTTCCGGGCCGGTGCGGACGACTACCTGACCAAGCCGTTCGCCCTGCCCGAACTGGAGGTGCGGCTGGAAGCGCTGATGGTGCGTGCCAACGGCCGCAACCCGCGCAAGGCACTGGAAGTGGCGGACCTGCGCCTGGACCTGGCCACGCTGGAAGCGCAGCGCGACGGCAAGACGCTGCACCTGTACCCGGCCTGCCGCAAGTTGCTGGAGGTGCTGATGCGTGCCAGCCCGGGCGCCGTGACCCGCCAGCAGCTGGAGTTCGCGCTGTGGGGCGACGAACTGCCCGACGGCGACCTGCTGCGCTCGCACATCTACGAACTGCGCCGCAGCGTCGACGGTCCGTTCCAGCAGAAGCTGATCCACACCCTGCCGCGCGTGGGCTATCGACTCGGCGTCAGCGCCGCAGGGAGCAGCGATGAGATGGCGTAGTGCAACGCGCCGGCCGGCACCGTTGCACCGGCGCATGGTGTGGTGGCTGCTGGGGTATCTGGCGCTGATCTCACTGGCGGTGTTCAGCGTGGGCAACTACGTGCACGAGCATGCCGAACATTCAGCATGGCGCGCGCTGCTCAATTCCGAACTGGACAGCATCGTCAACCACATCGAGCACGAGCCGCACTACCGCTGGCAGGATTCGGACACCCTGCGCCTGTTCTACATCAATGACGCCAGCGACGCGCCGGAGAGCCTGCGCGCGCTGCATCCGGGTCTGCACGACGGGGTCATGGTCGGCGGCCGGCAAAGCGCGGTGATGGTGCGCGAAACGCCCCATCTGGGCCGTCTCGCGCTGGTGCTGGACATCAACGACTTCCACGAGCTGGAGCAGTTCGCCACGCGCTGGGTGATGCTGGCCGGCGTGGTGATGATCATTGTCACCGTGCTCATGGCGTCCTTCGGCGTGGGCCGCCTGGTGCGCCCGCTCAGCTCGCTGGCGCGCCGCATCGACGAACTGCGTCCGGGCGTGCCGGGGCAGCGTGTGGAAGTGGATCCGCGCGGCAGTTCGGAGTTGTATGTCATCGCCAATGCGCTCAACGACTACCTGGCGCGCAACGAGCAGTTCGTCGAGCGCGAACGTGTGTTCATCAGTACCGCCAGCCATGAGCTGCGCACGCCCATCGCGGTGATCACCGGCGCGGCCGAGCTCGCGCTGGGCGAGCCGGACGTGCCCGATCGGGCGCGGCAGCAGATGCAGCGGGTGCGGCGCACCGCGCAGGGCGTGGAGCAGCTGATCCAGCTGCTGCTGGTGCTGGCGCGCGATCCGGCCCGGCTGGCGGCGCTGGGCGAGCGCATCGCGCTGGACCAGCTGGTGCCGGACATCATCGAAGACCATCGCCACCTGATGGGCGACAAGGACCTGCGCATCGACCTCGGTGGACTGGCCCGGGTGGACATCGTGGCGCCACTCGGCGTGGTGCAGGCAGCGATCGGCAACCTGCTGCGCAATGCGATCGAGAACAGCGGGCGCGGCACCATCCGCATCGAGGTCTCGCCGCAGGCCGTGGTGACGCTGCAGGATCCCGGGCACGGCATGAGTCCGGAAGAAATCGCCGCGGTGCACGCGCGCATGGCCCGCGGCTACCGCAATGAGCAGAGCGGGATCGGGCTGGAGCTGATTGCCCGCCTCTGCGAGCACCTTGGCTGGGCGCTGCAGATCGAGCCGTGCGAGCCACGCGGGACGCGGGTGATTCTCGATCTGGGCGCGTCGCTGCCGGATTGGTCGACGTCGTGATCGTCCCGGGCCACGCTGCGCCGCGGCACGGCCCGTCGTGAAGACAATGTTAAGCTCACTACGCGCCGCTACATGCGGCGCTTTTTTTATCCCTTCGATCGACAGAGGATGGCGTCATGCCGACCGAACCCAGTACTGCCCTGATCACCAGCGACATCGTCGGCCTCGGCCTGATTGCCGCCACCCTGGCCCTTGTTTTCTGGGCTGCCAGCGGCCCGACCCCGCTCCTGAAAAAAATCTTCGCCTGGGTCCCGGCGCTGCTGCTGTGCTACTTCATCCCGGCCATCTACAACACTGCCGGTCTGATCGACGGGCACAACACCACGCTGTACAACCCGATCGCCCGTGACGTTCTGCTGCCGGCCGCGCTGGTGCTGCTCACGTTGTCGATCGACATCAAGGGGGTGATCAAGCTCGGTCCCAAGCTGCTGCTGGTGTTCTGCGCCGGCACGCTTGGCATCATGCTCGGCGCGATCGTGTCGTTCCAGGTGATGTCCTGGATCCACCCCGAAACGGTGGCCGGCGATACCTGGACGGGCATGGCGGCGTTGGCCGGCAGTTGGATCGGCGGCGGCGCCAACATGGTGGCGATGCGCGAAGTGTTCGGCACCGACGCCACCACCTTCGGCCAGTTCGCGGTGGTTGATGTGGCCTGTGCCAGCCTGTGGATGGCCATCCTGCTGTTCCTGGCCAATCGCGCCAAGCAGATCGACATCCGCAACGGCGCCGACACCCGCGCCATCGACGAGATGAAAGAACGCATCTCCGCCTACGAGGCGCAGAACGCGCGCATTCCCAGCCTGACCGACCTGATGGTGATTGTCGGCGTGGCGCTGGGCGGCGTGGGTCTGGCCCATGCGATTGCCGCGCCGCTCAGCGGCTGGTTCAAGGAGAACGTCAGCTGGGCCAGCCAGTTCAGCCTGGACAGCCCGTTCGTGTGGGTGGTGCTGCTGTCCACCGCGCTCGGCCTGGGTCTGAGCTTCACCCGTGCGCGCCGACTCGAAGCGGCCGGCGCTTCGCGCCTGGGCACGGTGTTCCTGTATTTCCTGATCGCCTGCATCGGCATGCAGATGGACCTGATGTCGCTGCTGGACCGCCCGTGGCTGTTTGCCCTGGGTGTGATCTGGATGCTCACCCACATCCTGGTGCTGTGGATCGTCGCCAAGCTGGTGCGCGCGCCGCTGTTCTTCTTCGCCATTGGTTCGCAGGGCAACATCGGCGCCGCCGCATCGGCCCCGGTGGTCGCCGCGGCGTTCCATCCGTCGCTGGCACCGGTGGGCGTGCTGCTCGGCACGGTGGGCTATGCCACCGGTACCGGCCTGGCCTATGTGACCGGTCTGATCCTGAAATGGATGGCCGGGGGGTAAGGGACGAAACCGGCCCTTCACCCAGCGCCGGGGAGGGCTGCCCGGACTTTCAGGAGAAAAAGCGCGTCGTCCCGGTGCTGCCGGGCGACGCGCTTGAACACCTTGGTCTTGTTGCGGACGCCCCGACCGACGTCCTTCCGAGATTGTGAAGCTCGCCTACCCGTGATACAGACCCGATGCTGTTCGACTGGGGAGCCGACAGCAGCACGACACATCGGTAACAGGGGGCTGTCCGACTCAATTCAATGAGTGGGTAGGCCGTGGAACGTCAGAAAGGAATCACATCCTATGAAGCCTCTCCTTCGGGCGGCGGGTCGGACCCTGCTGTGCGCCTTCGTACTCCTCACGCAGCCAGTCTGGGCCGCGCAGCCTTGGGAGGAATACTCCAAGCTGATCAAATCGCGCGAGCGCATCACGGCTGAAGGGCCGCAGCGCTTTGGCGACGCCGTAAAGCTTTACACGGGCGAGCTCAGTTTCGCCGTCAGCGACGTCTCCATTCCGGGCAACAACAACTTGCCTGTGGCGCTGGGGCGGAAGTATGCGGTGCCAGGCGAAGGGATTCCCAACCTGCCGATGGGCGACTGGGACATCGACATTCCCTACCTGGGGGGGACCTTCGAGCATTACTCGGGATGGAACGTCCATACCCCCGAGCCGATGGCGCGCTGCTCGTCGGTCACAAGCGTCGCATATGCAGCGCCCTATATTCCCTACGTTCATGGCATGGGGATGGTTGATGCTGGCGAGTTGTGGCATGGCAATCACCTCTTTACCTCCTCGACCGGCCAGCAGGAGATTCTCTTCCGCACGGTGGGCTCGCCCGCGCCACCTACCGACGGGCGCACGTATCCGTGGCTGACATCCAACAACTGGATGCTCTCGTGCCTGCCCAGCTTGAAGAGCGGGCATGCCGGTGAAGGATTCCTCGCCCACGCCCCTGACGGCAGCAAGTACCACTTCGACTGGATGGTAGTGACGCCGGTCGAGCCCTTCGCCAAACCAAAGATCGAGCTGGGGGAGGTCGTGGACCACGTGTTCATGCGTGACCGCATCCGCCTCTATCCGACGCTGGTAGAGGACCGCAATGGCAACTGGGTGAAGTACCACTGGGCCGGAAAACAGCTTTCACGCATCGAGGCCAGTGATGGGCGCCAGATTGACCTGGTATGGGCATCAGGGCGGATCTCGCAGGTCAAGGCAGACGGGCGCACCTGGAGTTATACCTACAACCCCTGGGGCATCCTGTTGCGGGTCACCCAGCCCGACGGCCGGCAGTGGACCTACGACCATTCCGGCGTTGCCGGCATCATCTATGACCCGCGCGAGGAATCCGTCCAGGACCAGTTGGGGCGGCGCCGCCGCTTCGTGCAGGATCAGAGCATTCCATGTGGATGGATGCGGGTACTGAAGGACACGCCGAGCCTGCTGCGGATGACGCATCCCCTGGGCGTCACCGGAGAGTTCACGCTTGGTGCCGTCCGGAATGGCCGCACAGGCTTCATGCCTGACTGCATATTCCCCGCCATCGGGCAGAATGACTTCATCCCCGATCCGCCGGGAGACACGATCACCAGTGGTCTGCCCGCACGATTCGACACACTGGCCTTGCGCGCCAAGCGCATCGTGGGTAGTGGTATCGATCTGACCTGGCGCTACGACTATGCACCGGTGACCGCCGCGCAGATTTACGACTGCCGCTTTGGCGGGTGCAAATATCACAAGACAAGCGCAATTACCGCGCCCGATCAGTCTGTAACCGTCCTTACCTACGGCACCCACTTCTACGAAGATGAAGGAAAGCTGCTGCGTACGGAGGTCAGACAGAATGGCGTCACCGTGCGTACTACCGATAGCACCTACGTGGCGAACAGTGAGATGGGAACGCAGCCGTTCCCGTATCTGGTCGGGGAGAGTCCGCAGCCGCGGCTTGATACCTTTGCCAGTACAACGTGGCGACCTGTCCGGGAGACCCGGATCTCCGATGCGGGAAGCACTTATTCCACAACGATAGAGCAGTTCGATGCGTTGGCGCGACCAGTGCGCGAGCGGCAGCACAACACGCTGGGGATGTCACAGACAACCGTCACCACGCTCCATGATGATCGCCATCGCTGGATCCTTGGGCAGACGGCGGTGGTGACCAATGCAGATACCGGCCTGGAAGTATCGCGTACGCACTTCGACGCGTTGTCGCGTCCAGCGCACACCTGGTCATTCGGGCAGCTGACCCAGACGCTGACCTACAACCTGGATGGTACGGTTGCCACGGTTGCCGATGGCAATGGCAATGTCACGTCGCTTGAGCAGTGGATGCGCTCGATTCCGCGCTGGATCCGCCACGCCGACGGGACGATGAAGACCGCCGCAGTCAACGATGCGGGCTGGATAACGGCTGTATCGGACGAGAATGGCTACATCACGCGCTACGACCATGACGTCATGGGACGAGTCACGCGTGTGCGCTACCCGGAAGATGACAGCGTCGCGTGGAGCGATACCACACAGGCTTTTGAGTACATACAGGTCAGCGAACACGGTGTGCCGGCAGGGCACTGGCGACAGACGGTAGCGACGGGCAATGCCAGGAAGATCACCTACTTTGACGGGCTCCTGCGCCCGGTGATCACCCAGGAGTACGATGCTGCAGATCAGGCGGGTACCCAGCGGCTGCAGATGTTCACCCATGACGCCGATGGGCGCGAGACGTTCGCGTCGTATCCGGCTGGTGCATTCCCCGTGCCTTCGAAGGGAACGTGGAAGAGCTACGATGCGCTCGGGCGGGCGACGTCCAGCGAACAAAGCAGCGAACTTGGCCCGCTGGTCAGCACCACGCACTACCTGGCCGGTGGCCAGGTCAAGACGGTCAATCCGCGTGCGCAGCAAACGCTGACCCGGTATCAGATGTTCGGGCAGCCGTCCTACGATACGCCCGTATCGATTCATTCGCCTGAAGGAGCGGTCACCGAGATCGCGCGCGACCTGTTCGGCAAGCCGCAGGCCATTACCCGTCGAAGCGCCGACGGCAGCCAATCTGTCACGCGGCATTACGTCTACTCGCCCAATCAGCGGCTGTGCAAGACCGTGGAGCCGGAAACCGGCACCACGCTGATGGACTACGACGCTGGCGGCAACCTGGTCTGGTCGGCGGCAGGCATGGACTACCCCAGCCTCGCGACCTGCAACACCGAGGCCATCACCTCCAGCGGTCGTGCTGCATGGCGCGGCTACGACGTGCGTAACCGGCCGGTGCACCTTCGATTCCCTGACGGCAATGGCAATACGGACTGGTCCTATACGCCGGACGGCCTGCCATCACAGCTGATGGTGTTGAACGATGCCGGCACCACGGTGGCGTACAACCACTATGCATATAACAAGCGCCGCCTGCTGACGGTTGAGCGTTCGGCGCAGCCAGGATGGTACGACTGGCCCATCGCGTACAGCTACAACGCCAACGGCCACCTGGCTGGCCAGGTCTGGCCCAGCGGGCTGGCCGTGGACTACGCACCTGATGCGCTGGGTCAGGCCATGCGTGTGGGCAACTTCGCCAGTGGCGTGCGCTACCACGCCAACGGCGGCATCAAGCAGTTCACCTATGGCAACGGCATCGTGCATTCGATGCAGCAGAATGAGCGCCAACTGCCGGCGCGCACCACCGACAGCGGCGTGCTCGATTTCGATACCCGTTTCGACCCGAATGGCAACGTCAGCGACATCTTCGACCTGGCGCTGGGGCCGTTCTACAACCGCCACATGTACTACGACGGCCTTGACCGCCTGGTCGCGGCGGGATCAAACAATTTCGGTGGAGACTCCTGGCATCGCTTTACCTACGATGCGCTCGACAACCTGAAGAGCTGGACGCTGCCGGGTGTCAAGGATCATCACTACTGGTACGACAGTCGCAACCAGCTCACCAATGTGCGCGATGGCGTGGGCAATACCGTGATGGGGCTCACCTACGATCCGCAAGGCAATCTACGGGTCAAGAACGGCATCAGCCACAGCTTCGATCTGGGCAACCGCTTGCGGGAGGTCACGGGTAGTCAAAGCTATCGTTATGATGCGTTGGGACGCCGGATACTGACCTTTACTCCCGGTGCCGGGAGCGTACTTTCCCAGTATGCGCAGGACGGCCGTCTGGTCTTCCAGAGCGACGGACCCAAGGGCTTGGGTCGGGAGTTCGTGCACCTTGCGGGCAGCCTGATCGCGCAGCGTGAGTACAACGCGGCAGGCGCAACCATCACCTACCTGCATACCGATGCGCTGGGAAGTCCGGTGGCAAGTACGAACCAAGCGGGTGTGGTGGTCGAGCGGACGCACTACGAGCCTTATGGAGCGCCGATCAGCAAGGTGGTGGACGGGCCGGGGTATACCGGGCACGTCATGGACGGGGCTACCAGGCTGAGCTACATGCAGCAGCGGTATATGGATCCGCAGATCGGCAGGTTTCTGTCGGTGGATCCGGTGATGGCCTACAGAAATCCTGTTGGGGCTTTCAATCGATATTGGTATGCCAACAACAATCCGTATCGATTTATCGATCCTGATGGGCGCTACGCCTGCACTAATAATGGCGCGACTTGCAGCGTTGGGGATGCCGGCGTCACAGACTCGTTTGTTAAAGCAGCAGCAGTTGCACATGGGAAGATGAGAGACGGCAGTGCTAAAACTCAGTTAGGGCAAGTGCTAGATATGATTGGTACTCCCGGCGACGGCAACGGATTTACGATAAACCTTGCATCATTGGACAAAGGTGTATTGGGGCAATTCTCCAAGGGCGGGATGGATCTTGACGCTCAACAGATTCGTGGAGTAGCTTCAAGAACGGGGCTTAGAGCAGATGTCGTCGGGGGTATGGTTGTTGGTCATGAGGGAGTGCATAAATGGGGCAGCATGCAGCCCGGCGCCCGGCCGAGTTACTTTCCTGCAACAGGCATTGAACGAATGGTGACGGAACTAAATGCTTATGGCATGAGCTCCGCGATGGCGAATGCATTAGGCATTAGGAATGCCTACAATCAACCTGGAATGTCGCTCGCGGATCGACGGCGAGCTATTTGGGATGGTGCAAAGCGCTCTTGGGAAGGAGCCTGTGCGAGTGGCGGCGGCGGTTGCTCTGGATATGAGCCATGAATAAATTCGCCATCGCCTTCGTGGGTCTTTTACTGACCAGTTGCTCGAACTCTCCAATAGAAGATCCCTACTGCAGAGCAGTTCTATCGAGCGTTCCAACGCGCGAGCTGCCTGTGCGGGATGTATACATCTACGGAACACTTGAGCATGGAACAATATTAATAAATCCATCGTGCATGCAGCCCGTCTTTAACTTCTACAGTTTTCAGGGGGCGATTTCTCCCGCAGATGGCGCTGTAGGCCGGATTCGCGAGTTCAACAAGAGGGTGTACGATCAGCCTGCCGCCGCAAGCGGTCTTTTCAAAATTAGCGGAACCCTTGACGTCCATCCAGAATCAAGGCTTGTTGAGCTCAATGATGTGTATGAATTCAACGAAGTTGATGAGGCAGAGGCAAGGCTCGTAATTGGTAGACTTCGCCAAAGTCGCGATGAAACGCCTAGGCCTCCGCCCCGCCGCTCAAACGCTGTCGACTCCCTGTAGTTCACTGCCCTGCTGAGTTGAAGTGGCTTGTTCGTGACTGACCCACCACCTGAAAGCTGGTGCGACGCCTTGTTTGATGGCCGACGTTTCAGGATGCTGACCGTCGTCGACCACTCTACCCACGAGTACTTGGCCACCGTAGTGAACCAATCGATGCGAGGGGAGCATGTGGCTGGCAGGCATGAACTGTCCCAGCCTGGCGACCTGCAACACCGAGGCCATCATTCCCAGCGGGCGTGCTGCATGGCGAGGTTACGACGTGCGTAGCCGGCCGGTTCGCCTTCGATTCCCTGATGGCAATGGCAATACGGACTGGTCCTATGCGCCCGACGGCCTGCCATCACAGCTGATGGTGTTGAACGATGCCGGCACCACGGTGGCGTACAACCACTATGCATACAACAAACGCCGCCTGCTGACCGTTGAGCGCTCGGCGCAGCCGGGGTGGTACGACTGGCCCATCGCGTACAGCTACAACGCCAATGGTCACCTGGCCGGCCAGGTCTGGCCCAGCGGGCTGGCCGTGGACTACGCACCTGATGCGCTTGGTCAACCCACGCGCGTGGGCAACTTCGCCAGTGGCGTATGAGGATCGACATGGGAACGTCACTGAGGTAAAGAGCTTGAAAGGTGGTGGTGTGGCTGACAAACATACAAGCACAAAGAGTGATCATAAAGGTGCGCCAACCATCAAAATCCGTGATTCAGATGGTAAGGTTATTCAAACCACTCGATATGAGAAGAGTTCATGAGTGCTGCTCAGGATGGTGGAGTAAAAGACTCAATCGAGGATCTGTTGAGTTTTTCAGATTTTCCAGGATTTCCATTCAAGGACAAGACGTGGTTGGGGATTTTATTGAATCGTGACCTTTATGGTGCTCCTGGGGTTCCGAGGGCGGTTTTTGATAGTCTTGTCTTCGGACTTGGTTTACGAGGTGCGATGCCGTTGAAGTTTGTACCGGCGCTGACATCGCCAGTTGGGGTCGAGTGTTTCCCGTGGACTGAGTTGGGTGACTGGTGTGACTATGTGAAATTCATTGATCGTATTGATTTTTGCCCGGAGTATTATCTTGTTTCAAGGGATTTCTCCGTTCTTCTATGGTTTGATCCTGAGACGGTTGTTGTGGGTGGCGATGCGTCGCTGATAAGCGAAGTTGCCCAAGCTCTTGGTGGCATGGAGTGTTTGGCGCAGCAATCTGCGAGAGAGTTTGGTGTTGAGTTGGACGACGGCAGGTCTGATGTCGCCGCGTTCATCAGAGAAATTTCGGGCTTGGTGTAATAACAAATCACTTCGGTTGACTGGGGTCTTGCATGCTGTCGATGGATTGAATTAGGTTGGTGTTGTGTTTTTTTTAAGCTGCGGACGAACCCCATCTAAACGCCGGCTCGCATCCTCTCCTGTATTGGCCTTGTCGCCACTTGCACACAGTTCCTCCAATGTCATCCGCGCTCACCAAGCGAATCGTTCTTAATGTTTGAGGCCCGAGATCGTCCCTACGAACTAAGGGCGCTCAGGTTCGAGGCCTTTTTGCCTGCGCGCGGTCGGCGCTGCCGCGAGCGGTCGAGTGTAGGCTGATCGAAACCAGTCCTTTGTTTGGGGGGGGCGTCAGCAACCAGCAGCTAGCCGTAAGGTTGTCCGGTCCACTGTGGGGGCGACGTCCCCCCGGGATTGAGTAGCACGACGGTTTGGAGTCCAATCCTCAACGACAAGGAGATTGGACGTGAAGAAGCGCTTTTCCGAAGAACAGATCATCGGCTTCCTGCGCGAGGCGGAGGCCG
>NZ_CAMPPN010000021.1:0-84520 GCF_946900935.1 Stenotrophomonas sp. Marseille-Q5258
GCGCCGGACGAGGCCGGTGCAGGGGGAAGCGCGGAAGGTGCGGTCATGCCGATCGGCTCGTGGAGAACTTGACCATTTTAATCGTTTTTCGGTCGATTCAACCGCTTTCCGGGTGCTGCGCCGTGCGCGCCATAGCCTTTCATACAGCGGGATTCCCCCGATCCGGCGAGGGTCTGGAAAACTGTGCCGGTTTCGTCAAAACGGCCGCCGGGTCAATGCTGTATTGCACCATTCCTGAAACTGTGAATGGACCCTTGCGGCTCGCTGGAAAGCAGGGCTACCATCGGGACGTTTCCCGCGGCAGGAAAAAACGCGGTTGCGACATGATCGAGGTGCTGTCAGCTCCGGACGGATCAGGAACGCAACTGCGGCTGCGTCCCCCACGGGCGCTCGATGCCCGGCAGTTCGTCCTGTTGTTTGCCGTGTTGGCGGGTGCGATGGGGGTGGTGGCCGGCCTGGGCTGGTTCGCCGGCAACGTGTTCGCTCCCCTCTTCGCGCTGCTGTACAGCCTGTTGCTGGCAGTGGCACTGCGTGCGTTGTGGCGCAGTGGAGAGCGGCAGGAAGAGATACGGGTAGTGCCAGGGTGCGTGGAGGTCATCCCCGTACCCGGGCAGTTGCCGGTGTTCAGTGCCCACCCGTACTGGGTGACGCTGGTCGCCGACGATGAGGCGGTCCGACTGGTGTCCAGCGGTCGGCAGGTGGCGGTGGGATGTTTCCTCGCACCGGTCGAACGCCAGGCACTGGCTCAGAAACTAGAAGGCTTGCTCGCGGCCAGCGATGGCTGCAACCGACGACGCTAAGGGTCTAGGCAATGAAGCAATGCAGAAAGTGGGGCAGGACGTTCGGAACATCAGGCGTGTGCGGGGCGGCGCTGCTGGCGCCGGCGATGGCGTTGGCCCAGGCGGCCGACCCCAAACCGTGGCAGTTGAACATGGGCAAGGGGGTGACCCAGAGCTCGCGGTTGGCGTGGGAATCCAACCTGTTCTCGCTGTGGGTCTGTACCGTGATCGGGGTGCTGGTCTTTGGCGCGATGTTCTACGCCATCTTCAAGTTCCGTAAGTCCAAGGGCGCGGTCGCTGCCCAGTTCAGCCACAACACCAGGGCCGAGGTCATCTGGACGGTGATCCCGGTGATCATCCTGGTGGTGATGGCGTGGCCGGCCACGGCCAATCTGATCAAGTTCTACGACACACGGGATGCGGAGATGACCGTCAAGGTCACCGGCTACCAGTGGATGTGGAAGTACGAGTACCTCGGCGAGGAAGTGGCCTTCACCAGCCGCCTGGACCGCGAGTCCGACCGCATGCGGCAGAGCGGCAAGGTGCCCACCCGCGAGTCGCACCCGCACTATCTGCTGGATGTGGACAACCGGCTGGTGCTGCCGGTGGATACCAAGGTCCGCTTCGTCATCACCTCCGACGACGTGATCCACGCGTGGTGGGTGCCGGCACTGGGCTGGAAGCAGGACGCCATTCCCGGCTTCATCAACGAAGCCTGGACCAACATCGAAACCCCCGGCGTCTATCGCGGCCAGTGCGCCGAGCTGTGCGGCAAGGACCACGGCTTCATGCCGATCGTGGTCGAAGCGGTGTCCAAGGAGGACTTCCAGAAATGGCTGGCCTCGCGCAGGCCCGCACCGGCGCCGGCAGCGGAAACGCCGGCTGCGGCACCGGCTGACGCCGCACCGGCCCCGGCCGCCGAACCCACGGCACCGGCAGCACCGGCCACAGCAGACAGCAACGCCTGAAATCGAGCCGCGTCCGCCAGCCGGCGGGCGGGGGGTACCACCGGATCCAGTGAGGTGTAGTTGCGATGGCGCATTCCGCAGTTGACCACGACGGGCACCACGGGCATCAGCAGAGCTTCTTCGAGCGTTGGTTCTTCTCGACCAACCACAAGGACATCGGCACGCTCTACCTGCTCTTCAGCTTCATCATGTTCATCATCGGCGCGGCGATGAGCGTGATCATCCGTGCCGAGCTGATGCAGCCCGGCCTGCAGTTCGTCAGACCGGAGACCTTCAACCAGCTCACCACGGTGCATGCGCTGGTGATGATCTTCGGCGGCGTGATGCCGGCGTTCGTCGGCCTGGCCAACTGGATGATCCCATTGCAGATCGGCGCGCCGGACATGGCGCTGCCGCGCATGAACAACTGGTCATTCTGGCTGCTGCCGGTGGCCTTCAGCCTGCTGCTGCTGACCTTCCTGCTGCCGGGCGGTGCCCCGGCCGGTGGCTGGACCCTGTACCCGCCGCTGTCGCTGCAGGGCGGCTACAACGTCGCCTTCACCGTGTTCGCCATCCACGTGGCCGGCATCAGTTCGATCATGGGCGCGATCAACATCATCGCCACCGTGCTGAACATGCGTGCCCCGGGCATCGACCTGCTGAAGATGCCGATCTTCTGCTGGTCCTGGCTGATCACCGCATTCCTGCTGATCGCGGTGATGCCGGTGCTGGCCGGCGCGGTGACCATGCTGCTGACCGACAAGTTCTTCGGCACCAGCTTCTTCAACGCGGCCGGCGGCGGCGACCCGGTGATGTTCCAGCACATCTTCTGGTTCTTCGGGCACCCGGAGGTGTACATCATGATCCTGCCGGCCTTCGGCGTGGTCAGCGAGATCATTCCCACCTTCAGTCGCAAGCCGCTGTTCGGCTACCAGGCTATGGTGTACGCGGTGGCCGCCATCGCCTTCCTGTCGTTCATCGTCTGGGCCCACCACATGTTCACCGTGGGCATGCCGCTGGGCGGCGAGATCTACTTCATGTTCGCCACCATGCTGATCTCGATCCCCACCGGGGTGAAGGTGTTCAACTGGGTCAGCACCATGTGGCGCGGCTCGCTCACCTTCGAAGCGCCGATGCTGTGGGCGGTGGCCTTCGTGATCCTGTTCACCATCGGTGGCTTCTCCGGCCTGATGCTGGCGATCGTGGTGGCCGACTTCCAGTATCACGACACCTATTTCGTGGTGGCGCACTTCCACTACGTGCTGGTCACCGGCGCGGTGTTCGCGCTGATCGGCGCGGTGTACTACTGGTGGCCGAAGTGGACCGGGCGCATGTACAACGAAACGTGGGCCAAGATCCACTTCTGGTGGACGATCGTGTTCGTCAACCTGCTGTTCTTCCCGCAGCACTTCCTCGGGCTGGCCGGCATGCCACGCCGCATCCCGGATTACAGCGTGGCCTTCGCCGACTGGAACCTGATCAGCACGATCGGTGCGTTCGGTATGTTCGCCACGCCGTTCATGATGGCCGCCATCCTGATCGTCTCGCTGCGCAACGGCGAGAAGGCGGCAGACCGCTCCTGGGAAGGCGCACGGGGGCTGGAATGGACGATTCCCTCACCGGCACCGGCGCACACCTTCACCGTGCCGCCGGTCATCCGCCCGGGCGATCTGGCCCACGACGACATCACCCACTGAGGTTGCCATGCACACGCCTCCGCACGACATCGACAGCCTGGCCCTGCGCCGCCGCCGCGCGCAACGTACGGCGTGGGTAGTGGGCGGCGTGGCCGTGCTGGTCTATGTGGGCTTCATCCTCAGCGGGGTGATCGGGCGATGAGCGACGAACGCCCCACGCCGCCTGCGCGACACGCGGGTCTGCCCCGGCTGATCGGGGTGGCGGTGGCGGTGTTCGTACTGACGTTCTCGCTGGTGCCGCTGTACCGCATCGCCTGCGAGAAAGTGTTCGGCGTGCGCCTGGAGCGTGGCCCGGGCGCGACGGCGGCCACCACCGCCGGCGGCAAGCGCACGGTACGCGTGGAGTTCGACGGCGGCGTGAATTCCAAGCTGCCGTGGTCGTTCCATCCCGAACAGTTGACGATGGACGTCGTTCCCGGTGAGCTCAACGAGGCGCTGTACTACGCGCGCAACGACAGCGATCGTGCACTGGTCGGCAGCGCGGTGCCGTCGGTCGCGCCGGCCAAGGCATCGGGCTACTTCAGCAAAACCGAGTGCTTCTGCTTCACCGCCCAGACCCTGCAGGCCGGCGAGAAGCGTGACATGCCGGTGCGCTTCATCGTCGACCCGGACCTGCCCGCCAACGTCACCACGATCACGCTGTCCTACACCTTCTACAAGAACGACGCACTGTCCGCGCAGCTGGCCCCGGCGACACCGCCGGCCACCGCGCGCTCGGCTCCCTGATACGCACCCGGACACAGACTCATGGCCCAGCAAAGCCCCGATGCCAACGTGTACTTCGTGCCCACGCACAGCAAGTGGCCGTTCATCGGCTCCATCGCGATGATGGTGACGATGGTCGGCGTGGCCAGTTGGCTCAACGATTCCGGTTGGGGCAAGTGGACGTTCTACGCGGGCCTGGCGATGCTGGTGCTGACGCTGTTCTGGTGGTTCAGCGACGTGGTGCGCGAATCGCAGGCCGGCAACTACAACCGCCAGGTCGACGGCTCGTTCCGGATGGGCATGGTGTGGTTCATCTTCTCCGAAGTGATGTTCTTCGGCGCCTTTTTCGGCGCGCTGTTCTACACCCGCAACCTGGGACTGCCGTGGCTGGGCGGCGAGGGCGATGGCGTGATGACCAACGAACTGCTCTGGGACGGCTACTCGGCCGCCTGGCCGACCAACGGCCCGGGCAGCATCGGCGGTCACTTCCAGACGATCCCCGCGTGGGGCCTGCCGCTGATCAACACGCTGATCCTGCTCACCTCCGGCGTCACCCTCACCATCGCCCACCACGCACTGAAAGCCGGCCATCGCCGCCAGCTGCTGGTGTGGCTGGGCATCACCGTGCTGCTGGGCGCGTTCTTCCTCACCCTGCAGGCCGAGGAGTACATCCACGCCTACAAGGAACTCAACCTGACGCTTGGTTCGGGCATCTACGGCTCGACCTTCTTCATGCTCACCGGTTTCCACGGGGCGCATGTGTTGCTGGGCACCATCATGCTGGTGGTGATGTGGCTGCGCTCGGCCAAAGGCCACTTCACCCGCGACAACCACTTCGGCTTCGAAGCGGCCGCGTGGTACTGGCACTTCGTCGACGTGGTCTGGCTGATGCTGTTCCTGTTCGTCTACGTGCTGTAGCGTCGCAGCGACGGGATGCCGCGTCGGTGCGACGCGGCATCAGCCACCGATCCCGTGGGGCTTGATCCAGCCGCTGTAGATGCCGATGACCACCAGCAGGAACAACGCCACCGACACCGCGATGCGGCGCGTGAGGGCGTTGACGGTTCGCTTGGTCTGGCCGCGATCGACCAACAGGTAATACAGTCCCGCGCCCAGATTCCAGACGATGACGATCAGAAACGCGATTACCAGCAGGGTCTTCAACGAATCATTCATGCGCGGCTCGATGGCAGGGCGGGGTGGCCTATCTGACCGCGTTTTGCCGGCGTTGTCATGATGCGCCAGCACACACGCCTGATGGGCTGGATCGCGGCGCTGGCGACCATCGCCCTGTTCTGCTTCCTCGGCCACTGGCAACTGCAGCGGATGCACGAGAAACAGGCACTGCTGGACCAGCAGGCGCCCGCCCGCGCGCAGGCCCTGACCCTTGCCGAGGCGCTCGCAGCGCCGCCACAGCTGCGGTGGGTGGTGGATGCCGGATGCTTTCTTCCCGTGGCGCTGCTGCTCGACAACCAGATGCGCGATGGCCGCGCCGGCATCAAGGTCTACCAGCCGTTCCGCAGCGATGCCGGTGCGCTGGCGCTGGTGGACCTGGGCTGGTTGCCGATGCCACCCGATCGCACGGTGCCCACTGTCACCTTGCGCGATGACCACGTGCGGCTGGCTGGCCTGCTCGCGCCGCCGCCGGCCGCCGGGCTGGCGCTCGGCCCGGCGATGTCGCCCACGCAGCAGACCAACGTCTGGCTGGCCAGCCGGATGCCGCCGGACGAGGTGGCGGTTGCGCTGTCCCTGCCACCCGGCAGCCTGCCGGCCCGCGTGCTGCGGCTGGACCCGGCGCTGCCCGGGGGCTACGCGCGCGATCTGGAGCTGCTGCCCAACACCCTGCCGCCCAGCCGCCATCTCGGTTACGCCGTGCAGTGGTTCGGCCTGGCCCTGACCGTTCTGATGGTTGCCCTTCTGCTCGAATGGCGCCGCCACCGTCGTCCGGACGGATCGTCCAGCCCTGGCCGCGCCCCCTGACCGGCACACCTCCTCCTTCCATGAGAAAATCGCACGCATGAATGCCACCCCGCAGGAACAGCTCAACGCCCGCAACCGCGGTCGCTGGACCCTGATCGCCCTGTTCGGCCTGTTCTTCGGGGTGATGGCGCTGGCCGGCGTGCTGCGTTTCTCCGGCTGGCAGCCCACGGCCCATCGCAACACCGGGCAGATGCTCGCGCCGCCGGTGGATCTGGTGGCCAGGCCGCCCACGCTCGCCGATGGCCAGCCCTACCCGTGGAATCCGCAGGCACGCACCTGGCGCATTCTGGTGGCACCGGGAGACGGCTGTGCGGCCGAGTGCGTCACTTTGTCGCAGGGATTGGGCAAGGTGTGGCAGCTGTTCGGCCATAAAGCCGATAATGTCGAGATCCTGTGGCTGGGCACGCCGCCGGCCGAGGTCCAGGGCCTGCCCGCGCTACGCGTGCTGCGCGCCCAGCCGGACCTGCGTGCCGCCTTGCCCGCCGTGGATGACGCCGCCGGCACGCCTGTGTATGTGATCGATCCCAACGGGTTTGTGATCATGCGGTATGCGCCGGGATTCGCATTGGCCGGTCTGCACAAGGACATGGCCACGCTGTTGAAACTGAAGTGAGTTCCGTTTGATGAACCCCACCGCGCGCCCGGCGCTGCATCGCAATTTCCACCGTCTGGCGTGGTTCGCCCTGATCATGACGGCCAGCACGATCATGTTCGGATCGTTCGTGCGTCTGTCCGATGCCGGCCTGAGCTGCCCGGATTGGCCAACCTGCTATGGCCGTGTCACCTGGCCGCAGCATGCCGAAGAAGTCATCGGCCACGAGGCGGCGAAGATCCGGCCGCTGGAAACCCACAAGGCATGGCGCGAGCAGGTCCACCGTTTCCTCGCCGGCGCGTTGGGCATCGAGATCCTGACCCTGGCCCTGCTGGCCACGCGCCGCCGCCGCTGGGGAAGCACGGCGGTGGTGACCGCCTGCGTCCTGGTGGCCACCGGCATACCGCTATACATGATGGGCATGCATGTCCCAGCGAGCATCATCGCGCTGATCGGCGAGGTGATCCTGCTGGTCGCCGCGTGGCGCTGGACCAACAGCGATCTGGCCCGCGTCGCGCTGCTGACCCTGGCCGTGGTGATCTTCCAGGCACTGCTGGGCATGTGGACGGTGACCTGGCTGCTCAAGCCCATCGTGGTGATGGGTCACCTGCTGGGTGGGATGCTGATGTTCGGGCTGCTGGTGTGGATGGCGTGGCGCGCCACGCACATGCCGATCACCCTGGCCGAGGCACCGAAGCTGCGGTGGCTGATCCGCGCCGGTGTGGCCCTGCTGGTGCTGCAGATCGCCCTGGGTGGCTGGGTCAGCGCCAACTATGCCGCGCTCGCCTGCGGCGGCGGCAGCGCTTCGCTGGACAACTTCCCGCGCTGCGTGAGCCAGTGGTGGCCACCGCACAACTTCAGTGAAGGCTTCACCCTCTGGCGCGGCATCGGCGTGGATTACGAAGGGGGGGTGCTCGACGGTGCGTCGCGCATCGCCATCCAGATGGCGCACCGCCTGATGGCCATCGTGGTGGGCCTGTACCTGCTGTGGCTGTCGGTGCGCCTGTTCCGCCTGCCGAGCATGCGCGGCTGGGCGACGGCGCTGGGTCTGCTGGTCGCCCTGCAGATCACGCTGGGCGTTCTCAATGTGAAGCTGGCCGTGCCGCTGGAAGTGGCCGTCGCACACAGCGGCGGCGCGGTTGCGCTGCTGTTCGTGCTGGTGACGCTGCTGGCGCGCCTGCGGTCGCCGGATGCGGCCAGCCGGCCCTCGGCCGTGGCCTCCGGTACGGTGGGCTGACGACATGCTGAGCAACTACCGCCAATACTGGGACCTGACCAAGCCCAAGGTCGTCGCCCTGATCGTGTTCACCGCGCTGGTGGGCATGTTCCTGGCCATTCCCGGGCTGCCCACCGCGCAGCAGGCGCTCGACGGCGCGCTCGGGTTCCTCGGCATCTGGCTGGCCGCCTCGGCGGCCGCGGCGATCAACCAGCTGCTGGATGCGCACATCGATGCGCAGATGGCGCGCACCTCGTGGCGCCCGCTGGTGGTGGGCAAGGTCAAGCCGTGGCAGGTGCTGGTCTTCGCCGGCCTGCTGATCGCGCTGTCGATGACCATCCTGATCGTGTGGGTCAACGTCATCACTGCGGTGCTGACCTTCGCCTCGCTGATCGGCTACGCGGTGATCTATACCGTGTACCTCAAGCGTGCGACCTCGCAGAACATCGTGATCGGCGGTCTGGCCGGCGCCACCCCGCCGATGCTGGGCTGGGCCGCGATCACCGGCATGCAGGGGCCGTGGGACTGGGCCTATGCGTCGTTGCTGGTGCTGATCATCTTCATCTGGACGCCTCCGCACTTCTGGGCGCTGGCGATCTTCCGTCGCGAGGATTACGCCAAGGCAGAGATCCCGATGCTGCCGGTGACCCACGGGGTGGTGTACACCCGCAAGTCGATCATGGCGTATTCGATCGCACTGGCCGTTGTGAGCATCCTGCCGGTCGTGTTCGGCATGAGCGGCATGTTCTACCTCGGCGGGGCAGTGGTGCTCAACGCGGTCTTCCTCTGGTACGCCTGGCGCATGCTCAACCCGCCGGATGAACTGTTCTCGATGAAGATGTTCGGCTACTCCATCGTCTACCTGATGGCGCTGTTCGCCTTCCTGATGGTGGACCACTGGATGCTGCCTTGGTTGTAGGACGCGGGCGCGCTGCGACGCGCGCCTTGAATCTCCGGCAACTGTCGCCATTGCTTTCATGACCCAACAGGACGTGACGTCATGAAACGATGGATGCCAAGCGCAGTGCTGGCCATGACGCTGCTGTGCAGCGCGGCGATGGCCGCGCCTGCGCCCGATGACACGGCCACGCAGATCATGGCGCACGCCGGCGACCACCGCCTGGTCGTGCTCGGCGAGTACCACGGCACCGCCGAAACGCCGCTGCTGGTGGCCGACCTGACGGAGCGTTACAGCCGCGACAATGCCGCCGTGCGGCTGGCGCTGGAACTGCCGATGAGCGAGAACGCGGCCCTGGCGCGCTATCTGCGCTCGGACGGCGGTGCCGACGCGCGCGACGCGCTGCGCACTTCGCCGTTCTGGGCGGTCAAGGACGATCAGCATGACGGGCGCCGCAGCAGCAACATGCTGGACCTCATCGACGCGGTGCGCGCGCTGCGCGCCCAGGGCCGCGATGTGGGCATTGCCGGCTATGACGTGGAAACCGGCACCTCAAAGGACAACCAGACGCGCGATACGGCGATGGCAACCCACCTGCGGCAGCAGTTCAGCGCGCTGCCTGCCGATGCGCGGATGCTGGTGCTCACCGGTAACGCGCATGCGCTGCGCGCGCGCCCGCAGGGCGCACCGGCGGAGATGCAGCAGCAGCCGATGTCAGCGCAACTGCGCGATCTGCCGCTGTACAGCGTACGCCTGGACGCGCTGCGCGGAGAGGCGTGGGCCTGCCTGGACCGCTGCGGCCCGCGATCGCTGGTCGAACAGCCGGCACGCGCGCCGCGCGTCGATACGCATCCACGGCGCAGCTACGATCTGGTGGTGTGGATGCCGCAGCTCAGTGTTGGCCGTCTGGTCGATTGAACGGGCTGGCGACAGGGCGTACACGTTGGAACGGGCTCACTGTCCTCCACCATCTTTCACCGGCTTCACCGGATCCCGCGCATACCGCTGCGCGATCATCGCGCAGACGATCAGCTGGATCTGATGGTAGATCATGATCGGCAGCACGATCGCGCCGAGGCTGCCGCCGGTGAACAACACCTTGGCGATCGGCACGCCGGTGGCCAGGCTCTTTTTGGAGCCGCAGAACAGGATGGTGATCTCGTCTTCGCGGTTGAAGCCCAGCCGCCGTGCGATGAAGCGGATCGTCGGCATGGCGATGCCGAGCAGTACCGCCGCCACGATAGCTACCGTGAGCAGGGACAGCAGCGGCGTCTTGCTCCACAGCCCTTCGCTGACCGCTTCACCGAAGGCCGAGTACACCACCAGCAGGATGGTGCCCTGGTCGGTGTAGCGCAGCAGCGCGCGCTGCCGCTCCACCCAGCGGGCGATCCACGGCCGCAGCAGGTGGCCGGCCACGAACGGCACCAGCAGCTGCAGCATGATGCTCACGATGGCATGCACGGGGTTCTGCATGCCGCCTTCGGTACCGGCCAGCACCGTCAGCAGCAGGGGGGTCAGGAACACGCCGAGGATGCTCGACAACGAGGCACTGCAGACGGCGGCCGGCACGTTGCCGCGTGCCATCGAGGTAAAGGCGATCGACGACTGCACGGTCGAGGGCAGCGCGCACAGGAACAGCACGCCGATGTACAGCTCCGGCGTCAGCAGCCAGCCGTCCAGCGGTTTGAACAGCAGCCCCAGCAGGGGGAACAGCACGAAGGTGCAGCCGAGGATGGTCAGGTGCAGCCGCCAATGCAGCATGCCGGCGACGATCGACTCGCGCGGCAGGCGCGCGCCGTGCAGGAAGAACAGGGCGGCGATGGCGACGTCGGTGACATCGTCGAGCACCATTGCCGCGGCGCCGTGCATGGGCAGCAGCGAGGCCAGCAGCACGGTGCAGAGCAGGGCGAGGGTGAAGTTGTCCGGCCGCAGGCGCGACCACCAGGGCGTCATGCGCGGCATGCTCCTGTCGTGGGGGGAAGGGGGGACGGACACGCGTACTGGATCAACGCGCGGTGTCCTGTTCGAGCAGGACGCGGGTCCTGGCGTCCAGCGAGGTCATGCCGGCATCGCGGCCGAACTGCAGTGCGTCTTCGACGGACGCGCCCTGCCGGGCCTTCATCAGCGCCAGCAGGGCGCCGACGCGGTTGCCGGAGGCGCAGTGCAGCAGGACCGGGCCCTGGCTCTGTGCCAGCGCGGTGCGCAGGGCCTGCACATTGGCGTCGGTGAGGCCGGCAGCGCCGGCAACCGGGATGCGGACATAGCGCAGGCCCAGGCGTTCGGCAGCGGCGGTTTCGTCGAACCCGCGCTCCTCGTCGGGCTGGCGCAGGTCGATCAGGGTGGTGATCCCCGCGGCGGCGGCCTGCTGCAGTTCGGCGGCGCTGGGTTGGCCGGCGGTGTAGAGCTGCGGCCGTGGCTGCGCGAACGGCAGCGTCGCGGCCCAGGCGGGCAGGGCCAGCGCGAGCAGCGCGGCGATCAGGCCGGCACGGCGCCAGTGGACGATCGATTCAGCGGGACGCGCGATGTGGGGTGCCACGGCAGCTCCGTCGGTCAGAAGCGGATGGTGCTGCGCGCTTTGAGCAGTTCGCGCAGCTCGTACTTGTCAGTATCGTCCAGACCCTGCTGGCTCTGCTTTGCCTGAAGCTCGTCCAGACGTTGCATCAACAGCTGCTTTTCCAGCTGGGCGACCGCATCGTGCAGTTCCTGGGTCCACATCGCCTCGTCGCCGGGCAATGTCTGCGCGGCGAGTCTGTGCAGCGCCTCCTGTTCCTCGCGGCCGTCGAAGTGCTGCAGCAGGGCACCGGTGCTGATATCGGGCCGCTGCTCGACCAGGGTCAGCAGTTCCAGCAGCAGGTCCACGCCGGGCAGGCGCAGGCCGTTGAAGTGATGCCCCTCCAGGGTCATCGCCAGCGACGGCTGCTGCAGCAGGATGGCGATGGCCGCGCGCACCAGGCTGCGGCGCTGCGCCGGAGCGACCGCGCGCGATGGCGGGCGCGCGACCGGCGTGGCCGTACCCGGCTTGGCGCCCAGCCCGGTCAGCGCGGTCAGCTGCTGCTTCATCAGGTCGCCGAAGGCGCCGTCGGGAATCTGCGCCAGCATCGGTTTGGCGCGCTCGGCCAGCCGTGCCTTGCCGTCCAGCGTGGCCATGTTGACCTCGCGGGTGAGCTCGTCGAAGAAGAACTGCGACAGCGGCGTGGCCTGCTGCAGGCGGGCATCGAAGCCTTCGCGGCCTTCCTTGCGCACGATGGTGTCCGGGTCCTCGCCATCGGGCAGGAACAGGAAGAAGGCCTGACGGCCATCCTTCATGCGCGGCAGCACCGATTCCAGCGCACGCCAGCCGGCGCGGCGACCGGCGGCATCGCCGTCGAAGCAGAAGAACACGTCCGGCGCGTTGCGGAACAGCAGCTCGGCATGGTCCGGCGTGGTCGCCGTGCCCAGCGTGGCCACCGCCTGGGTAACGCCGAACTGGAACAGCGAGACCACGTCCATGTAGCCCTCGACCACGATCAGCCGCTCGATCTTCTGGTTGGCCTGGCGCACCTGCCACAGGCCGTACAGCTCGCGGCCCTTGTGGAACAGGGCGGTCTCGGGCGAATTGAGGTACTTGGGCCCATCGTCCTTTTCCATGACCCGGCCGCCATAGGCGATCACGCGGCCACGGCGATCGAAAATCGGGAACATCACCCGGTCGCGGAACTTGTCGTAGACGTGCCCGCGGTCGTTCTTGGAGAACAGGCCGGCGCGGTCGAGCAGCTTCATGCGCCGCTCGTCCTTGCCCAGCGCATCCTTCAGCGCGCTGTAGCCATCGGGCGCATAGCCGATCGCAAAGCGCGCGCGGTTCTCTTCGTCCACGCCACGCTGGTCCAGGTAGGCACGGGCCTTGTCGCTGCCCTCCAACGACTTCTGGAAGAAGCGCGTGGCCGCATCCAGCGCGGAGTACAGATCGCGGCTGTCATCCTGCTGCTGCGCCGTGCGCGGCTGCGTATCGCGCGGTACTTCCATGCCGACGCGCTTGGCCAGTTCGTCGACTGCGTCGAGGAATTCCAGGCGGTCGTAGTTCATCAGGAAGCTGATCGCGGTGCCATGCGCGCCGCAGCCGAAGCAGTGATAGAACTGCTTGGTCGGGGAAACGGTGAACGAGGCCGAGCGCTCGTCGTGGAACGGGCAACGCGCCGCATACTCCTTGCCCTGGCGTTTCAACGGCACGCGGCTGCCCACCACCTCGACAATGTCGGAGCGGGCCAGCAGGTCATCGATGAATGCGTCGGGGATACGGGCCATAGGCAGCAGGCAGGTGGCGCGGCCGGAGAACGGCCACGCAGGGCAGCGGGGGACCGGACTAGTCTACTAGCTGCCGGCCACTTCGCCCGGTTTGGGCGCGGCGATCCCGGCCCGCGCCAGGTGGAACCGGGCGCGCAGCCGCTCATCGACCACCGCGGTCATCAGCGCGCCCACGAAGAACACCACAGTGGCGTAGTAGATCCACACCAGCGAGATCACCAGCGCGCCCATCGAGCCGTAGGCGCTGCCAGGGGCGACCGTAGCGATGTACAGGCCGATGGCATAGCGGCCCAGCGCGAACAGCGCCGAGGTGATCGCGCCGCCGATGAAGGCCTGGCGCCACGCCACGCGGCGGTCCGGCAGGTAGTGGTAGAGAAAGGCGAAGCCCACCGTGTACAGGGCCAGGCTGGTCAGGTAGCCCACGGCCGGCAGCACCGAGGGCAACTGCGCGAAGGCCACCTGCAGCATGGTGGTGGCGGTCATCGACAGGATCAGCAGGAAACCCAGGGCGAGCACCACGCCGAACGAGAACACCCGCTTGCGCAGCCACGCCACGATGCCGTCCAGGCGCTCGCCGCTGGTGTTGAAGATCAGGTTGAGGGCGTTCTGCAGCTGCGCGAACACGGCCGTGGCGCCGATGAACAACAGCAGCGTGCTCCACACGCCGGCGAGCGAGCCGACATCGGGCTGGTTGTCGGCGTTCTTGAGCACGGTGTCGGCCACGGTGGCGGCACTGCTGCCGGCGACGTCGTGGATCTGTGCGATCAGCGCCTGTTGGGCCGGCGGATACAGCGAGGCGGTCAGCCACAGCAGCAGGACCAGCAGCGGCGCCATCGACAGCAGCGCATAGAAGGACAACGAAGCGGCCTGGGTCAGTACGTCCACCTCGACAAAGCGCTTGCCCACGGCAACTGGAAAGCTGCGTTCAAGCCGGTCCACATACTTGCGCAGGCGGTGCGGAACGCGGGAGGGGTCTTGCGCCGGGTCGGGCGCCGGAGAAGGGGGCAGCGAAGACATGCCGGGATTTCTAGCAGCCCCGGTTCGAAGACCGGGTGAAACGCGCGCAGTGCTGCACCACGCGCGTCGATGATCGGCGCCCGCCACGGGACGGGCGCTGCATGCGGGCGCTCAGCCGGCCAACTGCGCCTTGACCAGCTTGGACACCAGGCCCATGTCGGCCTGGCCCGCCAGCTTGGGCTTCAATGCGCCCATCAGCTTGCCCATGTCCGCTGCGCCGGTCGCGCCGGTTTCGGCGATGGCGGCCTGGATGGCGGCCACGATCTCGGCTTCGCCCATCTTGGCGGGCAGATACTGGTCGATGACCACCAGCTCATCGCGCTCGATCTGCGCCAGGTCGTCACGATTGGCCGCTTCGTACTGGGTGACCGAGTCCTTGCGCTGCTTGACCATCTTGTCCAGCACGGCAACAACGGCGGCGTCGTCCAGCTCGATGCGCTCGTCCACTTCCTTCTGCTTGATCGCCGCGTTGATCAGGCGGATCACGCCCAGGCGGTGCTTCTCGCCGCTCTTCATGGCGGCCTTCATGTCATCGGTGAGCTGCTGCTTCAGGCTCATGGAACACCTCGTATCGGTGGAAGAGGGGGCAATCGATAGCTGGGGACGGGAACGCAAAAAGCCGGTAACGCTTGCGCGTTCCGGCTTCGGCTCCGCCGCGACAGGACAGGCCTGCCGCATCGAAGTTGCGTCCGATCAGTACAGGCGCTGACGCTTGGTAACGTCGCGCGACGAGCGGCGCAGCTGACGCTTCACAGCAGCAGCAGCCTTACGCTTGCGCTCCTGGGTCGGCTTTTCGTAGAACTCGCGCTTGCGGGTTTCGGCCAGCACGCCGGCCTTTTCGCAGGTGCGCTTGAAGCGACGGAGCGCAAACTCGAAGGGCTCGTTCTCGCGGACTTTGACGCTGGGCATGGAATCTCCGGGACACAGTAGAACCGGGTCACGCCCGGTGAGAGCCGCACATTATAGCGGCGACAAAAGAAGTTGCAACCCACCCCGGCAAACTTCTTGGCCACAGGTGGTGTCAGATGGGCTGGCGGTGCATCTGCCGGGCCTCAAGAGGTCCATAATACGCGTTATGCGAGTCCTTGGTATCGAATCTTCCTGCGATGAGACCGGCGTGGCGGTGTACGACACCGCGCTGTCCGGTGTCGACGCCCTGCGCGCCCATGCGGTCTACAGCCAGATCGCCCTCCACGCTGAATACGGTGGGGTGGTGCCCGAACTGGCCAGCCGCGACCATGTGCGCAAGCTGCTGCCGCTGATCCGGCAGACCCTGGCCGAGGCCGGCATGCAGGTCTCGGACATCGACGGGGTGGCCTTTACCGCCGGTCCGGGGCTGGTCGGTGCCCTGCTGGTCGGCGCCGGCGTAGCCCGTTCGCTGGCCTGGGCGCTGGAGGTGCCGGCGGTGGGTGTCCACCATATGGAGGGTCATCTGCTGGCCCCGCTGATGGAAGACGACCCGCCGGAGGCCCCGTTCGTGGCCCTGCTGGTGTCCGGAGGCCATACCCAGCTGGTGGCGGTGGACCGGATCGGCCAGTACCGCCTGCTGGGCGAGACCCTGGACGATGCGGCCGGCGAGGCCTTCGACAAGACCGCCAAGCTGATGGGCCTGCCGTATCCGGGGGGGCCGCAGCTGGCTGCGCTGGCCGAGCGTGGAACACCGGGCAAGTACCGTTTCACCCGGCCGATGACCGATCGCCCCGGGCTGGATTTCAGCTTCTCCGGCCTGAAGACCCAAGTGCTCCTGGCTTGGCGCGACAGCGACCAGAGCGAGCAGACCCGCGCCGATATCGCCCGTGGGTTTGAAGATGCCGTGGTGGAAACCCTGGCGATCAAGTGCGACCGCGCGCTGGATGCCGCCGGCTGCGACGTGCTGGTGGTGGCCGGTGGCGTGGGGGCCAACCGGCGCCTGCGCGCCCGCCTGGACGAGATGGCCCGCCGCCGTGGCGGCCGCGTCTGCTTCCCGCGCCCGGCGCTGTGCACCGACAACGGCGCGATGATTGCCTTCGCCGGCGCGCTGCGGCTGGAAGCGGGGCAGCACACCCCGCCGCAGGTGCAGGTCACCCCGCGTTGGGACATGGCTACGCTGCCGGCGGTGTAGGACGCCTCAGCGGCCGCATCAGACCGGCCGTTGATGCAGGCGCTGGGTCACGGTCTTCTCGCGTTGCATCCAGTGGTCGAACTCTGCGCATTTGGGCACCACGGCCACTGCGGACCGTACTGCAGCGCGAGTGCATCGGCGATGGCGCTTCGTTCCGGGTTCCCGGCACGTTCCGGACCGGCCCGTTACCATGTTCGCCATCTTCCACGTGGCATTCCTATGGACAAGGTATTCATCGAAGGGCTCGAGATCGACGCCCTGATCGGGATCTACGACTGGGAACGGCGGATCCGCCAGACCCTGCGTTTCGACCTGGAAATGGGCTTCGACAACCGCCGCCCGGCCGCCAGCGACGACATCGCCGATACCCTCAATTACAAAGCCGTCAGCAAGCGCATCGAGCAGTTCGTGCGCGAGTCCGACTTCGGCCTGGTGGAGACACTGGCCGAACGCATCGCCGAGATCGTGCTGCGCGAGTTCAACGTGGAGTGGCTGCGGCTGAAGCTGAGCAAGCCGGGCGCGGTACGCGGCGCCCGCGCGGTCGGCGTGATCATCGAACGCACCGCCACCCAGCACCCGTAATGCCGGGCTCCGCCCGGCAACGCAACCCCGTAGTGCCAGGCTCTGCCCGGCAACGCGCACCCGTAATGCCAGGCTCTGCCCGGCAACGCACACCCGTAGTGCCAGGCTCCGCCCGGCAACGCACACCCGTAATGCCAGGCTCCGCCCGGCAACGCACACCCGTAATGCCAGGCTCTGCCCGGCAACGCAAACCCGTAGTGCCGGGCTCTGCCCGGCAACGCACGCATTTGGAGACCCCCCACCATGCTTGATGCGGTAGTGGCACCCCAATGGCTGCAGGACCTGCAGCGCACCCTCGAACCCTGGCCCTGGGCCTACACCCTGGTGGTGGTGGCAGCCGTGGCGCTGGCCGCCTGGCTGGCCAACTTTGTCACCAAGCGGATCCTGCTGCGCGGCCTGCGCAAGCTGGTCAACCGGCTGCCCGGCAATGGAGCGGGCAATGAAGGCCGCAACAACCTGCGGGTGATCTCGCGCCTGGCCAACGTGGTGCCCAGCATGGTCATCGCCGCCGGCGTCCAGGTGGTGCCGGGCCTGCCGCCCCAGCTGGTGGAGTTCGTGATGGGGGCCTGCCGGGCATGGGCGGTGCTGACCGTGGCGCTGGCCGTCTCGCACGCACTGGATGCGGCCAACGATCTGTACGAGCGCCGCCCGGACGCGCGCAACAAGCCGATCAAGGGCTACCTGCAGGTCGTGAAGATCGTGGTGTTCGTGATCGCCGGCCTGTCGATCGTGGCGACCCTGCTCGGCGTGAAACTCGGCCCGCTGGTCACCGGTCTGGGCGCGGCCACCGCCGTGCTGATGCTGATCTTCCAGGACACCATCCTGTCGCTGGTGGCCAGCGTGCAGATCAGCGGCGATGGCCGGGTGCGGCTCGGCGACTGGATCGAGATGCCCAGCCAGAACGCCGATGGCGATGTGATCGACATCGCCCTGCACACCATCACCGTGCAGAACTTCGACAAGACCATCACCACCATCCCGACCAAGAAGCTGGTCACCGAGTCGTTCAAGAACTGGCGCGGCATGCAGGAGGCCGGCGGACGCCGGATCAAGCGCGCGCTGTACCTGGACCAGCACAGCGTGGATTTTCTGGATGCGACGGCGCTGGCCCGGCTGGAGCAGTTCGCGGTCCTGCGCGAGTACCTGCGCGACAAGCAGGCCGAGCTGGAGCAGTGGAACGCCGACCTGCGTGCCAAGGGCATGGACGCGATCAACGCGCGCCGGGTGACCAACCTGGGCACCTTCCGCGCGTATGTTGAACGCTATCTGCGCCAGCACCCGGGCATCCATACGGACATGACGTTGCTGGTACGGCAGCTGCAGCCCACCACGGAAGGCCTGCCGCTGGAGATCTACTGCTTCACCCGGACCACCGCCTGGGCCGACTACGAAGGCGTGCAGTCGGATGTGTTCGACCACCTTCTGGCGATCCTGCCGGCCTTTGGGCTGCGGGTATTCCAGGCGTCGAGCGATGCCATGTTGATGGTTGCGCAGCAGCAGCGCGCCTTCGCGGAGTAAGCTCCTCTGCCCCCGGCGGCGCCCCTGCGACGCCGGAATTTCCCCACGGGGAAGAAAAATGAACGCCAAAATCATTCACAACGGGCTCGGGAACGCTAGAATCCCGGCCTTGTAAACGTTTTCATAAGGACAGCCGGTGGCCGCCGATCGCATCGAAACCCTCATTGCCCAGATGACCGTCGAAGAAAAAGTCGGCCAGCTGGGTGTGTTCGCGGACATGGTCCGGCCGTTCGCGCCGGATGTGAATCCGGAAGCGAACGTCAGCAACGCCGACCAGGTGCTGCAACAGGTCCGCGAAGGCAAGGTGGGGTCGCTGTTCAACGGCGTGGGCGTGGAAGCCGGCCGCCGCATCCAGCAGGTGGCGCTGGAAGAGAGCCGCCTGGGCATCCCGGTGATCCTGGCAGCCGATGTCATCCACGGCATGCGCACCGTGTTCCCGATCCCGCTGGGCGAGGCCGCGAGCTTCGAGCCGGAGCTGGCCGAGCGCACCGCGCGCGCCACGGCGGTGGAAGCCACTGCCGCGGGCCTGCACTGGACGTATGCGCCGGCGGTGGACATTGCCCGCGACCAGCGCTGGGGCCGTGGCGCCGAGGGTGCCGGTGAAGACGTGGTGCTGGGCTGTGCGTTCGCCGCCGCCCGCGTGCGCGGCTTCCAGGGCCCGGACCTGCGTGCGGCCGATGCGCTGCTGGCCACGCCGAAGCACTTTGCCGCCTATGGCGCGGTGATGGCCGGCATGGAATACAACATGGTCGACATCTCCCCGCAGACTCTGCGCGATGTCCACCTGCCGCCGTTCAAGGCGGCCTTCGAGGCCGGCGCGCTCACCGTGATGTCGTCCTTCAACGACATCAACGGCGTGCCCGCCAGCGCCAATGCCGAACTGCTGACCGACATCCTGCGCGGCGAATGGCAGTTCCCGGGCGTGGTGATCTCCGATTACACCGCCGACATGGAACTGGTCGCCCACGGTTATGCCGCCGACGACCGTGATGCCACCGCCAAGGCGTTCACCGCCGGGTTGGACCTGAGCATGCAGAGCGGCTTCTACGCCGAACACCTGCCGGGCCTGGTCGCCAGTGGCGAGGTGCCGATGGCCACGCTGGATGAATCGGTGCGCCGCATCCTCAGGCTGAAGGAAGCGATTGGCCTGTTCGACGATCCCTACCGCTCGCTGGATCTGGCGCGTGAAGCCGATACCGCGCACATCGCCGCGCACGACGCGCTGTCGCGCGATGCCGCGCGCCGCTCGATCGTGCTCCTGAAGAACGACGGCGACGTGCTGCCGCTGAAGAAGGCCGGGCAGAAGATCGCGCTGATCGGTCCGTTCGTGCAGGACCGCGACAACATCGAAGGCTGCTGGACGCTGTTCGGCGACAAGTCGCGCTATGTCACGCTGGAAGCCGGCGTACGCGCGGCCATCAGCGATGAGGCCCTGCTGGAAATCGTCCCGGGCTGCGCGCTGGAAGCGCCCCTGCAGGACGGCATCGAACAGGCCGTGGCCGCTGCGCTGCGCGCCGATGTGGTGGTGCTGGCGCTGGGCGAACCGCAGCGCTACAGCGGTGAGGCGCAGTCGCGGGTGGAGATCACCCTGCCGCCGGCGCAGCAGGCGCTCGCCGAAGCGGTGGCGATGACCGGCAAGCCGCTGGTGGTGCTGCTGCGCAATGGCCGTGCGCTGGCGCTGCAGGGGGCCGTCCGCAACGCGCAGGCGGTGGCGGTGACCTGGTACCTGGGCACGCAGACCGGGCCGGCCGTGGCCGATGTGCTGTTCGGCGACTACAACCCGTCCGGCCGTCTGCCGGTGAGCTTCCCGCAGGTGTCCGGCCAGCAGCCCTTCTTCTACAACCATCCGCGCACCGGTCGCCCGGAACTGCCGACCATGTCGGAGTTCAAGGCGCGCTGGCGCGAGATTCCCAACGCGGCGCTGTACCCGTTCGGCCACGGCCTGGGCTACACCACCTTCGACTACGGTGTGCCGCAGCTGAGCAGCAAGACGCTGGGCTGGGACGACACGCTGACCATCACCACCACGCTGACCAACACCGGCGCGGTGGCCGGCGAGGAAGTGGTGCAGTTGTACATCCACGACCGCGTCGCCAGCCGCGTGCGTCCGGTGCGCGAGCTGAAAGACTTCCGCAAGGTGGCCCTGCAGCCGGGGCAGAGCACGCAGGTGCAGTTCACCCTGGATCGCCATGCGCTCGGGTTCACCGGCCGCGACGGCGTGTTCGGCGCCGAACCGGGGCAGTTCGACCTGTGGGTGTGCGCCTCTTCGGCCAGCGGCGAGCCGGTGATCTTCGAACTGCTCGCCGGTTGATCGGCGGTGCCGGCGGCTGGCCGGCACCGCGCTCGTCATCCTTGGCTGACGGCGCCGGCGCTAGGCTGGCAACCCGGCTGAACCGATGGAGCGTCCGATGCGCCTGATCCCATTCCTGGTCCCCACGCTGTTGCTGGCTGCCTGTTCGCAGCCGGCATCGCCACCGGCAGAGACGGCCGCCACGTCGCCACCGGTGGCCAGCACCGCGCCACCCGACGAGGCGCCAGCGGCCGGCCTGTCGCCGGATGCGGTGGAACCGGCCGCCGATGCGGCGCCGCCGCCCGCCGCCCCCGCGCCTGCCGCCGCCGCCGACGACGTGCGCCAGCGGATCGACCGTGTTCTCGGTGATGCCGCGCAGTACGAAGCGGTCTTCATCGCCTTCCAGAAGGCGGTCAATGGCGGCGACCGTGCCGCGGTGGTCGAGGAAGTCCGCTTCCCGTTGAAGATCGCCAACGGCGCCACGATCGCCGGCCCGGGCGAGTTCCAGCGCAATTACGAGCGCATCCTGACCCCGGCCGTGCGCAAGGCCATTGCCGCGCAGACCTTCGACACGGTGATGGTCAACCAGCAGGGGGTGATGATCGGCGACGGCCAGGTCTGGCTCAACGGCGCCTGCCTGGACACGGCCTGCAGCCGTACCGAGGTCAAGGTCGTCACCATCCAGTAGGGCAGCGCGCGGCCGCGCCCCCGCCAGACGGCGAGGGCGCCAGGCCAGTGCCGGCGCGGTGCCGGCGCTGCAGGATCAAGCTTTCGGGGTCAGCTTCAGCAGCTTGCCGTTGCTGCCGTCTTCCAGCAGCCAGATCGCGCCGTCGGGCCCTTGCTCCACTTCGCGGATGCGCTCACCCATGAGGAAGCGTTCGGCTTCGCGTGCGTTGTCGCCGTCGAAGGCCACCCGCACCAGCGAGGTCGACGACAGCCCGCCGATGAAGCCGCTGCCCTTCCACTGCGGGAACAGCGTCCCGGAGTAGATGATGAAACCGGCCGGCGAAATCACCGGCGTCCAGGTCACCTTCGGCGCGGCGAACTCGGGCCGGGTGCTGTGGTCGGGAATCTCGCGGCCGTCGTAGTGGTTGCCGTTGGAGACCACCGGGTAACCGTAGTTCGCGCCGCGCTCGATCAGGTTCAGCTCGTCGCCGCCGGCCGGGCCCATCTCGTGCACCCATAGCTTGCCGCGCGCGTCAAAGGCGATGCCCAGCGCGTTGCGATGGCCGAGCGACCACACCTGCGCGGCCACGCCACCCTGCGAGGCGAAGGGATTGTCGGCCGGCACGCTGCCGTCGTCGTTCAGCCGTACGATCTTGCCGAGATTGCCGCCCATGTCCTGCGCCGGATCGAACTTCTGGCGCTCGCTGGAGGTGATCCACAGCTTGCCGTCCGGCCCGAACGCCAGGCGGTGGCCGTAGTGTCCCTTGCCCTCGACCTTGGGGGTCTGCCGCCAGATCACCTTCAGATCCTGCAGCGCGCCGCTGCCGTCGGGCTGCAGCACCAGTCGCGCACGCGCCACGGCCGCGCCACGGGTGTCGCCTTGACCGGCCTCGGCATAGCTGACGTACAGCAGTTGATTGCGGGCGAAATCCGGATGCGGCAGGACATCGCCGAGGCCGCCCTGGCCGCCGTAGGCCACCGCGGGCACGCCGCTGATGGTGGCGCTGGTGCCGCTGGTGGGGTTGACGTGCTTGAGCGCGCCGCGCTTCTCGCTGACCAGCAGGCTGCCGTCAGGCAGGAAGCTCATCGCCCACGGCTCGTTGAAGGTGCCGACGGCGGTAGCGGTGAACGGCCAGTTCGCCTTTTCGACCGCAGGCGCGGTGGCCGTATCGGCGGCCACGCAGGCGGTGGTGAACAGGGCGGGGGTAAGGCTGATGGCGAGCGAGAGCAGCAGCTTGCGGGTCATGGAGTATCTCCGGAGGGGATGCGATGGCCAGATAGGCGTTGTACACCATGCCTGTCCTCGCCGCGTGCACCATACGTCATTCCCCGTATGCGCCAGTGCGTGGATCGGCTACCGTTGGCGCCAGCCGCCCGTGGGGCGGCCCCGCAGCACTGTCTTCCAAGGGAGTTGGAATCATGAAGCAACAGGTACACAAACCGTCCGCCGCGTTCATCGCCGCCTCGTGGAGCGCGCTGCTGCTGGGCGCTGCTGCTTATCTGGTGGGCCTGTTCAACGCCGAGATGGCGCTCAACGAGAAGGGCTACTACCTCACCCTGCTGCTGTTCGGTCTGTTTGCGGCGGTGTCGCTGCAGAAGAGCGTGCGCGACAAGGCCGAGGCCATTCCCGTCAGCGGCCTGTACTACGCGCTGTGCTGGTTCGCCCTGCTGGCTTCGCTGCTGTTGCTGCTGGTGGGCTTGTGGAACGCCACCCTGCTGCTGAGCGAGAAGGGCTTCTACGGCATGGCCTTCGCGCTGGCGCTGTTCGGCGCCGTGGCCGTGCAGAAGAACACCCGCGACCTGATGGCCGCCAACGGCGCAACGCTGCCGCCGCTGCCGGCCCGGCCGGTCACGCCGCCCTCGCTGGACTGAGGGCGACACCGGGTGGCTGCGCGGGCCGGTCAGGTCCCGCGCGGCACGCCCTTGTCCAGGTGCGCCTGGCGCAGGGCAGTGGATTCGTCCCAGCCACGGCGCACCGCATTGCGCGCCTGCGCCCAGGTCAGCCTGCTCTTGCCACGCTCCTGCGCCCAGCGCGTTTCCAGCTCGGCTTCAACCTCTTCGTACGCACGGATGATGTCGTCGGCGCGGGAGTAGTGGCCGAGCTGGTAGGCCGGCTCGTAATCGTCGAAGAACTGGCTCTGGTCATAGTACGGTTCGCTGGAGAACCGCTCGCGCCAGTAGTCCGACACGGCCTGGCGCGGCACGCCGTCTTCCGGCACCCGGCCGGGAATCTGGTAGTCAGGGCTCATCTGGTAGCTCCGGTGGGGTGAGGCATCACCGTAGCGGAGCACCGGTTAACGTCATGGGCCAGCGGAGTGAATGCCGCATCAAGCGCCGCGCGGCACATCAGCCCGCATTCCCGCGTGTCAACGCGTCGTCACGTCGCCTTGCGCGGCAGTCTGTAAATTACCGCGCCCACCGCGAAGGCGACCAGTGCCGCCGCAATGTTCTGCCAGCTCGCACTGGCGAACAATGCCAGGCACAGCACCAGCGCCAGCACCGGAATCAGCGGGCCGCCCGGCAGTTTCAGCGCCCCGGGGCGGTCGGCGAAACGCCGCGCCAATACCAGTACCGCCGCCGCTGTGCCGATGTAGGCGAACAGACGCGTGGTCATCGACAGCAGCGCCAGCTGCACGAACGACCCGGACAACGCCAGCGCCAGTGCGATCACGCCCTGGGTGACAATGGCCGCCGCCGGTGTGCGGAAGCGCGGATGCACGTTGGCCAGCACCTTCGGCCCGTAGCCGTCGCGGGCCAGCGCGAACAGGAACCGCGGGCCCATCATCATGGTGTTGCTGTTGGTGCCCAGAATGGAGATGGTGGCACCCACCGTCAGGATCAGCGCCAGCGCTTCTCCCCCGAAACTGGACGCGGCATCGGCCAGCGGCGTCGGCGAGGTGGCCAGGTTGGCCAGCGTGCCCTGCGCCACCAGCTGTACCGCGCCATAGATGATGGTGACGCTGACGATCATGGTGATCAGCGCGAACGGGATGTCACGGCGCGGGTTCCTGTACTCGCCTGCGGCGGCCGGAATATTCTCGAAGCCGGCGTAGGCGTACAGCAGCAGCAGCGCCGCCTCGCCCATCCGTTGCAGGTCGTGCGGGTCCGGGCGGACGCCGGAGAAGGCCAGGTCCATGTCAACGTAGAACGCGCCGATTGCCACGAACAGCAGCAGCGGCAGCAGCTTGCCGATCACCAGGATTACCCCGGTGCGTGCGGCCGACCGAACGCCGGCCACGTTCACCGCGGTAAGGAAGCCCAGCGACACCACGATGATCGCAATGCGGCCGATGTCATGCCCGGCCCACGGCCAGAAGCGCGCCACCGCATCGGCCAGCGCATTGCTCAATGCGGCCGCCGAGCTGATCCGGGTCAGCCAGATCATCCAGCCGATCTCGAATCCGGCGAAGCGCCCGAAGGCCTCGCGTGCGTACAGATAGCTGCCGCCGGGCTCATCGAAATAACTGGCCGCCTGGGCGTAGCACAGCACCAGCAGCGCCACCACGATGCCCGCAGCCACCACGCCCCACAGGCTGAAGGGCCCGAGCAGCGCCACCGTGGCGGCCGGCAGGAGGTAGATACCGCTGCCGATCACATCGTTGATCGACAGCCCGACGATCTGCCAGCGGCTGACCGCGCGTTCCAGCTGCGGTTCGGACGGGGCGCTCAATGCATCGCTCCGGTCAGGACCGGCAACTGCCACGGCACCTGCAGGTTGTCGTACTCCGTCTTCGGCAGCAGGATGAATGCCGCGCGCGTATCCGGCTTCAGCCAGGCCAGCAGGGCCTTCATGTGACGCGGCTCCATTGCCGTACAGCCGGCCGTGGCCTCGCCCGGCGTGCGCCAGAGGTGGGCGAAGATGCAGCTGCCCCTGCCAGGCGTACGGCTGCTGTTGTGCTCGATCACAAAGCCTTCGCGATAGCGCACATCGCCCTTGTTGTGCAGGTCCAGCCGCATCGGTTCGGTGGATCCTTCCACTGCGGTGGCACCGACGTCCTTCGCATCGACGATGCGGTTGTAGTGGGGCGAGGTGGGCACATCCATGCAGTAGTGGCTGGCCGTCATCGGCTGGTACGGCATCGCACTGGCGATCTTCGACGCATACCCGAACGCAGGGCCGATCTCGAAGATGCCGGCGGGGCTGCGCCCATCGCCTTCCTGCTTCTGCGGCCCCTGATTGTGCAGCGACGCACGGCCCACGCCCCAGGCACTGCCGTTCCGCCCCACGGCCACGGTGAAGGCGGGGCCGTGCCTGCGCCACGGGCCACTGCTGCTCCGGCGTTCATAGGCCTGCAGCCGGCCCTGGGTGGCGTCCCAGCTGTCGGTGACCACCACGATGGCCTGCCGGCTGTGCGACAGCGGCGGCAACGGGGTGAGTGCGCCAGCCGGCAGCGCGGTGGCGAGAGCGGTGACGGCGAGGGCGGTACGCAGCAGCGGCAGCATCGTGGACTCCGGTAAACCAGGGGTCGATCAGGTGTCGATCAGGTGTTCGATCCGTTCCAGGTTCACCCCGAGCTGGCGGTGGCGGTCCGGGTTGGCGTGGCACAACAGGACGAAGACGAAGTCGAGCAGGGACTGCAGCGAAGCACGGTACAGCAGCTGGGCGACGTGCGGCGCAGGGTCGTGCGCGCAGACCACCAGTGACCGGTCGGCATGCGCGCGCAGCGGATTGGCGCTGTGGCGGGTGATCGACACCACCTTGCCACCCATGTCCTGGAACTGCCGCGACAGCTGGAACAGCTGCGGCAGCTTGCCGAACTCGGAGAACACCAGCATCGCATCACCGGCCCGTGCCGCCGACAGGTTGGCCATCATCAGGATCGGGTCGGCATGGTGCACCGTCAGCATGCCCAGCAGCGACAGCCGCATGGCGAATTCGCGCGCGTACAGGCCGTCGTCGCCCAGCCCATAGACGAATACCTTGGGCGCGCCATCGAGCAGCCGCACGATGGCCTCGACATCGGCCTGTGGATTGGCCAGGCCGGTCTCTTCCTCGGCGGCTGCCTTGCTCAGGCGCAGGCGTGCGGCGATGCCGGCGTAGTCGTCGTCGGCGCTTGGCGACGGCGGGTGGGCCTGTGGATCGTGGCCGGCGCGCGCCACCGCTTCGCCGATGGAGTATTTCAGGTCCGGGTAGCCCTTGAAGCCCAGCTTCTGGCTGAATTTGACCACGCTGGACTGGCTGATCCCCAGCGCACTGGCCAGCTGCTGGGACGAGTAGTCGCGCAGCAGGTGGGCATTGTCGAGGATGAAGTCGGCGATGCGGCGCTCGATCGCCGACATGTGGTCACGCTCGGAGCGGATTTTCACCAGGGGCGGCATGGGGCTCAGCGTGGGTCCGGTTGCAGAAAGGGTAAGCGGGATCAACGGGCGGTGGTAGCGCCCGGCCGCGGCCTACCAGCGCGGCGGCGTGATCATCTCCAGTCCGCGCACTTCGGTGATCCCCAGCCCGGGCGCATCGCTGATGGTGATCTCCGATTCGTTGAAGTTGACCCCGCCGGTGACCGGGTTGAACTGCCCCAGCGAGGGACCGTCCAGGTCCACCTTGGTGATCACCTCGCTCTTGGCCACCGCCAGGTGCACGGCGGCCGCCACGCTGATGCTCGACTCGATCATGCAGCCGATCATGCACGGCACGCCGTAGATGGCGGCGATGTCGGCGATGCGGATCGCGTTGGAGAGCCCGCCGGTCTTCATCAGCTTGATGTTGATGATGTCCGCCGCGCGCTGCTGGATCAGGTCCACCACCTGGCCGGGATTGAACACGCTTTCGTCGGCCATCACCGGCGTGTTGACGCGGTCGGTCACGTACTTCAGCCCGCTGATGTCGGCCGCCTTGACCGGCTGTTCCAGCAGCTCCAGCACTACCCCGGCCTCTTCCAGCGTGCGCATCGCATACACGGCCTGCTTGGCGGTCCAGCCCTGGTTGGCGTCCAGGCGCAGCAGGGCGCGGCCCTGCACGGCGGCGTGGATCGCCTTGACCCGTTCGATATCCAGGCCGATGTCCTTGCCGACCTTGATCTTCAGCGACTCGAAACCGCGGTCGATGGCCGACAGCGAATCGGCCACCATCTTGTCGATGTAGTCCACGCTGATGGTGATGTCGGTGGTGATCACCGGATCGCCACCGCCGAGCATGCGGTACAGCGGGGCGTTGTGCAGCTGCGCCCACAGGTCGTAGAGCGCGATCTCCACCGCCGCCTTGGCGCTGGTGTTGCGCTCCAGCGAGGACTGGACCAGGCCACACAGATGGTTGAGGTTGGCCACGTCCTGGCCGATCAGGCGCGGCTTGATGAAGGTGGTGATGGCCTCGATGATCGAGCCGTGGGTGTCGCCGGTGATCACCGCGGTGGCCGGCGCCTCGCCGTAGCCGGTGTGGCCACTGTCGGTACGTACCAGCACCACCACATCTTCCACGGTATCCACGGTGCGCAGCGCGGTCTTGAACGGGGTTTTCAGCGGCACGCGCAGCATGCCGAGTTCGATGTCGGTGATCTTCATTCAGGGGTCTTGGCTCGAATGCGCTGGATGTTGGTGATGCGGTCGATGTAGCTGGCGGTGTCGCTGGCCATCATCGGCTCCAGCGGTGTCACCGACACCCCGTTGAGATGTGCCTGCACCCGCGTGCCGTCGGCGCCGGACCAGCTGCCGCCGGCGGTGTCGTGGATCAACCAGGTGCGGCCGTCGAGGTGGCCGATGGTGACCATCACGTGGCCGGGGATATAGACCAGGTCGCCGACCTGCAGCTGCTGTACCGCCGCCTCGCGACGACCCTTGCCATCCTTCGCGTCGAAGGCGAGGCGGTCCAGTGCCGGGCTGACGGCCTGCGCGCTGGTGTTGCGCGGCACGAGCACGCCGACGCTGCGGTAGATCTCCGAAACGAAGCCGCTGCAGTCGCGGGTGTCGTAGTCGTGGCCCCAGCCGTAGCGCTCGCCGAGGAACTTGAAGGCCTGCTGCAACAGCGTGCGCGGGGTCAGCGGCAGGTAATCGGCCGCGCTGTCCTGCGAACGCGGCAGCAGCGCCGGTACCAGCGCCAGGCGGCCATCGGGGTCGCGCACCGGCATCTGCACCACGTGCGCGGCATGTGCCTGCTGGCCGTTGACCGGCGTATTGGCCGGCC
Organism: Stenotrophomonas sp. Marseille-Q5258; assembly: GCF_946900935.1. Lineage (NCBI taxonomy): Bacteria > Pseudomonadati > Pseudomonadota > Gammaproteobacteria > Lysobacterales > Lysobacteraceae > Stenotrophomonas > Stenotrophomonas sp. Marseille-Q5258. Next base: position 28,387 of record NZ_CAMPPN010000021.1, read on the forward strand.
AGTCGGCCAACACCGGCAGGCGCACGCCCATGTCCAGCTGCAGACGCGACACGCGCGGTTCTTCGGGCGTGTAGGCGGTGAACGCGGTGGCACCGGTAATCACCCGGTACGGGCCGTGCTGGCCGTAGCCGAGCACCGTCTCGGCATCGCCGATGCCAACGTAGCGCCGCTCGATCCAGGCCGAGTAGCGCTCGCTGGTGATGAACAGCCACTGCCCGTCGGCGCTTTCATGCAGTACCGCCACCGCATCGCCGGGGAACAGGGCCGACTCCTGGAAGCGGTCGATATCGGTGTCGCCCTGCGTGGTGAACACCCGCAACGTGGTCGGGAAGGCGCGCAGCGCGGCGCGATGGGTCACCAGGCCGTACTGCAGCGGGCGCTGGGCCGGCACCGCCTCCAGACCGAGGTTGGCCAGTGCGGCGCGGCGTTGTGCCTCACTGATGGGCTTCCCCTCCACGCCATACAGCGGCTTGGTCGGCCAGCGCGACAGCGCCTGGATGTCGGCCAGCACCCGCGCGCGCGGCAGCTGCGCCGGCAGGGCGCGCAGGTCGTGAATGGACGGGTCGGTGGCGCGCATGCGCGCGTTCTGCGCGGCGATGCCGGCACGGTCGAGGATCACGCGGTCCGGGTCAGGCAGGCGAGCGGCCCAGAACGCCGGGTCCAGGTACGCCTCGCGCAGGCCGATCACACCCAGGGTGTCGGCGGCCGAGGCGGCAGGCGGCGGGGCATCGGCGGCACCGGCCGTGCCGCCGGCCAACAGCGTCAGCAGCAACGCGCGGGCCAGCCACGGGGTCCGCACGGGGCGGCAGGGGGAAGCCAGGATCATGGAGCGGTCACCCTCCTCGGAAGCGTCAGGAATATTTATTCCTTTTTTCATGGAAAGCAAGAATAAATTATTGACCGACTTCCCACCTCGTGTTACACAGCGATTACCACCCGCACCTTGGGAAGTGTCGCTGTGGATCCTGCTTCGCGCAAACCGTCTTCATGCCGTCGTGCCGTCTGGCGCACCGTTGCCTGCCTGCTGCTGGCGCTGCCCCCGCTGTGGGCCGCGGCGGCCGTGCCGTTGCCGCAGGTGATCTCGCAGATCGACCGTGGCGCGTTCGCCGAAGCCGATACCGCCATTGCCGCTGCGCTGCAGGACGCCACGCTGGGCACGGCCGCGCGTGAGGACTACGCCTTCCAGCGCGAACGCATGGCGCGCATCCGGCTCGACTTCACTCTGGATGCCGAGGTCGCCAAGACGCAGGTGCGCCGGCAGATTCCGGACCTGCGCGACGACGAGTTCGCGCGCTGGGACGCGGCCGGGCTGATCGAGCACCTCGATATCGATGGACAGCGGCGCTACTTCAAGCGCGCACCGTCCAATCTGTTCCGGGTCAGCGCGGAGGCACGCGCGCGGCGGGCGCCCTCGGTACCGGACCCGGTCGATGGCCCCTACGAACACCTCGGCCCGCACCACCACGAGATTGTCGCGGCCGCGCGCGCCAGCGGCGCCACCAGCTTGGTGCCGCGCCGGGTCGAGGTCACCCAGTCGCTGGTGGTCAAGGCCGATGCCGTACCTGCCGGCGAGACCGTGCGGGCGTGGATTCCGTATCCGCGTGCGATCCCCGGCCAGCAGCAGGACATCCAGTGGATCGCCAGCACGCCGGCCGGCGCGCGCATCGCCCCGGAGGCGACGCTGCAGCGCACCGCCTACCTGGAGCAAACCGCCGTGGCCGGCACGCCCACCGCCTTCCAGATCCGCTACGCGGTCACTGTGTACGCGCGGCATGTCCCGATCGACCCGGCCAAGGTGCTGCCCACCCCGGACGATCCGGCGTTGCAGCCCTACCTGGCCGAACGCGCGCCGCACATGGTGTTCACACCTGCGCTGCGCGCGTTCTCGCAGCGCGTGGTGGGCGCCGAAACCAACCCCTATCGCATCGTGCAGCGGCTGTTCGACGCGGTCGACCGGATCCCGTGGGCGGGCGCACGGGAATACTCCACGATTTCCAACATCAGCGACTACGCCCTGCATGCCGGCCACGCCGATTGCGGCCAGCAGACGCTGCTGCTGATGACCCTGCTGCGTCTCAACGGCATTCCGTCGCGCTGGCAGTCCGGCATGGTCTATTCCGATGACGCCGTGGGCTACAACAACCTGCATGACTGGGGTGCGGTGTACCTGGCGCCATACGGCTGGGTGCCGATGGACGTGACCACCGGCCGCCTGGACAGTCCCGAGCCCGCGCTGCGCGACTTCTACCTCGGTGGCCTGGATGCCTACCGCATCGCCTTCAACGACGACTATGCCCAACCGCTGGTGCCGGCCAAGCAGCACGCCCGATCGGAGACCGTGGATTCCCAGCGCGGCGAAGCGGAGTGGTCCGGCGGCAATCTGTATTTCGATCAATGGAACTACGACTTCCAGTCGCACGTGGTGCCGCTGGAGGCCGCGCGGTAATCGGCGGTATCCCTGATTCAACATCTGCAGGAGAGAGCAGGCAATGAAGGTGAATCGATTGAAGCGGGCGGCGCTGTGCGTCGCACTGGGGGCGTGTCTGGGCAGCGTGGCGCCGATGGCGCTGGCGCAGGACGGTGCGGTGGTAGGCAAGCTCGTCACCGATGGCGGGCAGGCGCTGGACAACGCCACGGTGACCGTACGCAATCCGGCCACCGGCTTTGTGCGCTCGGTGAAGGCGGATGCCAATGGCGGCTATCGCATCCCGCTGCTGCCGGTGGGTACCTACGATCTTGAGGTGTCGGTTGGCGGTGGCGCTGCCACACGCGTCGGCCAGGTGGATGTCGGCCTGGGCAACACCACCACGGTCAACGTACCGGTCAGTGGCGTGAACACGCTGGGCACGGTGGAAGTGCGCGCACCGCAGGTGGTGTCGATGGTGGACGTGAAGTCCACCGAATCGGCCACCAATATCACCCGCGAAGAACTCTCGCGCCTGCCGGTGGACCGCGATATCACCGCCGTAGCGCTGCTGGCGCCCGGCGCGGTGAAGGGCAAGGGCTCGCTGGGCGGGCAGGGCATCTCCTTCGGTGGCTCCTCGGTGGCCGAGAACACCGTCTACATCAACGGCCTGAATGTCACCGACTTCTATAACCGTGTCGGCTTCTCCTCGGTGCCGTTTGCGTTTTACCAGGAATTCCAGGTCAAGACCGGCGGCTATTCGGTGGAGTTCGGGCGCAGCACCGGCGGTGTGATCAACGCCGTGACCCGTTCGGGCAGCAACGACTTCAAGGCCGGTGCCGAACTGGTGCTGGAACCGCGCGCCTGGCAGTCGCAGGCGCGCGACCGCTACGACGCCGACGGCAGCCGCTACATCACCGCCAGCCGCGATGACTATTCGCGCAGTGCGCTGAACGTATTCGCGTCCGGTGCGCTGGTGCAGGACAAGCTGTTCTTCTTCGGCATGTACGAAGCGCGCGACTACAGGCCCAACTCCACCAACGATGCCGGCACCGTGCTCAACCGCGGCACCGCAGACGACCCGTTCTGGGGCGGCAAGCTCGACTGGCAGATCACCGACAACCAGATGCTGTCGCTGTTCGGCTTCTCCGACAAGAGCGACACTGTCACCGACGTCTACCGCTACAACTACGACACCGGCCTGGCCGAGGGCGACCGCACCAACCAGATCTACAACACCGTGGGCGGCACCAACTGGTCGGGCACCTACAGCTGGCAGGTCAACGACACGCTGACCATGAAGCTGATGTACGGCGAGAACAAGCGCAACCGCTCGCAGAGCAGTCTGATGGACGAGAACTGCAACCGCGTGTTCGACAACCGCACCGCCAGCCAGGGCGTACCCACCGATCTGCAGGGCGACCGCAGCTGCACCAGCAGCTCGCAGCTGGAGTCGGCACTGGACACCCGCAAGGCCGGCCGCGCCGACTTCGAATGGTCCATCGGCAACCACCTGCTGCGCTTCGGCCTGGACCGCGAGGAGAACACCTCCGATTACGAGCGCGCCTACCCCGGCCCGGGCGGTCTGCGCTACGACGTGTACTACCGCACCCCCGGCAGCTCGCTCAATGGCGGCGTGGTGCCGGCCAGCGGCCTGGTCGTGCGTACCCGCCGCTATGAAGTGGCCGGCTCGTTCGAGACCATCAACTCGGCTTACTACCTCGAAGACAACTGGCAGGTCACGCCGAATTTCCTGCTCAACATCGGCGCGCGCATGGAAGGCTTCGACAACAAGGGCGGCGACGGCGACAGCTACATCAAAATCGACGACATGATCGCCCCACGCCTGGGCTTCTCCTGGGACATGCGCGGCGACGGCACCACCAAGGTGTTCGGCAACCTTGGGCGCTACTTCCTGCCGGTGGCCAATGTCATCAACATCAAACAGGCCGGCGGCTTCCTCGACGAGCGCACCTGGTACGAGTTCCTCGGCTACAGCGGTGCCTCCAACAACGTGCCCTACCTGGGGGGGCAGATCGGCCCCGTCGACAACTCGCAGGGCGATGGCAGCGTTCCGGACCTGCGCGCCGAGGTGAACCGCGACATGGACCCGGTGTACCAGGACGAGGCGATCCTGGGCTTCCAGCACATGCTCAGCGAATCCTGGTCGGTGGCCGCCAGCGTCACCTACCGCCGCCTGCACAACGCCATCGATGACATGAACATCACCGCCACCGCCCAGTGCGGTGCGGTGGACAGCGTGTGGATCATGGGCAATCCCGGCCGCACCAACACCGTGTGGGGCGACAGCGACTGCGACGGCAGCAACGATGCATGGATCGACATCGACACCTCGCGCGAAGGCTGGGCGCTGTACGACGACGATGGCAACTATGTAGGGCAGCGCGGCTGGGTCAAGCCCAAGCGCGACTACAAGGCGCTGGAACTGCAGGTCGACCGCGCCTGGGATGGCGTGTGGGGCTTCAATGCGTCCTACACCCTGGCCTACGGCCGCGGCAACGCCGAAGGTCCGGTCAACTCCGATACCGACTTCGCCGATTCGGGGCGTACCGAGAACTTCGACAACCCGTGGGTGAACTACCGCGGCTACGGCTACCTGGCCAACGACCGCCGCCACCAGTTCAAGTTCCGCGGCAGCTACGCGGTGACCGGGAACCTGACCGTGGCCGCCACCCTGGGCGTTCAGTCGGGCAGCCCGATCACCCGCTTCGGCGCCGGCAACCCGTTCGACGACACCGACTTCCACAGCTACTACGTGTGCGTGGCCAACTGCCAGGCGTCGGTGCCGCCGTCCGAGCGCGTATTCGTGCATTCGCCGCGCGGTGGCGATGGCCGCACCCCGTGGACCTACGATCTGGACCTGAGCGTGGCCTACAAGGTTCCGGTGCCGCTGGATCTGCGCGTCAAGCTGGCGGTGTACAACGTGCTCAACCAGCAGCGCACCGTGTCGGTGGACCAGGATTACGAGCCGCAGGACAGCATCGGCACGCCCAATCCGCTGTACGGTTTCGGCACCGGGTTCCAGTCGCCGCGCTACGCGCAGTTGACGGTGACCTGGAACTACTGAGTCCCCAGGGCGGCCCGTCCCGCGGGCCGCCGCGGAGAATGCGATGCGCAGCAGGTGGTGTGCCATGTTGGGCCTGCTGGTGGCGGGGAGCGCCCCTGCCGCCGGCACCGGCCCGGCGGCGGCGGTGTTCGACCCGATGTACGACCAGGCCCGTCAGCGGGACGTGGCCGGCATGGCGGTGGCCGTGGTCGATCAGGGCCAGCTCGTCTACGAGCGTGCCGAAGGACCGCGCGGCGACGCCGCCGATACACAGGTCGATGCGGATACCCTGTTCAAGATCGCCTCCAACAGCAAGGCGATGACCGCTGCGCTGCTGGCACGGCTGGTGGAGCGTGGACGGCTGCGCTGGGATGACCCGGTCATCCGCTATCTGCCGCAGTTCCGCATGCACGATCCGTGGGTCACCCGGAACATGCAGGTGCGCGATCTGCTTGTTCACAACAGCGGGCTGGGGCTGGGCGCGGGCGACCTGATGCTGTGGCCCGAGCCCAACCACTTCACCCGCCAGGACATCATTGCCGGCCTGGCCCACCTCAAGCCGGTGACCAGTTTCCGCAGTGGCTATGCCTACGACAACCTCCTGTATGTCGTGGCTGGCGAGGTCGCCGCCGCTGCCGGTGGCAAGCCCTACGACGAGCTGCTGCGCGAGGAGGTGTTCGTGCCGCTGGGGATGACGCGCTGCCAGGTGGGCGCGTGGTCGGTGGCGCAGGTGGGCAATGTGGCCCAGCCGCACCGGCATGCGCACGGCCGGCCGGTGGTCGAGGGCGCCGATGGCGACACCAGCTCCGACCTGCCTTCGATGGCGGCCGGCGGCATCCGCTGCAGCCTGCGCGACATGACCCGCTGGATGCAGGTGCTGCTCGATCCCACCCTGGTGCCGGACTGGCTGGGCAGTGCGCAGCGGCAGGCACTGTGGACCGCGCACATGCCGATGCCGCTGGGCGAGCGCCAGCGTCACTGGGACAACGCGCATGTGTTCGCCTATGGCTACGGCTGGCGACTGTCGGACATGGATGGGCAGTGGAAAGTGGCGCATACCGGGACCCTGTCGGGCATGTACTCCTCGCTGGCGCTGCTGCCCGACCGCCGTGTCGGCGTGGTGATCCTGATCAACAGCGATGCCGAGGACGCGCGCACCGCGCTGATGCAGGCCGCCTTGAAGCACTACACCGCACCGGCGGCGGGAGAGACAGTGGCGGGCTATCTGCGGCAGCTCGATGACGAGCGTGCCGCGCGCCGCAGCGCCGGCCACGTGCGGCCCGATACCCGCGCGCGCCGACCCGCGCCGCTGGCCGCCACCGTACGCTGGCAGGGGCGCTACCGCGATCCCTGGCTGGGCGAGGCGTCGGTGTGCCCCGAACGGGGCGTGCTGCGGCTGCAGGTGGACAAGTCGCCGCGGCTGCGTGGCCGCGTGATGCAGCTTGGCAACCGCTGGCTGGTGCAGTGGGATACGCTCGGTGCCGATGCCGAGGCCTGGCTGCAGCCCGATGACGGCACGCCGCCTGGCATCGCCCTCGCCGCGATCGACCCGGGGATCGACTTCAGTTATGACTACCAGGACCTGCATTTCACCCGCATCGGCGATTGCCCATAGCCTGCTGGCCGTCGCGCTGGCGCTGCCCGTGCAGCCCGCAGGCGCAGCCACGGTGACCGTCTCGTCGGCGCGCGATCTGGCCGAGGCCGGGCTGGTGGACGTGGGCCGGGCCATTCCCGGCCTGGACCTGGATATCCGCTATGCCGGCCCGGACAACTTCACCGCCGCGCCGGTTCCCGGCTACGAGGCACCCAGGTGCTACCTGCTCGCACCGGTCGCTGCGGCGCTGGCCCGGGTGCAGGCCGATCTCCGGCGCGACGGCTTCGCTCTGCGCATTTACGACTGTTACCGGCCGGTGCGGGCGGTGCAGGCGTTCGTCGCCTGGGCGCACGATCCGTCCGAGCAGTCGCGCAAAGCGCTGCAGTATCCGCAGGTGGACAAGCCGGACCTGCTGGATGGCTACATCGCCGGGACCTCCGGCCACAGCCGCGCCGCCACCGTCGACCTGACCCTGCTCGACTGCCGCGCCGGCCCCTGCACCGCCCTGGACATGGGCACCGGTTTCGACTTTTTCGGCGCGCGCGCCCACACCGATGCGCCGGACATCAGTGCCGCACAGCGCGCCCACCGCCAGCAGCTGCTGCGCGCGATGCAGCGCCACGGCTTTGCCAACTACCCGCTGGAGTGGTGGCACTACACCCTGCAGCCCGAGCCCAGCCCCGCCACCGCCTACGACATCCCGGTGCGCTGAGCCGCAGGGCCGGGTCGCCCCGGCGCACCGCTACACTGTGCGCTGACCTGCCGACCGGACCGCGATGAACCTGCCACTGCACTTTGGACTGCTGGGAACGCTGGAAGCGGGCCTGATCGCGTTGCTGGTCGGGCTGCTGGTGTACAGCCTGTGGCACTGGCTGTGCCGTTGGGCGCAGTGGTCGATGGGCCACGCCATCGGCTGGTCGTGCGTCATTGCGGTGATCGTCTCGGCCGGCATCGATGCCTGGAAGCTGTTCTACATGGGCATGATGCGGCTCGAATCGCCGTTGTATGCGCGGTTGTTCCTGGCCAGCATCCACGATCCGAACGAACTGGGCTCGCGCGTCGTGCTGGAAGTGGCCGGCGCGTTGGGCGGTGTCGCCCTGGGCTGGATGATATTCAGTTCGCGCTCAGGCGAAAAAAACGCCACCCACGACTGAGTTTCCGTTCGCATCCGGTTAAATCCGGGCCGGTTGAATGCGTGTCTTACTGTCTGCTCACCTGCGCGTAACCAGGGCGGTAATCCACGCCCTGGGCCGGGTGGTTAAGACCGTGTGCGGGCGTTGATCGCGACGCAATATCGATTCACAAAAGGGCTGGCAGGGTGGAGGCCGTGCGGAAACAACGGCCGCGCACCATCCACCCAAGGAGACCACCCCAATGACTATTCGCAACCGCAAGCCCCTGATCGCACTGATCGTCGCCGCCGGCAGTGTGTTGGCCATTCCGGCGATGGCCCAGTCGGCCCAGCAGAGCGCCGCGCAGGCCCAGACCCAGGCGGCGCAGGCGCAGCAGGCGGCAGCGCAGGCCGGTGACGCTGCCGATGCAGCGTCCGGTGCCGCGGCACAGGCCTCGGCCCAGGCCAACGGTGGCGGCGGCCAGACCTGGGCCAGCGTCGACACCGACGGCAACGGCACCATCAGCAAGGCCGAATCCCAGGTCAACGCCGGCCTGGCCCAGGTTTTCGACCAGGCCGACACCAACAAGGACGGCGAACTCAGCCCGGATGAATACAAGGCGTATGTCGCCGCCCAGCAGGGCGCGGCTGCCGGCAACGGCGCACAACCGGGCAAGTAACGCGATCCCGCACAGGCAGGGCCCGACACCGCTGGACACCGGTGAACGGCAGTGAGGGGGAAGGGCGGCTTCGGCCGCCCTTCTTTTTGCCTGTTTCCGTCATTGGGCGCGATGCCCGGTGTTGCTATCCTTGGCCGATGATGACCTCCATGCCCACGCCGCAAGGCGCTATCGGCCTGGTCGGTTTTGACGGTGACGACACGCTGTGGAAGAGCGAAGACTATTACCGCAAGGCCGAACAGGACTACCTCGACATCCTGTCGCGCTACATCGACGTCCACGACACCCGGACTGCGCGCCACCTGCTGGAAGTGCAGCAGCGCAACCTCGGCGTGTTCGGTTACGGCGTCAAGGGCATGACCCTGTCGATGGTTGAAGCGGCCATCGAGATCACCCGGCAGATGATCAGCGCGCGTGACTTGCAGCAGATCCTCGACATCGGTCATGACACCCTGCGTCACCCGGTGGAACTGATTGACGGGGTGCGCGAGTCGGTCACCGAGATTGCCCGCGAGTACCCGGTCGTGCTGATCACCAAGGGCGACCTGTTCCACCAGGAAGCCAAGATCAAGGTGGCCAACCTGCGCGATCTGTTCCCGCGCATCGAGATCGTGTCGGAGAAGGACCCGGAAACCTACGCACGCGTGCTCGAAGAGTTCGACCTGCCGATCGCGCGCTTCTGCATGGTGGGCAACTCGCTGCGCTCGGATATCGAGCCGGTGATCACGCTGGGCGGCTGGGGCATCCATACCCCGTACGCCGTGACCTGGGCGCATGAAACCCAGCACGGGGTGGCGGACGACGAGCCGCGCATGGTCGATGCCCCCACCGCCTTCGATTGGCCGCAGGCACTGCGCGCCATCGAAGCCAAGGCTGTGCAGGCCTGACACGCATGCAGCGCTGCGGCAGAATCGTCCCATGACCCTGCGCACGCTGCTTGCCCTGTTGCTGCTGGTGCTGCCTCTGGCCGCACCGGCACAGCAGACACCGGAGAAGTCCGCGGCGTATGTCGTGGCCACCGGCGATGACTGGGTGGATGCGCAGCTGCGCGACATCAACCACTACGCCGAGCGCTACCCCGACAGTTTCCTGGACGAGGTCTCGCGCTATGCCGGCGTCCCACGCGGGTATATCGCCGCGCTGATGTACACCCACGGCTGGCAGGCCGGCGACATCTACTTCGCGTGCTTCTGGGCCCATGCCATCGGCCGGTCGTGCCGCGACAGCGTGCAGGCCTGGAGCCGTGCCGTGCCGGCCGAGGGGCAACCGCGCCAGTGGCAGGACGTGGTGCAGGACCTGCCGGTCGCGCCGCAGAACCTGCACTGGCGCGCGCTGCGCCACGCCATCGTGGCCAGCCACGACCACTGGGACCGTCCGGTCACCCTCGACGCCACCCTGCAGCGCCAGCTCGGCGACCACGCCCAGCGCCAGCGTGCCGCGCGCAGTTCAACGTCCACGCCCTGAAGCGGCGGCCGTTCGCGGCATCGGTGGATTCGTGCTGCTATGCAGATCGCCGCCGCCGGCCCGCTCGGCGACAATACGCGCTTGCCTGTTCCCCCCCGTGATCCGTTGCCGAGTACGTAATGAGCGCCGACCGTTTCGTTTCACCCGACGATATCCGCAGCCTGTTCGCCCAGGCCATGTCCAGCATGTACCGCACCGAAGTGCCGTTGTACGGCACGCTGGTGGACCTGGTGGCCGAGATCAACGATGCCGTGCTCACCGCCGATCCGGCGCTGGCCGGGCAGATGGACCGCACCGATGAGCGCGCGCGCCTGGCGCAGGAGCGCCACGGCGCCATCCGCGTCGGCACCGCCGAGGAACTGGCCACGCTGGGGCGCCTGTTCGCACTGATGGGCATGTACCCGGTGGGCTACTACGACCTGTCCGTGGCCGGCGTGCCGGTGCACTCCACCGCGTTCCGCCCGCGCACGGCCAAGGCGCTCGCGCACAACCCGTTCCGCGTGTTCACCTCGCTGCTGCGGCTGGAGCTCATCGAAGACGCCGCGCTGCGCGAGCAGTCCGCGCAGATCCTGGCACGCCGCCGCATCTTCACCGACGAGGCGCTGGCGCTGATCGCGCAGGCCGAGCGCGATGGTGGGCTGGATCAGGCCGACAGCCGGCGTTTCGTCATTGCCGCGCTGGAGACCTTCCGCTGGCATGGCGATGCCACCGTGTCGCTGGCCACCTACCATGCCCTGCACGACGCCCATCGGCTGATTGCCGACGTGGTCAGCTTCCGTGGCCCGCACATCAACCACCTCACCCCGCGCACGCTGGACATCGATGCCGCCCAGGCCGGCATGCTCGCGCGCGGCCTGGCCGCCAAGGCGGTGATCGAAGGCCCGCCGCCGAGGCGTTGCCCGATCCTGCTGCGCCAGACCAGCTTCAAGGCGCTGGAGGAGCCGGTGCACTTCCCGTCGGGCGACAGCGCCGATGCCGGCACCCATACCGCGCGATTCGGCGAAATCGAGCAGCGCGGCCTGGCGCTCACGCCCAAGGGGCGCGCGCTGTACGACCAGCTGCTGGCCCAGGCGCGCGACAGTGGCGGCGCCGGCAGCACCGGCCAGGACTATCCGACCCGCCTGGCGGCGGCCTTCCGTGCGTTCCCGGACGATCACGACACCCTGCGCCGCGAAGGGCTGGGGTATTACCGCTACGCGCTTACCGACGCCGGCCGTGCCGCCCCCGACGCCGTTGGCGATCTTCCGGCCGAGGCACTGATCGCCGCCGGCCTGGCCAGCGCCGATCCGATCGTCTACGAGGATTTCCTGCCGGTCAGCGCTGCGGGCATCTTCCAGTCCAATCTCGGCGGCGAAGAACAGCGCGCCTACGCCGCCCACGCCAACCGCGACGCCTTCGAGCACGCGCTGGGCATGAAGGTCGAAGACGAGTTCGCCATCTACGAGCGCCTCCAGGCCGAGTCGCTGGCCACCCTCCACGCCCGGTAGTGCCGGCCGCTGGCCGGCACTCCCTCACACCTTCATCGTTCCCGTATCCAGCCACCGCTGGTGCCACGACAACGCTTCGGGCAGCAGGTGCGGCGTGTGCTTGCCGTAGCTGTCGCGGCTGGCGCGCTCGACGTAGTCCTTGAGCTGGTCGCGGAAGTCCGGGTGCGCGCAGTTGTCGATCACCACCCGCGCGCGCTTGCGCGGGGTCAGCCCGCGCAGATCGGCCAGGCCCTGTTCGGTCACGATCACCGACACATCGTGCTCGGTATGGTCGACGTGGCTCACCATCGGCACGATCGCCGAGATCGTGCCGTTCTTGGCCGTGGACGGGCTCAGGAAGGCCGACAGGAACCCGTTGCGCGCAAAGTCGCCCGAACCGCCGATGCCGTTCATGATCCGGCTGCCCATCACGTGGGTGGAATTGACGTTGCCGTACAGATCCACCTCGATCATCCCGTTCATGCCGATGCAGCCCAGTCGGCGCACCAGCTCGGGATGGTTGGAGATCTCCTGCGTCCGCATGATGATGCGCTCGCGGTAGAAGTCGATGTTCGCCTTGAACGTTTCATTGGCCTGCGGGCTCAGCGCGAACCCGGTGCACGAGGCATAGCTCAGCACGCCGTCGCGCAGCAGGTCGAGCATGCCGTCCTGGATCACTTCGGTGAACGCACTCAGGTCGCGGAAGCCGCTTTTGCCCAGCCCGGCCAGCACGGCATTGGGAATGTTGCCCACGCCCGACTGCAGCGGCAGCAGGTTGGCCGGCAGGCGGCCACGCGCCACTTCGTGCTTCAGGAACTCGATCAGGTACGCGGCGATCTGCTCGCTGGTGCTGTCGATGGGGCTGAACGGGCTGTTGCGGTCCGGTCCGTTGGTACGCACCACCGCCACGATCTTGTCCGGGTCGCAGCGCAGCGCCGTCTCGCCGATGCGGTCGTTGGCATGCACCAGCGGGATCGGCTTGCGGTGCGGCGGCAATGCCGTGCCGTAGTAGATGTCATGCATGCCGTTCACGCCGGCCGGCTGCCACTCATTGACCTCGATGATCACCTTCTTGGCCAGGTCCAGCCAGGTCTTGTTGTTGCCCACCGACGTGGAGGGCACCAGCGACCCGTCTTCGCGGATCGCCGAGACCTCGATCACCGCCGTGTCGATCTCGCCGTAAAAGCCGAACCAGACGTGCTGGGCGACGTGGCTGAGATGGATGTCGATGTAGTCCAGCTTGCCAGCGTTGATGCGGTTGCGCGCGTCCGGGTCGCTCTGGAACGGCATGCGCATGGCGATGCCGTCGGCCTTGGCCAGCGCACCATCCAACTCCGGGGCGGTGGACGCGCCGGTCATCAGGCTGATCTGGAACGGTTGGCCCTGGGCATGGACGGCCTCGATGCGCTGGGCAAGCGCGATCGGCACAGCCTTGGGATAGCCCGAACCGGTGAAGCCACTCATGGCGACAGTTTCGCCCGGCTGGATCAGGGCGGCGGCGGCTTCGGCGGATACAACGCGGTCACGCAGACGCGCGTTGGCAATGCGATCGACAGACATGACGACAACGTTTCTGGGGGGATTCACATTATCGGCGATCCGATCCCCCCCGGGTGTGCGACCAAGGTGGGATGGCAATCCAGGCAGAGCGCTCCCTGTTCAGGTTTATCGGCACTTCTGTACCCGCAAGTATTGTTTTGCAGTGCAGCGTGCAAGTTCTCCGCCGACCCTAGAAGATCGACCTGCATCCCGACGTGGGGGAGGGAGCAGAGCCCGCTGGCAGTTCGCTGCAAGCGGGCTTTTTTATGCCCGCCGTTCGGGATCGACGGTCCCGCCGCTGCGCTGCGTGTGCACGCGCCCGGCATAATCCCCGCATGCCGATGCCCGCCGACGCCGTCCCCGCCACCCTCGTTCCCCTCGTCGACCGCGCCCTCGCGCGCCTGGCGCTCTCGCTCACCGACGGCGGCCACTGGCCTCCTTCGGCCGACGTGCTCGACCAGGTCCGCCTGCTGGCCATCACCAGCGACTTCGCCATCGACACCCTGTGCCGGCAGCCGGCGCTGCTGTCGCACCTGGCCCAGCCCGGTTGCCCGCCGTTGCCGCTTCCCGCGCTCGACCCCCAGCATCCCAGCGACTGGCCGCAGCGCCTGCGCCGCTACCGTACCGCCGCCTCCACCCGGCTGATCTGGCGTGACCTGGCCGGCCTCGACGACGTGCCCGCCACCCTGGCCGGCGCCACCACCCTGGCCGAAGACTGCCTGGGCCTCGGCCTGGCCGCGCTGGAGCAGGAGTTTGCCGGCCGCCACGGCGTGGTGCGCGCCGCCGACGGCAGCGCCCAGCAACTGGTCGTGTTCGGGCTGGGCAAGCTCGGTGGGGGCGAACTCAATTTCAGTTCCGATGTCGACCTGGTCTACGCCTACCCCCAGGGCGGCGAGTCCGACGGCGCCCGTCCGCTGGCCGCCGAAGAGTATTTCGCCCGGCTCGGCCAACGGCTGGCCAAACTGCTCGACGACACCACCGTGGACGGCTTCAGCCACCGCGTGGATCTGCGCCTGCGCCCGTTCGGCAGCGCCGGCCGGGTGGCCCTGTCGTTCGCCGGCATGGACCAGTACTTCCAGCGCGAAGGCCGCGACTGGGAGCGCTACGCCTGGCTGAAGGCGCGCGCGGTGGCCGGCGACATCGCCGCCGGCGAAGCCTGGCTGCAGACCCTGCGACCGTTCGTCTACCGCCGTTACCTCGACTTCACCGCGCTCGACGGCCTGCGCGAGATGAAGGCGGCGATCATCGCCGAAGTGGCGCGCCGCGAGATGTTCGATGACATCAAGCGTGGCCCCGGTGGCATCCGCGAGATCGAATTCCTGGCGCAGGCGCTGCAGTTGATCCGCGGTGGCCGCGACGCCTCGCTGCGCGAGCGCCGCCTGCTGCACGCACTGCCGGCGCTGGTCGCCTGCGGCCAGATGGCCGCCCGGGACGGCGCCGACCTGCTGCAGGCGTACGCCTTCCTGCGCCGCCTGGAAAACCGTCTGCAGATGCTGCGCGATGCCCAGACCCACGCGCTCCCGGCCGATCCCACCGACCGCCTGCGCATCGCCGTCGGCCTGGGTCATGCGGACTGGGATGCCCTGGTTGCCGCGCTGGAGGTGCAGCGCCAGCGCGTGGCCACCGAGTTCGGCGCGCTGCTGGCCCCGCGTGCCGGGCAGGCCGCGCCCGATGCGCTCGCCAATTACTGGCGTGGCCTGCCCGACGCCGGCAGCGCCGAGGTGCTGGCCAGCGCCGGCTTCCACGATGCCGGGGGGGCCGACCAATCGCTGCGCGACTTTGCCCAGTCCCTGGGCGTGCGTTCGCTGTCCGATGGGGCGCGTGCGCGCCTGGACCGCGTACTGCCCGCGCTGCTGCATGCCGCCACCGGCTCGCCGCACCCCGATGCCGCGCTCAAGCGCGTACTCGGTCTGCTCCAGGCCATCCTGCGGCGCACCAGCTACCTGGCACTGCTCGACGAGCAGCCCAGCGCCCTGGCGCGGCTGGTGGACGTGCTCGCGCGCAGCGCGCTGCTGTCCGAGCGGCTGGCGGCCTATCCGTTGCTGCTCGACGAACTGCTCGACGTGCGCGTGTCCGGGCCGATGCCCGATGCTGCGGCAATGCAGGCCGAGTGCGACGCCGCGCTGGCCGTGGACGATCCCGAAGCCGCCCTGCGCCTGCTCAATGAAACCCGCCTGGCGCTCAGCTTCCGCATGGCGATGGCCACCCTCGACGGCCGCCAGCGTGCGGTCGACACCACCCGCCAGTTGGCCGAACTGGCCCAGGCGGTGGTGGTGACCGTGCTGGCGATGGCCGAGGCCGACCTGCGCCACGTCCACGGCGCCATTCCCGGCGGCCGCTTTGCGATCATCGGCTACGGCAGCCTCGGCGGACTGGAGCTGGGCTTCGGCTCGGACCTGGACCTGGTGTTCCTGCACGACCATCCGGCCGGCGTGGACGCCAGCGATGGCGCGCGCCCGCTCGATCCCGGTCGCTGGTACGCGCGGCTGGCGCAGAAGGTGATGGCGCTGCTCGGCGCCGTCACCGCCGCCGGGCGCCTGTACGACATCGACGTGCGCCTGCGCCCGGATGGCGGCAAGGGCACGCTGGTGTCGTCGCTGGCCAGCTACACCGAGTACCAGCGCGAGCGCGCATGGACGTGGGAACACCAGGCCCTGGTACGCGCGCGCGGCATCGCCGGCGATGCGGGCCTGCTGGCCGATTTCGACACCGTGCGTGCGCAGACGCTGGGCCGCGCGCGCGACCGCGACGTGCTGTATGCCGATGTGGTGAAAATGCGCGGCCGCATGCGCACCGAACTGGACCGCAGCGACGCCGCGCGGCTGGACCTGAAGCAGGGCGCCGGCGGCATCGTCGATCTGGAGTTCCTGCTGCAGACCGGCGTGCTCGACAGCGCCGCCAGCCACCCGCAGGTGCTGCAGCCGCGCGACACCCCCCGCCTCATCGACGCCCTGGCCGACATCGCCTGGCTGCCGGGCGGCACCCGCCAGGGCCTGCACGCCGCCCACGCCGCCCTGCTGGATGTCGGCCTGGCCTGCACCCTGGATCGCCGCCCACGGCTGGCCGCGCCCACCCCGGCGCTGGAAGACGCACGGATCATCATCAGCGCCGCCTGCGATGCAGCCGGGCTTCCCTTCCAGGCAGCGGTAAACGCCGCCGGCTGACGCGCGGACGGACGAGGGCCCCAATGCGCGCACGGGACGGGCGGGCAAACCGGATGCGCAACACCGATGCGCGCGGGACACGCGGACAACACGGATGCGCAACGCGGACGCGCACGGAACGGGCGGACAACACGGATGCGCAACACGGACGCGCACGGGACGGGCGGACAACACGGATGCGCAACACGGACGCGCACGGGACGGGCGGGCAACACGCGCCCTCGTAGAGCCGGGTTCTACCCGGCTGCTTTTCGCGGCCACCCCCCAGCCCGGCAGATCCCGGCGCAATACAAAGGCAGCCGGGTAGAACCCGGCGCTACGCCGTACGCGGCGCCATGCGCCACAGCAGCGCGCGGAACGGCGCCAGCAGGAACACACCGATCGCCAGCTTCACCGCCAGATCGCCCGCCGCCCAGCTCACCCACGGCAGGCCGGACCCCGCAAACGCGATGCTCCAGAAAATCGTCGTGTCCAACGTCGCACTGCAGGTGGTGGCCACCATCGGTGCACGCCACCAGTGGCCGCGACGCAGACGGTCGAAGACGGTGATGTCCAGCAGCTGCGCGGCGATGAAGGCCAGGCACGACGCCACCGCAATGCGCGGCGTCGCGATCCAGATCGACAGCAGTACCGCCAGCGCGAAACCCGCCCAGGCCACCTTGCGCGCGGCCTGCGGGCCGAACCGGCGGTTGATCAGATTGCTGACCAGGAACGCCACCGGATAACTGAAGGCCCCCCAGGTCAGCCAATCGTTGATCGGGTACTGCACCAGCACGTTCGACCCCAGCACCACCGTGCCCATTGCCAGCACCGCCAGCAGCAGCGAGCGCACGGTCAACGGGGCAAAGGCAATGGCAGAACGCACAGGCATGGCGCACCGGGGGCAGGCGGGGAAGCGGCGGATTATCCCGCCTGACGCAGCGCGGGGCCACCCCGCGCCGGTGCCGTCGGTTCAGCTAGAAGCGCTCGCTCATGCGCTGGGCGGCCGCATCGCTGGTCGGCAGGAACGCCAGCGCCGTGCCGTCGGCCGCGGCCACCGTCCAGCCCGCACCAAGCGGCGTCGGCCTGAACTCCAGCACGTCGCCCACCTTCACACCGGCGGCCGGGTTATCGGCGCGCGCCGGCCAGGCCACCACGGCCAGGTCCTGAGGCGCCTGCGGATTCTGCAGCGCCACCTCGTAGCTGCCGTCGGCCTGCTGCTGCACCCGCTCCACGGTCAGCGGCGGCAACGGGCCGGCACGCCTCGCCTCGCGTCCGGCGCGGTGGTGGCGTGCAGCGGCGTCATGCATCTCGCTCACCCCCAGCGCGCTCAGCCACACCGGCGCGGTAATCACCGCCAGGCTTACCACCGAGGTGGTCAACACACTGCTGGTGACGGGCGAGGCATGGGCGAAGTTCTGCGCGGAGGCCATCGGCGCGCCGGCAATCAGCCCCGGCACGAGCAACGGCACAACGGCCAAGCGGGTGATCCGCTGCATGCGGCTCACCAGCGCTCACTGGCCTGCGTTGCCGCGGCCTCCGGCGTCGGCAGGAAGGCGAGGGCAGCACCGTCGTCGGCCTGCACCATCCATCCCGCCCCGGCATCGGTTGGCGCAAAGGTGAGGACATCGCCCACCTTCAATTGTGCGGCCGGGTTGTCCGGGCGCGCCGGCCAATTCACCAGCGCGTTCTGCTCGGGCGCTTCGGGGCGCTGCAGCGCCACGTGATAACCACCATCGGGCTGACGCTCCACAGCCTGCACCGCCATTGGCGGCAATGCGGCGGCCTTGGCCGGCTTCTCGCGGCGCGTGCTCTCGCCCACGGCCTTCGAGCCGCCAGCCACCAGCAGCACCGGCGACACCGCGATGAACGAAATCGCATACACACTCACCACCGCGCTCACCGCCGACTGCTGATTGCCCGTCAGGTTGCCGGCCTGCGCCGGCAGCACCGCCGACACGTGCATCCCGAGCACGGCGAGGGCGAGGGCGGATTTGCTCAACAGATGCATGACAGAACTCCTTGGCACGATGAAACGAAGGGGGTTACGGCCTGGGTGCCGTGATGCCGGCAACGGGAACATGCGCCACCGACAGTTCCTGCTGCAGGCTGCTGCGCTGCTGCAGGAAATCGAAGATCGACTCCACCGTCACCACTGAATAGTTGCCGGAGATGCGCTCGCTGGCGGGGTGGTCGGTGACCGCCGCGTTGGGCACGAAAAAGCGCGCACCCAGACGCTTGGCCACGCCGATGTGCAATGTGCTGGGCGTATACCTGTGCCGCTGCAACCATGCCTGCGCCTGGGTGCGGTTGACGATCAGGGTGCCTTCCTCCACCTGCGCCATCGCCGCGCCCAGCACTTCCAGCACCCACTGGTTGGAGTTCTGGTACTCGGTACGGAACGGGTAGGCCACCACGCTGTAGCGCGCTTCGTGCAGGGCACGCGCCTGGATCGCCGGCTGGGTCAGCATCGCCTTGAGCGCATCGCGCAACGCCGGCGTCGGCACGCCGATACGCAGGTCGGTATGGCTGGAGGTTTCACCGATGAAGGTGGCCACCCCCTCGCGGAACAGATGCGATTGGGCGGTCTTGCACGGATTGAGCAGGTGCACCGCACGCCACTGGCCGTCGTCTTCGCGTACCAGGAAGGCCACGTGGCTGTGGCGCAGCCCGTACCGGCTCAGATCCTGCCCGCCGCGCGCGACAAGCACGACGTCCACGCCGTCAAGCGCATCGAGCTGTTCGGTGGTCGTCAGCGCCACATCGAACATCGACGCCAGCGCGGCCGGGGTGGGATAGCGTTCCACGCACGCTGGTTCGGCCTGCGCGATGGCGGCGGCACCCATCAGCATCGCGCACAGCAGTGCACGGTGCAGGCGCGCGGTCATCGCGGGTCGGGCGTCATCCATGTGGCGTGTTCTCCAGCGGCACCGTGCCGCCGCGGCATCATACCGGCAGCAACCGTTCCCGCACCTGAGCGGCAATCCGCGCCGTCTCGCGCAGCGGTTCAATGCGGCCATCGGTGTGCCAGTCCAGCCAGCGCGTCTGCAACCGCCCGCGCTCGTGCAAGGCCCGCTGGAAGCGCGCCATGCGGCCCTGCGCCTGCGTGGCCAACGCCACGCTTACCGGCATGCGCGTGGCGCACGCTTCGGACAACAGGTTCACCGAATCGGGCGACACCACCACCCGGTTGGCCCAGCCCAGCAGCCCGGCATACGGATTGACGCCATCGCCGCCGTCGCCCCAGATCACATGCGGCAGATCGGCGAAGGCACTGCGCAGCGCACCCACCAACGCGGCCGGTGTGCGTCGCGACGTGGTTGCCAGCAGGCTGCCGCCCTCGGCACGTACCTGCGCCGCCACCTGCTGGAATACCTGCACCATGTCAGGCTCATGCCAGGGCGCATGCGGGGTAGGGCCACCCACCAGCAGCGCCGTGCGGGGGCCGGGCAGTTCACTGAAAGAGGCGAACGCGGCACGGCCACAGGCCAGCCAGTCGTCGTTGACCGGATTGAGGCTGCCCAGCAGGGTCAGCACGTTGCCGCCGCGCAGGGTGTCGTGCTCGGGCACCACCACCAGATCCCAGTGGCGCGCGCCGATACGCGGATCGAGGATCTGCACCACTTTGCTGCCGTGCCGCCGCAGTTCCCGCAGCGCGCCGGCTGCCTGCCGGCCACAGCCGATCGCCAGTGCCGGCGGCGCGGCGGCCAGCGCCGTGAAGGCCTCGCCGTAGCCCTGTGCCATGCCGGGCAGCCAGCGCGGCGCCAGCCAGCGCCACGGTGCGCGCGGGCTGAGTACCAGCGGACGATGCGCCCCCAGCTTCAAGGCCGAGGCCAGGGCCACCGCCTGCCGCACATTGCCGGCACGGCCGTCAGTGATCGTCCAGGGAGGACTCCATCGTTTCACGTATGGCATTAATTCGTTTCAGTCAGGCTGGGTGTTGCAACTGTCACGACACTCTACACTGCCAGCCTTCGCCGATCCGCCCCGATTCCCTTTTCTGGAGGCTTCATGTCCCACGTACTCAACGATGCTGCGCTCGACCAGTTGTTCCGTACCGCCCGCACCCAGAATGCCTTCCTCGACACGCCCGTCGAAGACAGCCAGCTGCAGGCCCTGTACGAGCTGCTGAAGTGGGGCCCCACGGCCGCCAACTCGAGCCCGGCGCGCTTTGTGTTCGTGAAGTCGCCCGAGGCCAAGGCCAAGCTCGCCCCCGCGCTGTCCGAAGGCAACCATGACAAGACCCTGGCCGCGCCGGTCACCGTCATCATCGCTTTCGACGAAGACTTCCACGAGAAGCTGCCCTACCTGTTCCCGCACACCGACGCCAAGGCCTGGTTCGACGGCCCGCGCGAAGGCCGCACTGAGTCCGCGTTCCGCAACGGCAGCCTGCAGGGCGCCTACCTGATCCTGGCCGCCCGCGCGCTGGGTCTGGATGCCGGCCCGATGTCCGGTTTCGACCCGGCCAAGGTCGACGAAGCCTTCTTCAAGGGCACGTCCATCAAGTCGAACTTCCTCGTCAATCTGGGGTACGGTGACCCGTCGGGCCTGTTCCCGCGCCTGCCGCGCCTGTCCTTCGACGAAGCGGCCCGCATCGAGTAAGCGTTTCCGCTGGATCCTGCCCGTCCGCGCGGACGGGTGGTTGCAATGCTTCCTTCCCTTCGCATCCGAGAGAGAGACCTGACATGACCGTGACCCGCAAACTGCTCCTGCCGCTGGCCCTGACCCTGGCCATCGCCGCCTGCTCCAAGCCGGCCGACGACGCCGCCGCCCCGGCCGCCGACGCGGCGCCGGCCGCTGCTGCTGCCGAAACCACCACCCCGGCTGCCGATGCCGCTGCTGCCGCACCGGCTGCCGAAGCGATCCAGATCGCCTCGGGCACCTACAAGCTCGACCCGACCCACACCGACGTGCTGGCCCAGTGGAGCCACTTCGGCTTCTCGCACCCGAGCGCCCACTTCGGCGCTGCTGAAGGCACCCTGGTGTATGACGCCGCCGACGTCACCAAGTCGACCGTGGAAGTGAAGCTGCCGCTGACCGGCCTCAACAGCTTCACCGCCAAGTTCGACGAGCACCTGAAGAGCGCCGACTTCTTCGACGCCGCCAAGTTCCCGGCCGCCACCTTCAAGAGCACCAAGGTGGAAGCTGCCGGCACCAACAAGCTGACCGTCACGGGCGACCTGACCATCAAGGACATCACCAAGCCGGTGACCCTGGACGTCACCATCAACGGCGGCGGCGAACACCCGATGGCCAAGGTGCCGGCGGCCGGCTTCGATGCCACCACCACCATCAAGCGCAGCGATTTCGGCGTGGGCGCATACGCCCCGAACGTCAGCGATGAAGTGACCATCCGCATCACCACCGAAGCCACCGGCGAAAAGCCGGCCGCGTGATCCCTCCCCACGCGTCGTGAGATGCAGAAAGCCCGCCGCACGGCGGGCTTTTTGCTGAAAACGACACCGAATCGCATCGCGCTACCGCGACCGCCTCGTAGCGCCGGGCTCTGCCTGGCCGCCCTCCGTTCCGCACCCCATGCGCCACCCGCGACAGCCCCGTAGCGCCGCGCTCTGCCCGGCTGCTCTCCCTTCCGCACCCCATCGCGCTACCCGCGACAGCCGCCTGGGGCCGCGCTTTGCCCGGCTGCTGTCCGTATCAAAACCGGTACCTCGCATCGCGCCATGCACGACAGCCGGGCAGAGCCCGGCTCTACAATGAGCGCTGCATTTCGCAATCAAGGACGCCTACGTGCAAGACGCACAGTACTGGATGATGGAATTCTGGACCGGCCTCAGCCTGCTCGACCTGATCGGCGGCGCGGTCATCGGCACACTGATCGGCCTGCTGCTCGGCATCGCCACCTGGTTCGCCCTGCGCCGCCGCCGCTGGCTCGCACGCCAGCGCCGTTGGCATCACTGGTTGATCGCCAGTTACGTCGTCGTACTGCCCCTGTTCTTCGCCTTCACCGGCCTGCAGCTCGGCTTCGCCGCAGGCGCGCAGCGCGCCCTCTACAAACAGATCGACCACTTCCAGCCCCACCTGCAGACGCTGGTCGGCGACTGGCAGCAGGAGTTCGAGCGCTCGCTCGACGACCAGTCCTTGGCCGCCCTCATGCGCAGCGATGCCACCGTGCATGAGGTTGCCCGCGATGCCGTGGATGCCTACCTCACCGACCACCCGTTGCCGGGTGCCGAGTACCTGCAGGGCGAAGGCTGGGTGATGCGCTGGACGCGCGGCGGCCTGCAGCGCCTGCGCGGCGCACTGATGTCAGAATGGGTCGAAGACAGCCTGGCCAAGCAGGCCGGCCGTACCGGCGTGGACAAGGCCGTCTTCCGCGAAGCCCTCGGCATGCGCATGAACGAACTGCTGCACACCCAAGGCGTGATCCGCCTGCTCAAAGCACAGCTCAGCTCCATGATGCCCGGCCTGTACCTGGGCCTGCTGCTCCCGCTGCTCATCATCATGGTGCTGGTGCTGCTCGAAATATGGCTGGCCCACCGCTTCAACTGGCGCCGCACCCCGCCAGCCCCGTAGCGCCGAGCTCTGCTCGGCTGCCGTCCGTTCCGGCACCGATAGCCCACCATCGCGCTGCGCGCGACAGCCGGGCAGAGCCCGGCTCTACAGGTGCGGCAGGCACCATCACCGCGCTGCGCGCGACAGCTCCGTAGAGCCGAGCTCTGCTCGGCTGCCGTCCGTTCCGGCACCGATAGCCCTTCATCGCGCTGCGCGCGACAGCCGGGCAGAGCCCGGCTCTACAGGTGCGGCAGGCACCATCATCGCGCTACGCCCGCCAGCCCCGTAGAGCCGAGCTCTGCTCGGCTGCCGTCCGTTCCGGCACCGATACCCCATCATCGCGCTGGCCCGACATCCCGGCGCGGCCGTGCTTTACGCGAGCGCGGCAGCGACCTTGCCCAGCCACAGCGTGGTGAAATCGGTCGGGGTGCGCCGTGCCGGGGCCGTCAGCCCGCTGTCGCGCAGGAATGCATGGGTGGCCTGCGCGTAATTCTGCCGCGCGATCAGCGCCGCCTGCTTCACCGTTGCCTGCTGCTTGCGCAACTGCACGATCTGCAGGCTCGGCTTTCCGGGAAGCGCGTACTTCTGGTAGCGGCGCAGCTCATCGGCTACCAGCGCGATATCGGCATTGGCCTTCACCAGCGCCAACTGCGACTGCGCCAGCGGCACCAGCGCCGCACGCAGCGGCGCCACATTGCCGCCCACCGACGGTGCCAGCGCCACCAGCGCGGCATCCAGCGTGGCGTCGGCGCGCTCGGCACGGTCGATCAGGTCGGCCAGTGCCGAAGGAGAAACTGCTTGCATGGAAAGGCACCGGCCCAAAATGCGATTGTCGCATCCGCGGCCGGTGCCCGTCGCGGCTCAGTCGCCGTCGTGCTCGTCGGCGTGGGCCTTCCAGTAACCGGTCGAGCGGATCCACTCCTTCGGCACCCCCAGATGGCCCTCGATGTACTTGCGCATCATCCGGGCCCGGCGCGATTCGGCCGCGATCCAGTAGAACGTGTCGCCGTCGGGCGTCTCGAAATCGGTCAGCACGTCCTCCAGCAGCGTACTGCTGACCGCATCGAAGCCATTGCGCTCCAGCCACGACACCCGGATGCGGTCGTCCTCCGGCAGTGCCTGGCGGTCGGCCGATTCGGGAATCTCGATATACACATCGGCCTGCGCCGTCGCCGGCAGCGTCTCCAGCCAGCGACCAATCGCCGGCAGCGCCGTCTCATCGCCGATCAGCACATAGGTGTCGAAATCCTGCGCGGTCATATGCGAACCCCGCGGCCCGCCCACCGCAATCGCATCGCCCGGCTGCGCATTGGCGGCCCAGCTCGACGCCACCCCATGCCCGTGCATCACAAAGTCCAGCGCCAGTTCCCCGGCCTCCAGGTCCCACCAGCGCGGCGTGTAGTCGCGTGCCGGCGACGGCACCTGGCCTTCGGGGTAGCGCGGGCCTTCCGGCGTCATCGTCGGCACCACGAACTGGCCTTCCGCATTGGGGAAGAACAGCTTCACGTGGTCATCCGGCGAGGGCGAATCGAAGCCGGCCAGCGCCTCGCCGCCCACGATCACCCGGCGCATGCACGGGCTGATTTCCTCGGTGCGCAGCACCTGCAGCGGGCGGAACTTCACGGTATGACGGAGCAGTCGGTGTTCATGCAGAGCCATCGGAGCAATCCTGTTTCGGTGCCGCAGCGGCGGCGAAGGGGAGGGTGGACCTGGCGGGCGGAGGCTGGCTGGGTCGTGAAAGAAGAAGGGGGATCAACGCGCCTGCTCGCGCACCCGCGCGGCGGCCTCGCGCAGGGCCTGCGCCACCTCGGCGGCGCTGTCGTCCTGCCAGCGCCCGTGGCACAGGCCGAGCGCATGCTTGAGCTCGCGCAGCGCCTCGCGCACCACCGGCGGCAGGTTGGCCTTGGTGATCGCCCGCGCGCTGTGGCGCACGCGCTGCAACGCCGCGTCCACCTCCTCGCGCTCGGCGGCCAGGTGGGTCTGGCCCAGCGCGCTCAGGCGATACCGCCGGCGCCCGCCATCCTCCACCGCGTTCACCCAGCCGGCCGTCTCGAACTGCGCCAGCACCGGGTAGATCGAGCCCGCGCTCGGCGTATAGGCCCGCACGAACATGTCACTGATCAGCTGGATCAGCTCGTACCCGTGGCGCGGCTGCTCCGCCAGCAGTGACAGCACCAGCAGCCGCAGGTCGCCACGGCTGAGGGGCCGGGCGGTCAGCGGGCGGGCAGGGCGGTCGAGATCGCGGGCAGAGGTCATTTCGATATATCGAATGAAGTGACGGAACGATATATCGAAAACCTTCGGCAAGCCAGCAGCGGCGCACGCGCGGCAGGGATGCGTTCAGCTCATTCGGCCGTGCGACGGTGCGTGTGTCTGATGGAACAGTGCACGCGGGCAGCCCATTACGCGCCAGGTTCCACGGTGGCCGCCAACGCCCCACCGGCCAAGGGCCCGGCCCACCCACACCCGCCGCATGCCTGAAAAACAGCCATTCCCCGCGTGCGGCCTGTCCAGCGGTGTCCTCCCGTCGCCGCCGTGTCATCGCCTTCGCCGATGCTCAGCGTGCGTGTGGAACCTGCTTGCCGCCCTCCGCGCGCTGTCGCGCACTGTCCGCCAGGACAGCCCCGCGCCCTTCCATACGCAGGCGTAGCGAAGTGCGCAAAGCCTATCGTGCGCTACACTTTGCGGCTAGAAATCTAAAACAGTCGCGCGCGTGCGTGCGGTCATGGGAGCGCAAATGAACTGGTTGAACGAGGTGCTGAACAACGACCCGAATCCTGTGGAAACCCAGGAATGGATCGAGTCGCTGAAGGCCGTTATTGATGTCGAGGGCCCCGAGCGCGCGCATCAACTGTTGGAAGGCATGGTGGAACTGACCCGTCGTTCGGGCGCCTACCTGCCGTTCTCTCCCACCACCGAATACGTGAACACCATCGCGCCGACCCTGGAGGCCAAGAGCCCGGGCAACGCCGAACTGGAATGGCGCATTCGTTCCATCATCCGCTGGAACGCAATGGCCACCGTGGTGCGTGCCAACCGCAAGCCGGGCGACCTGGGCGGCCACATCGCCAGCTTCGCCTCCGGCGCCACGCTGTACGACGTGGGCTTCAACCACTTCTGGCGCGCCCCGAGCGACAACCACCCGGGCGACCTGCTCTTCATCCAGGGCCACAGCGCCCCGGGCATCTACGCCCGCGCCTTCCTGGAAGGCCGCATCGACGAGCAGCAGCTCGACAAGTTCCGCATGGAAGTGGACGGCGGTGGCCTCTCCAGCTACCCGCACCCGTGGCTGATGCCGGACTTCTGGCAGACCCCCACCGTGTCGATGGGCCTGGGCCCGCTGGCCGCCATCTACCAGGCGCAGTTCATGCGCTACCTGGAAAACCGTGGCCTGATCGAGAAGTCCGACCGCAAGGTGTGGTGCTTCATCGGCGACGGCGAGAGCGACGAGCCGGAAACCCTCGGCGCCATTGCGCTGGCCGGCCGTGAAGGCCTGGACAACCTGATCTTCGTGGTCAACTGCAACCTGCAGCGACTCGACGGCCCGGTGCGCGGCAACGGCAAGATCATCCAGGAACTGGAAGGCGTGTTCCGTGGCGGCGGCTGGAATGTCATCAAGCTGCTGTGGGGCGGTTACTGGGATGCCCTGCTGGCCAAGGACACCAACGGCGTCCTGCGCAAGCTGATGATGGAAACCGTCGACGGCGAATACCAGAACTGCAAGGCCTTCGGCGGCGCGTACACGCGCGAGCATTTCTTCGGCAAGTACCCGGAAACCGCGGCAATGGTGGCCGGCCTGTCCGACGACGACATCTGGCGCCTCAACCGGGGTGGCCACGACCCGCACAAGGTCTACGCCGCCTACCACCAGGCCGTGAACACCAAGGGCATGCCGACCGTGATCCTGGCCAAGACGGTCAAGGGCTACGGCATGGGCAGCGCCGGCGAGGCGCTCAACCCCACCCACCAGACCAAGAAGCTGGACGACGAAGCCGTCAAGCACTTCCGCGACCGCTTCAACATCCCGGTCACCGACGCGCAGCTGGCCGACGGCCAGGTGCCGTTCTACCACCCGGGCCCGGATTCGCCGGAAGTGCAGTACCTGCAGGAGCGTCGCGCCTCGCTGGGCGGCTACCTGCCGCAGCGTCGCCGCAAGGCCACCAAGAGCTTCAACGCACCGAAGCTGGAAACCTACGAGCGCCTGCTCAAGAGCAGCGGCGAGCGCAGCTACTCCACCACGATGGCCTTCGTGCAGAGCCTGAACATCACCCTGCGCGACAAGGAACTGGGCCCGCACATCGTGCCGATCGTGGCCGACGAAGCCCGTACCTTCGGTATGGAA
The DNA here is from genome assembly GCF_946900935.1 of Stenotrophomonas sp. Marseille-Q5258. NCBI lineage: Bacteria > Pseudomonadati > Pseudomonadota > Gammaproteobacteria > Lysobacterales > Lysobacteraceae > Stenotrophomonas > Stenotrophomonas sp. Marseille-Q5258. The sequence continues at coordinate 55,710 of NZ_CAMPPN010000021.1, forward strand.
GGCCTGTTCCGCCAGATCGGCATCTACGCGCCGTTCGGCCAGAAGTACAAGCCGGTCGACGCCGACCAGCTCATGTTCTACCGCGAAGACCAGAGCGGCCAGGTGCTGCAGCAGGGCATCAGCGAGCCGGGCGCCATCAGCTCCTGGATGGCCGCCGGTACCAGCTACTCGGTCTCCAACGTGCCGATGCTGCCGTTCTACATCTACTACTCGATGTTCGGCTTCCAGCGTGTGGGCGACATCGCCTGGCAGGCTGCGGACATGCGTACCCGCGGCTTCCTGCTCGGCGGCACTGCCGGCCGCACCACCCTGAACGGTGAAGGCCTGCAGCACGAAGACGGCCACAGCCACCTGTTTGCCGGCGGCATCCCCAACGTTCGCAGCTACGACCCGACCTTCGGTTACGAAGTGACGGTGATCCTCCAGCACGGCACCAAGGCCATGATGGAAGACCAGATCGATGAGTACTACTACATCACCCTGATGAACGAAAACTACACCCACCCGGAAATGCCGGAAGGTGCAGCGGAGTCCATCGTCAAGGGCATGTACCTGCTCACCGACGCCGGCAAGCCGAAGAAGGGCGAGCTGCGCGTGCAGCTGCTGGGGTCGGGCACCATCCTGCGCGAAGCCATTGAAGCGGCCGCGCTGCTGGAGAAGGACTTCGGCGTCACCGCCGACATCTGGAGCTGCCCGAGCTTCAACGAACTGCGCCGCGATGGTTTCGACGCCGAGCGTTGGAACCGCCTGCACCCGGAAGCCGACCAGCGCGTGCCGTTCGTGACGCAGCTGCTGGAAGGCCGCCAGGGCCCGGCCATCGCCGCCACCGACTACGTGCGTGCGTATGCGGACCAGATCCGCGCCTTCGTGCCGATGTCCTACACCGCCCTGGGCACCGACGGCTTCGGCCGCTCGGACACCCGCGCCAACCTGCGCCGCTTCTTCGAGGTTGACCGGTACTACATCGCGCACGCCGCGATTGCAGCGCTGGCCAAGGAAGGGAAGATGACCGGGAAGGATGTGGCCCGGGCGATCAAGCAGTACAAGATTGATCCTGAGAAGGCGAATCCTGTCGGGGTTTGATAGGGACATTTCCTCCAGCTGATGCGCCGATCAACATCGGCGCATCTCGAGCTACCCGTGCACTCAACAAACATTTCGGACTTCTTGCTCGCGAGTAAGATATCAGGCTCAGCGCTTGTAAGGGCCTACTTGGGTCTGGTCGCAATAGAGCTCGCGCTCAAGTCGCAGGTTTCATTGCCCGACCATGATGTCGGGGCGGGGCTCACCAGATTCAAAAGTGCAAGGTGCAAAGGCGCTAAGCTTTGTAAGGAAATGGAGCTCACTTCGCTCATCGGTCGCCTACGGACCGATTTGCAGTCGATTTCGGTCAATGGCAAGGATGGGAAAGCAAGATCGGCACCTCAGAATAGTTACCCATTTTTGAGATATACGCGTCATCAAGGTGACGGTTGGCCTGCCCCAAATAGTCATCTGTCTGATTTGGAACGGCTCGCTAGAACTGTTCAGCAGATCCGAACCTTCCTTCGGCAAAGTTTTGGCCTCCCACTATGAAGACAATCTCCGAGCTGATAGCTGATGCAACTGCCGTTCTCGGCGACGCCTGTAACGTTAGCTACCTTCATCCGACGATCTATTTCATCTGCACGAGCGACGATTGGTCGCGCGTCGACGCTGATGCTCGTTTCTTGGAGTTTTCGAAAAGAATCGGCTGGTCTGGAGAGGACCTTGCCGAAGTGCTGTCGCATGGCTTCGTGCAGTTGCTGCTTCTAACTTCGGCTGAGTTGGAGGACGACTATGATTTCACCAAGCATGGTGATGTAGGTCAGCATTGGCTGTCTTGGTTTTCTACAGAGCGTAATAGAAGAGCCTTGGGATCTCCGCGCGAAATGTCACCGGACGGCCCACGCGCGCTCCATTTCTATGGATTTAAAGGTGGCCAAGCCAGATCTAGTGTTCTGGCTATTTTGGCAAAATCCCTCGCGGACGATGGCGCAAGAGTGCTTGTGGTGGATGCCGACGTCGAAGCACCGTCCCTTGATTCACTCTTCAATGTTGCGGCCGATGACGTCTCTTCGACTCTGATGGGCTTATGCGGTTGGAGCGATGTAATCTCCCCCCTGGCTTTGGTTTATGCGGGGCAACGCGATATTGGGAAGGTCGACTTGCTGGCTTGTAGGCCGCGGCCCAATAGATTTGACGCTGACTTTGCAGGATTTTTGCTTAGTACAACATTCAATGCCCAAGTTCTGGAAACTGCCTCGGAAAAGATCCGGGTGTTTGCAGGAGAGGCGGAGGGGGACGCTCGACCGAGATATGATTTTGTGCTTTTCGATCATAGAACGGGGTTGTCACCGTCTGTTCTCCCGCTGATGAAAGGGTGGTCAGGGTCAGCTGTGATCTTTGCACGACCTGATGGAATGTCAAACGGCGTAGAACATTCTGGTGTGTTCGATGCCCTCTTGCAGCACAATTCTGAGAATCCTGGGGCATTCATTACCTTCTCTCTTGATCCAAAAGAGAATCGAACCTCATTCCTAAGGCAGAATGGCAGATTTGTTGAAAGACTGCTTTATTCGATCTCCGATGCATTAACTCTCGATGAAGTGGAGGGAGATGATCTCGCCATTGATCCAACCGAACTCGATCCATTCTGGATTCTTTGGAAGCATGATGCAGCGATGCTCGCGGGGGGGGGCGCCAGATCTTGGGCAGCTGTCAGCGGAGAACTCTGAAGCGGTCGTATCACTTCGGAATATTCTTGGCATCAAATTTGATGCAACGGCTGCCGAAGAGGCGCCTGTCCTAACGCGAAGTGGTGCTACGGACGAGGGGGCGTTCATCCTTACACCTGACTTCGCCAGGATCTTTAGCTTAGACAGTCGGATTTTGTATGTCTTTGGCCGGAAAGGTACAGGAAAGACGCGATTAGTTAGGGAGCTCTCTGAGCGACGCCTTGGCGTTCCTCTTTTGGTTGCTCAGGATTTTTCAAATGGCGGCATCCAGAGTCCGGGTGCGGATTTCTCTGCGCTCATGGCGACTTGTGGTGGGAACTTAGAGCTGTTCTGGTTGGTATTGCTGAGGTGTGGAATTTCATCGGAGAATAATCTTTCGTCAGAAGTTAAGAGGGTTGTCAAACTCAGTCCAATGGAACTACAGCACTATGGCTCGCTTGCGGAAATTGAGCGCGTGGTTTCCGATTGGAGCGAGAATGAGCGGCGTGTGTATCTCATTGATGGCGTTGAGACAGCAGTGCCGGCATCTCAGATGCGACTATTTGTGGAGTCGCTGTTTAGATTCCTTGGTGCAGTACAGTACAGCAGAGTCATCTCGAGGAGAGTCACCGTCCGACTTTTCTTGAGGTCGGATCTCCAGCGCGGGGCTGCACAGAATATCGAGCAGCAAATTGAAGGTAGCTCTTTGTATTTGAGGTGGGATAAGGTTTCAATACTCAATTTCGCTGTTGCTCGCCTGTCCAGTCTCCCCTGGTTTAGAGACAATTTCCCTAAAGTTTGCGAGAAGATTGACGAGAGAATGTCGGAAATTGAGCGTGGTGCGCTGGGCGAAAGCGAGGCGGAAGAGCTGCTACTAGAAATATTTCCTGCCGGACTCGAGCGCAATAAGGTCAAAACGACGACTTTCTTCGCGACTTACTTCTCCGATGCGGGCGGTGATGCCGAGGCCAAGGCTTCTTTCTACCCCAGGCTCTTTGATGGGTTCTTGCGTGAAATGAATGATAGAGGCTTGGAGTCTGCGAAGAATCCAGTAAAGGCGGATCGGGTCGAAAGTGCTTTTGTGCTTAGGGCCTATGACGAAGCTTCGGGTGCATTCATCGAGGAGGTCAAGGCGGAGCTTTTCAATCTCTTGGATTTGAATCAGGACGACTCGATAAATAAGGATGAAGTAACTAAGTTCATTCTTGCTTTTTCTGGATTGAAGACGCCTTTCACTCTGGATCAGATCGTCGTTCAGCTTGCTGAAAAGACTGGAGTAGAGTCAGCCAAGGTTCGCGAATCACTGAGCCGGATGAAGCAATTGGGAATATTTGAAGATCGGCCTGGTTTCCCCGGCGAATGGCGCACTGGTCGTCTTTACAAGGCGGGACTTCAGATGAAGTACGTCCGGCAAAAATAGAGCTTATACGCTGTTGGTTTCGCGGGCGCGTCGTTCTTGGCGGCGCGCCTGATTAGTCCTTACTTGATCCAATATGGCCTCAACCAAGACTGGCGATTCAAAAGATGCCCTGACTCTGGGTAGGACTTCACACAGTCAAATGCGTTTGTAGATCGCGAGCCAGCTGGTAGCTTCTGTACTTCTCTAGCTCGTCACCCTCGTCTCAGGATTCCCTTGCCGGATGTGGCCGCGAGATGAAATTTCTTGTTTCTCGCGGCGACGCTAACTCACCTCCGAACTTCCGGATGCGCCGAGGGATCTAGTTGCGCTGTCGCGGCGAGCCACTAGAGATCCTGTGACCCGAAGAGAGATTCGTTGACCCCGAGCTTTGATCTTTAGGCCTTGCATTTGGTACGCGGGTACTGCTATCAATCTAGTGCCGAATCGTGGCATGGAACAGGGGCAAGCATGGCTGCTTGGCAATTCAGGACGCTCAATCCAAATGAGAATTCGGGTTCGAGCATTTCGGATGATAATTTTTCTATCGAAGAACGCACCAACGTTGAGATTCTGGTGCGTGAAACTCTTCAGAATCCGCTCGACGCACGAGCATCTGTAGACGACCAAGTTAGAGTCAGCTATCGCATCGTTGAGATTGACGTCGCGCGCAGTCGAGTTGCCACGGCGCTGCTTTCAGGCGTTTGGGTCGAGCACGCGAAGGCCGGGCAGCTCTTACAGAAGCCAATGACGGACAAAGCCCGATTCCTGCTGATTGAGGACTTTGGAACGACAGGCCTCGAAGGTTCGTACACAGACTCGTCAGTTGACGGCTCGAGCGAGAACTGGAATGCGTTCTGGTTCCGGGAGGGCGAGGGTGCTAAACATGCCCGCGCCAATGGCGGCGCAGGACAGGGAAAGATCACGCTCTATCTCGCCAGCGAGGTGCGCACTGTCATTGCACTGACACGGCGAAAATCCGACGGGCGTGAGCTTCTGTTTGGCTGCAGCCGCTTCCTGCGGAACTACCGCTTGGATGGCAGGAACGAGCGGTGGGCGAAAGAGGCTAGGTGGTGCAGTGAGGCAGACCCGAGCAAGCTGGCAACCCCGATCACCGATGCAGGGCTGATCGAAGCGGTAAAGCAGGAGTTGAAGCTTGGCCGAGCAGATGCTGCAGGAACAAGCTTCATTGTCCCGTTGCCCCAAGACAACCTGACAGAGGATGAAATCCGTGCTGCCGTCATCAACGAGTTCTTCTTTGCCATCAGTCGGGGGCGTCTTGAGGTCACAGTAGGCGATGTAGTTCTCGATGAAAGTTCTATTGTGGAAGCATCTTTGGGCGCAGGAAAGAACGAACGTCAGAGTCCTTCTTTCAAGAACTTCCTCCGTCTGGCGGCAGGAAAGAGCGGGCAGAAGGCGTTGGCAACGGCCAAGAAGAGCTGGCAGAGGAACTTTGACGAGTCTTCTTTCGAACCAAATGATCTGACCAATCTCAAAGACACGTTCGAGCTCGGTGATCCGATCGTCGTGGACTTTCCTCTGTCGATAAAGACCAAGAAGGGGATGATCCAGCCAACAACATTCCGTGTCTTCCTTCAGTTGAACGAAGAGCTGGAGCGAAGCGAAGAGCTGTTCATCCGACAAGACTTGGCCATCGATGGCGAGAAGAAGCTCAAGTCTGTCCGTGCGGCGCAACCGGTGCTGGCGCTCACTTTCATAGACGACCCAGATCTGTCCGAGTTCCTTGTGTGCGCGGAGGAGCCGACGCATCGCACTTGGAATGCGCAGCGACCGAAGGTCAAGAATGCATACATGACCCCTGGTACTTTCCTCACAGCGGTTCGAAACGCAGCTGCAAAGCTGGTGCAGCTGGTTGCGCCGGTCGGGCAGCGCGATGAAACCGCCTTGGCCGTCTACTTTGCCGATCCGGCTCACGCGGTCAAGGTCAAGAAGGGGCCAAGTGGGGACTCCGGTGGCAAAGAGAAGCCGGGTGATATGGCTGTCTTGGAAATTCCACCGCCGAAGCCCAAGCCTGTCAGTTTCAAGCCACAGAAGAATGGCTTCACAGTACGGGCGCACACTGTCCCGGACGCCATATTTGTCCCGCTGGATTGCCGAATTGAGACGGGCTATGCAACGGTTCATGGCGATCCGTTCCGTCTTTGGGACGCCGCAGACTTCTGGCTTGGTGATAGCGGGAGGTTCACCATCGATGCCAGTGGTGTCACTGGGCTTGTCGCCGATGGCAACGTGATCAGATTCCGCCTGAACAGCGATGACGCGTCGATCGCCGTTCGCGGATTTGACGAGAACCGACAGCTCGAGGTTCGGTTGAAGTACAAGGAGGTAGCTGATGAAGCAGATATCGCGTCGAACTAATCCCACGGGCCTTAGCGAGGTGGATCGTAGGCACTTCTCTCTCCGGATGAGTGATGACGGCAAGTCAGAGCGCACATTCTGGCTCGAGCGATTTGACTTCAAGGCGGCCGGGATCCCTGCCGAAGCAATGATCAACTGCGTCGCGACAGCCGGAGCGTCCGAACAGTATTTTTCGTTGGGGGTTGCGTCAAACTTCAACAGAACCGCATATGCGGTCAGCGAGCTCGTCCGCAATAAACCTATCCGTTTCCGGTTCGTGTTTCACATGTCTGGCGACAAGAAGCTGATCGGGTTTGCAGATGGTGTCAGGCCCATCGACGAGTCAGGAAATCTTGGCGGAAGCCTGGTCGACATATTCCCGACCGATCTGTACGGACCTGTGTGGGAGCTGGATCTTCCTGCAGCAAACGCGGAAGCGTCAGCCAAGCCGTGCATTCTTGTCGAGCGCAGCATCTTTCCTGTGGCGCCTGCTGCCGTCAACCACCACTGGTTCGTGTCCCTCGTCATGCCAGAAGTGATGCGCAGGGTTGCCCTACGCATCGCAGAGGATCCCGGGGCGCTTGACAACGACGACACCTGGACGGGGACATGGAAGGCATATATCGACCAGCTGAACGTGGGGGCACCTCCGGAGGACGAGGATGACAGAGTGGAAGAATGGGCTGCTTCCGTGGTTCGCAGGTTCGCCTCAACAGGCCAGCTGCGGCGGCAGATCGATCGCCTGTTTGGCGAAATGCAAGGGGAGCTGACGGAATGATTCCAGTCAAAGCCTTGAGCGAGCAGGGGATCGAACGATTCCGCGCGTGGCTTTCGGCGCCGGATGGGCCAGCGCCGTTCGAGATCCTCACGGATGATGCATTCTGCAGAGACGCGCCTGGTGAATGGTTGATCGATAGGTCAATGCGCTTCAGCACCACATATGAGCTTGGCGCCTATCTCGCTGAGACAGTGTTTGGCCCGGACATTGACCGGTTTGCAGTTAGAGCAGATAAGGGGCTGTGGGCGTGGATCTCCTTGGCATTGCTCCCAAACCTCTTGAAGCGGGGACGTGGAAAGGATGGAAAGCCATTTGATCTCCCTCATTACCTCGACATTGATCCGCGACTCGCCTACCGGTTGATCTCGAGGACGGCATGGGAACTCGTTCATCTTCATGGCTCGAAGGCGCGGGTTGCGTTGAGTTCGCCCCGCACGGCGTGGGGAGATGTCGCCGAGCAGGTAGCAGGGCGACAGGAAGTCTATGCCCATCCGGGATTCTGGACGGTGGCTGAGAGCCTGTACTTGAAGCCTGACGGTTCTCCGAAAGCCGGCGTCGCCACAATCAGGAGCAAGGAGCACCGGAAAGATCCCAAGAGCAAAGTGGGCCTCGGCGCGGCGCGGCGCCTAGTGACTAACTTCGGCCAGTTCGAGCGGACGTATCTGCTTCGCGAGATGAGTGCCGAGGAGATCCTTGCCATCCTCCCAGCAGAGTATGGCGGTTGGCATAGCTCGGCATAGACGTAACGCTGCCGTTGCCCGCGCACAATCCTGTGCGTGGGCTCAGCCAGCGAGAAGGAGCGCTGGCCGCTTCCGTGCCAGTTCTTCATCAAAGAACTCGCGGAAAGAGATTACGTTTGCGTCGTGAAAGTAGAAAGACTCATTTGTCTTCATCTTCAATGACTCTGGCACCACCAGCGTTATCTCGGCCGCGCGGAGATCCGCCAGCGCCTCCTTTGAAACGCGATCGTCCACAGTCGCAAGGAAGATGGCGCAGTTGAAGCGCTCATGGGTGATCTGCTTCCAGCGTTCGCGCAGCGTGGTTTTGGCGGAGAGAATGGCTGCGTCCTCGAATCGCCGATTCCTGTCCAGAGCCACCGTTGCCTGGTCCGGCAGCACGAAGTCGGGGCGTCGCTGACCGAGAATTGCCTGTGCTTCGAACTTCACTCCGCCAGCTTTCAGCATCGCTGCCAGATGTGCTTCAAATGACTTTCCCGCGCGGCTCTTTCGTTGTTGGCTGGCGGAGAGGAATATCGAATTCAACGAGGGAAAGCCGCGAACAGCAGCAGCTGCAGGGCAATCATGCCCGGCCAGAACTTTGGCGACCTCGACCGCCCTCATGCGAAGCTCGTACCGGCGGTAGATGGAGAACTCGATATCCCGGCTGACGCGCATAAGCGCATCACCAGGCCTCTTGATCGCCCACGGATCAAACACGCCCGCTCCAGCAGTGTTGAGAAATCCTTCCCGCGCCTCTCTCGCAAGCACATCTGGACTTGGAAGCCTGGAGTACTTTGCGATGAGAGCTTCAATCGTACCGTTACGAAGTGCCGCGTCAATTTCGTCAATCAGCTCGGCCGCTTCATCCGCCTCTATGCATGACGCCTGCTTGAAATCGGCAGGGCTGAAGAGGTCGAAATGGAAGTTCGCTTGAATGTCGAGCCGACTTTCAAGCAGCTCTGCTTCCACGGATGCCGAATCGATCACCATGAACCAGTGATGCGCGGGTCCTTCCGGCGTTACCAGCGATCCACCCAGTAGCCACGACGCGGGATTCAGGCCTGCAAACAGCTCTGCGGGGATCCTTGTGAAGTGACACTCAGAGCCCTTGTTGCTGTAATACTTGACTCCGGAATCACACCTGATCTCGCCGGTCTGAGGCCAGAAGGAAGGGCATTCGGCCTCGAGAATGTGAGGGAGGTCTTCTCTCGGATGAAGTTCTGGAAAGAAGTCAGACTCGCGCACGGTGCGGGGAACGTAGAAGCCGTACTGATGGCCACCTCCTGCATTCGCCCATGAAGCGTCGTTGCGCGACAGTTTCTTCAGGAACAGCATGCGGCTGCGAGCGACAAGCGCTTCGATCAGCGACCATTGGTCTGAGTTCTGTTCCATGAAATTCATCTCCATCCGTGTTTCCTCCTCACTGCGCCGCTTGTCGCACATTTGTCGCCAAGCCATCAAGAAACGAAGCCCGCTCAGTGGCGGACCTGCCGCGAAGAGAGCATTCCCAGACGGTCAAGACCTGCCAGCCCGTAGATCTCAGTTCTTCTATCACGCGCTGGTCCCGTGATCGGTTCCTTCCGATCTTATCTGCCCAGAATTCTGGGCGGGTCTTTGGCAACCTGTAGAGTGGGCAGGCATGCCCATGCCAGAAGCAGCCATGCACGAACACTACCGTCTGGTACTTTGGGAACACGATGTCCGGTCTGCCGGGTAGGTTTGCCCCACCCAGGCGATACCTCAGCCCCCGAGCATGGAGACCCTTGCGAACTAGGATCTCCAGCCTGGTGTTCGAGCCACGGATCCGCGACATCTGTGCGGACCGCCGCTCTGGGGTAAGCGTATCTACCAAGATCAGCCCTTGGCCTTATTCTTGACCGGTTTGGTCTGCGCCGAAGTGGCATCCTTCACGAGATACGGCACCATGATCCGAGCAACCTCTTCGATCACAGGTACCACCACCGAATTGCCAAACTGCTTGTAGGCACGGGTATCCGAAACCGGGATACGGAAATTGTCATCGAAACCCATCAGACGAGCGCATTCGCGGGGTGTAAGTCGGCGAGGGTTTTTCTTGGCGCCCTGGGAGATCAGAATCTCCGAACCGTCCTTGTAATAGCGGGCAGATAGCGTGCGGCAGGTGCTCTCGTGAGTCACAAGGCCGAAGCCAAATCCATTGCCCTTGTCGCGGTGCTTGGCGGCGTAGTTCTGCAGGTACTCCCACAGCTTGTCGGATAGGGTGTACTTGTCCAAAACCTTGCCTTTCGGCCCATCAATGTACGGAGAATCCGGCGACTCAGTGCCATCCTGGCTATGCAGGACGGAGCCCATCTTCGGGGCGTCACCGAAGTCCGGAAGTTCGACCTTGTGAATGTCGAAGTCGTTGGGCTCGCGGAAGCCCACGATGATGATGCGCTCCCGGTGCTGAGGCCCGAAGTGCTTGCCATTGATGACCTTGTGCTTGACCTGGTAGCCAAGCTCGTTCTGCAGGACATCGATGATGGTCGAGAACGTCCGGCCCTTGTCGTGGCTGATCAGGTTCTTGACGTTCTCAAGCAGGAAGGCGCGCGGCTTCTTCTCTGCAATGATGCGTGCCACATCGAAGAACAGCGTTCCCTGGGTCTTGTCGGAGAAGCCATGCGGACGACCAAGCGCGTTCTTCTTGGAAACGCCGGCAATGGAAAAGGGCTGGCACGGGAAGCCCGCCAGCAGGACATCATGGTCCGGCACGTCCGCCTCGTGGACCTTGGTGATATCCGTGGCAAAGGTGTGCCCTGGGCCATCGTGGAAGTTGGCCTTGTAGGTCTTCACCGCGTAAGGGTCCCACTCGCTGGTAAATACGCAGCGACCACCTTGCTTCTCAAACGCCGTACGAATGCCGCCAATACCAGCAAACAGATCGATGAAGCGGAACTTGCCTTCGCCCGTCGGCGGGTCGCCGAAAGGCAACAGCCGCTGGCGGATCGCATCTGCGATGTAGGGCTTTGGCTCGGTCTCGCGGACCTGCCAACGTTTCACGGTCTTCGGATCAACTCCAAGGGCTTGGGCGACCTCCTTCGTTGAAAAGCGCTGGAGGGAAAGGTCGATCAGCTCGTACGTATTCATGGATGCTCCGGGAATTCGGTGGACAGTATGTCCAATTTCGTCCCGTGGGTGAAGGGGGGCTATCGCCGGGAGGTCAGTCATGCCGTAGGGGCTGGCCCCGACGAGAGCTGCGACTACCCCGACGGCCGGTCAGGTTAGTCGTAGTGGGTCTCATCAGCCGAGACGGCGCCGATGGCGATCCAACTCCTGGATGCAGTGCTGGAACCCGCCAGGCCGTCCGCTTGTCTCAATCGAGACGCTGGATTCCATGCCAGTCGATAGCTTGGCACCGCTTCTCACGTGTGAGCGTTGCCACGATTCGGGAGGTGCGTCCCAGATCCAACCTTGAACGGCGCCGGTCGCGACAACCATTAGTCCGTGCCAACCAATCTCCTCCAGATCAACAGAAACAAGCGATTTCCCAACATCCGCACCAACCCGCATGGTGCACACCGGAGCGTAGAAACTCCTCTGGCTAGACAATGTTGGACGTCCCACGTCGGGAGGGTGGCTAATACAACACCCCCTGTGGAAATACGCCCGCCGGTTCTAGTCAGACGGTTTCTAACCTCCCGACACCCTCGCCATCCCGGCGAGGGCACGCCATGCCGGAGGTCCAACATGCTGACGTCATTCATAGAGTTGCCCGTCACCGAGTCGCCCGTCATCGAGCGCCCCAGGCGCAAGCCCTCCATCCGGCCAGCGCGGTCCAACCGCGTGGGTTCGTTGATGTATGCCACCCGCGAGGACTACGGCCGCAACGAGATCGTGCCTTACATCCGGCTGCGCGGCCGCTGGCTGGGCAGCCTCGGCTTCGATATCGGCGCCCTCCTGAAAGTGGAGGCTACCCACGGCAGCATCACCCTCACGGTGGTGGAGCGGCCCGTCGTGGTACCCCCGAAGGTCCCCAGGAAGCTGCAGCGGCAAGCCCGCTGAGCTGCCGCGCCTACCTTTACGGTGGGCATCAGCACGGCCATCAACCGGGATACCGCGCGCACCATGCCGCCTTTGGGCAGCACGGAGTAACACAGCCCCGGCCGCGCAGCGCTGGCACCGGCACAAACCTATACGTCACTGCGCCTCGGGTGCGGCGCGCGTGTGCCTTCAACTTCACTACCCAGCAGTGGGAGGAACCCATGAACGAGAGTGTCTTCATGCAACTGGAGATGGACGCCGGCCTGCGTGCCCGCTTCCAGCAGGCAGCGGCGTGCGAACGTCGCCCCGCCGCCCAGGTACTTCAACGCCTGATGCGCGAGTATGTGGCGCGGCAGGCGGGCCAGAGCGCCGCCGGCGCAACCGGGGCCGCTGAACCGGTCGAGCGTGCAGCCAAGGCAGCAGCTATCGATCAGTACACAGCCGGCACACCCGAGCCGCCGCCGCACGAGGACAGTGGCGAGCAGGACCTCGAGGCGTTGGCACGCCGTCAGCACGGCTGGAGCGCGTGTCCGTTTGGTACCCGCTGATGAGGCCGCGCGCTCAATTCACCTGATCAGCGGGGCGGCGCTGAGCCCGCGCACTCCGCGGGCTCACCCCGTGTACCGCAATTCGGCACCTAGGAATCTGTGCACCGTACCCGAACCGTGATCCCACGCAAGCCTTCTCTGTGAGCCACATCAATAGGCGAGCTCAGGGCCACTGCTAGCCTGTCAGCCTCACGGAGGAGACCTCATGCTGACGCTGGATGCACGACAGGAAGCGCTGTTGCGCCTGCCATACCCCGCAACGTTCCTGCCCCGATTGGCCGATGAAATCCGCCGCGACATGCCAGAGCGCGTGATCGGCCTGGACAACCGCACCTTGGCAGCCGAAACCGAGCGCTGCTACACCTACGCCGCTTACGAGCTGGGCATCACCCGCCTGCCGGTGCTGGTGCGGTGGACGAAGACCGACGTCGGCAGCGGAGGCGCGCTACATCGCGAAATGACGGTGGACCTGACCATTCGCCAGGCAGACGACCCCAACCTGGCTGCCGCTGATCTGCTGGCGGCTCTGGCCGCCTCCCACCGCTGGCCCACGCCCCGGAGCGGTGCGTAATGGCTGCCACGCCGGCACCCGCCGTGGGAAAGGTGCTTGAGCTGCTCGGGCAAAGCGGCTGCCGCAGCGGCGGCAGCGATGGGCATCAAGGAGACCGTGAAGGATCGGCCCGGCACCCGCGCGCGCGAGGCGGATTGCTCGGAGGTGTCCGATGACGCCGACTGCGACCAGTGCCTGCTGATCAACGGACGGATCGGGCCGCCGCCCACCCCGCGGTACATCGCCAAGAGCAACCGCATCAACTACGACTACCAGCTCTACGTCGCGAATCTGCACGCGGGGCCGGAGCGGTTTGGCTACGTGAGGGCTGGAGACAACTCGAACAGCATCGTCAACATCGAGCTTTCGATGCTGAAGGACTTCTTTGGGACGGGTGGGAAGTACACCACACTGGAGTGGATGCTAGGCGGTGTCGCTTTCGACGGCTTCTGGAGAAGCAAATGCACCGTGGTGGAAGCGAAGGCAAACTACGGCCACTTCTTGGATCAAGATGGAGAGCCAAAGAAGCCATTCATGAGAAAGGAATTTTCACGCTGGCCAGAGATGTTCAGGGCACAAATGAAGGAGGTCACTCCAGCGGCACCACGAGGATCACTGGAATGGCACTTCATGGAGGCCAAGGTGATGAAGGCCGCTCTGGCTAATGGACTGCCTGCCGCGTCCCTGCGTTTGACACCCTTTGGCCTGGGAATCAGCCTGTGAAAGTTGTCATGACTGGGTATTTACCTTCAACGAGCTCTGACTCCCAAGCGGTCCATCGTCAAGCTGCTGAGTTGGTTGGACGGCTGTCCAAAGTGCACGCCGACTTCAGGAAGTGGTGGGTCGTGCCCGACGGACCAAAGGACCCTTACATCCCACTCGACGATGCCGATGCTACCTCAGCGTCAATTCAACGGTCGGATAGGAAGTTCTTCAAGGAGTTTCCCAATGCGAAGTCCGACGGCAGCATCGGTGTTCTGCTTACGAATTCCGAAAGCGACAAGCAGTGGCGAGAGCGAGGAAAGGTATTTCTTTCGGTCAAGCCCGCATTGGGACGCATCTGCCTGGAGATATCGCGAGTAAGCGAGCTGTATGCCACACCCGGGGATGTCGTCTGGTCGCTGTTGAAGGTGCTTTCGTCCGATCCGCGTGTGACCTTTGCAAACACGAACATCGTACAAAGGGTTGCGGAGGAGATCATCCTGTACAGCTACGATCGGTCCGTCTACCAGCACCGGGAATTCCTGGGGTGGATGGGCTACGTGGACAAGCCGCTGTCCGCCGATCAATTACCACAAGCGGCGCGCTTGGAGGCACAGGGCCGCGGCACGCTGATTCTTGCAACAGAAGTACTGGATCTTGCCGATCACGCAGCTATCGAGCAAACGAATAGAACTGAGATCGGCCTTGCCGAGCTTGGCCTTCTTCCTGTGATTGATCCGAGTCTCTGGTAGCCAACTGCATGTCGTACATAGAGTTCCATTGCCCTCGGTGGGCATCCTCAGAATGTCGGTTTGCCAACACCACCGCAAAAGGCGTTCTACGGTGAAAGTCACGCTTGTCTGCAAGGAGGTATCAGCAAAACTGACACCAGCCATGATCTACGAGGAGGCGATCCGACGGGTAAGCACGCTGGCCACGGTCCATCCACACTTCGAACAATGGTGGCTGATGCCATCCTCCGCTCGTGAGCCGGAGATTCCTATGTCCGACCGAGAGCAGATCATCACGCGTATAGAAGCTAGAAGTGCCTATTTCGACAAGCAGTATCCAGGCACGAGTTCCCTCGCGAACCATAGCATTCTGTTGACGAACGCGCCGGACGAAGCGAGCTGGCGTGAGCGAGGAAGTGTTGCGCTCTCGATCAGGCCGGGAATGGGCGAGTTGAGGCTGGAGATCAATCGATTAGAGCAGATCTACGACTCCCCATGCGACGTAATGTGGGGGCTGCTCAAGGTGCTCACGTCCAGACCGCAGGCGACCTTTGCGCAAACCCATGTCCAGCAGGCAAGGGGAGGAGAGAGGCGATACTACAGCAGCCAACTGGCGGTGTTTCAGCATCGCGATTTCATCGGCTGGATGGGGTACGTAAACCAGCCCGTCAGCGCCCAGCAGATTCCCGATGCGGCGCGTATAGAGCGTCATGGTCCAGGGACACTGATTCTGGCCACGGAGTCGATAGACCTTTTCGACGCGCACTCAGTTGAGCAGGTCAACCGGGTCGAAATCGCAATGGCCGAGCTGGGCCTCTTGGCGGTGAGAGGAGCTGGTCTTGGAGGGTGATGCGGTGTTCTCGCTGGCACGCGGGCGTTTGAAGTGCCGAATCCGCTGACGCAGCTCTCCAGACGATCTACATCCCAATGAGGTAGGCCACATGAACATCTCCATCTCCTGTCAGATAGTGCCGTGCGTTCTGACCGCGTCTGAGACGTACGATTACTCGGCGGGTTTGGTCGCCCGCCTGGCGGCAGCTCATGTTGGCTTCCAGCACTGGTGGTCAATGCTTGCCAAGCCTACCGACACGCGCATTGCGTTTGATGATCGGGCACGGATGACAGCCTGGATACAGGCTGGCAAGGACGCGTTCCAGCTCGAGTACCCGAGCGCACCTATTTCCTTGAGCGGCGGTGTCCTGCTCACGAACGTCACGAGCGAGGCAGAGTGGTTGGCGCGCGGCAGGGTCTCTCTTGCCATCAATCCGGGACCCGGAAAGGTGCGGCTGGAGATCTGTCGTATTGAAGAGGTCTTTCCCTCGCCGACTGAACTGTTATGGGCCTCACTACGTGCACTAGCGCACGATTCGAGGGTCAACTTTGTGAACACCAATGTCCAGCAGGGCTGGGGCAGGGAGAGAAAGCTCTACAGCCTCCACTGCGGCGCCTTTCCGCACAGAGAGTTCCTGGGCTGGATGGGCTATGTGAGTCGGCGGCTCACCGCCGACCAGATTCCAGAGGCCGCCCGCATGGAACATGCTGGTGAGGGCACGCTGATCATGGCAACAGAGAACCTCGACTTGTTCGACGCAAGCGCCGTAGAGCAAGCCAATCGCGTGGAGATACGTCTGGCCGAACTTGGGCTGTTGCCTGTCACTGATTCACGGCTGTTATGAACATTACGCTCATATGCGCGACACCAAACATGAGTCTCTACCCTGAGCAACTACATGGCACCGAATCCGCAGCATGTTGGTGCCGATGGTCGGGGCGGAATGAGTGGGGTGGAGCGGTGAAGGGGCATGGGTCTGCGGCGGGGCTCGGCTTCCTGTTAACATCCTCGGGCCAGCCAGCCTCCTCACCTCTTCACAGTGTGGGATTGGCCGCGTCACGCGGTCATGCGAGCCAAGGACTTCTCTTCCTGACTGTCATCAAGGACGCCTGCATGAACCCTCGTTCCCTTCTCCGTTCGGCCACCCTGGCCCTCGCCGTCACCCTTTCGCTGGGCGCTCCCTCTGCCTTCGCCGTGGGCGAAGCCGCCACGCCGGCCAGCACCGAGGCCGCCATTCAGCGCAGCGTCCTTGCCAAGGGCCTGTACGAACTGGCCTACAGCCCCAAGGTGGATGTCGTGTATGTCGCCTCGTCCGGTGGCTTTGGCGATAGCGCCGGCCAGCCGCAGCTGCTGCTGCTGGACCCCACCAACCTCGATCTCGAGGCCCAGATCCCGCTGGAGCGCAAGCCGTTCGGCATGGTGCTGGACGACGCCAACAACCGCCTGTACCTCGGCAACACCGTGGATACCTCGGTCACGGTGCTCGATACGGCTACGCACAGGGTGCTGGGCATTGTGCAGTTGATGGAGAAGAAGGTGGGCAAGGATGGCAAGGCCGCCTACACCCACGACCTGCGCGAGCTGGTGGTGGATGGCCCGGCCAACCGCCTGTACGTGACCGGCCACTCGGGCGAGGGCAGCGTGCTGTTCGTGGTGGATACGCAGTCGCTGAAGGTGATCGACACCATTCCGGGCCTGGGTAATGCCAAGGCACCGGGCCTGGCGCTGGATGCCAAGGGCAAGCGCGTGTACACCTCCAACCTGCTGGCCGAGCTGGTGGTGGTGGGCACCGACAGCGGCATGGTGGAGCAGCGCTTCCCGATCAGTGCCGAGCAGCCGATGAACATCGCGCTGGACCCCGCCGGCAAGCGCCTGTTCGTTACCGACCAGGGCTCGGCGATGATCCGCAAGTACCAGGCCAGCAGCTCGGGCTTTGCGTCCAAGCACCCGGGCAACCGTGTGCTGGTGCTGGACCGCGCCACCGGCAAGGAGCTGGCCAGCATCCCCACCGACGCCGGTCCGCTCGGCATTCTGCTGGATGCCAAGCGCAAGCGCCTGTACGTGACCAACCGCGAAGCGGGCACGGTGACGGCCTACAACAGCGATAACTACAAGCTGCTGAAAACGTACTCGGTGCCGACGCATCCGAACAGCCTGGCGCTGGATGCCAAGAAGAACGTGCTGTACGTAACCATCAAGAACGGCGACAAGGATGCCGAGGGCAGCCGGGAGAGCGTGGCGCGCATCGCGCTCTGACGCCTTCGGGTATCGGGCGCGCAGTGGGTCACTGCGCGCCCCTGCATCAATGGCAGGCGCTCACGTAGCCTGCCAGCCGCCAGTCGTTGTGGCCGGTGTAGATCAGCTGGTAGCTGTCCGCGCAGCCCGCCGCGCGCACGGCCAGGTGGATATCGCGGGTTTCCGGTGCCACCGGCGCCTCCGCAGGGCGGAGATGGGCGGCAATCGCCTCCGCATGCGCGGCCTGCAGGGTGGGCAGGGGCACCGCGTTGGCAGGGCGTGCGGGGGCATCTGGCCCCGCGGGTGCGGCACCCGCTCCATGCGCTCTCAGATAGTCCTGCGCGCCTTCGCTGTCGGGGCGGCACAACAGCGCATCCACGAGTGTGGTGGCTTGTTCACCATCGGTGAGTTGCGCGGCGGTGTCGGCCCAGGCGCGGGCGAAGTCGCCGGCGCAGGCCAGCGGCACGCGCGCCGGAGTGGCCGCTGCCATCGCCGGCAACACGACAAGCCATGCAAGGTGCCAGGACGTTACAGGCAGCACGTTTCCTTCCTTGGCGCGCAGATGGTGGGTCCATTCTGCCGCACCCGGTGTGCACGTGCGCGCTCCCTCACTCCGGCAGGTATTGCCCGCGGCAGGTGCGCCAGCCGGTGAACGGCGCAAACAGGGCATGCCGTTGCTCGGCGGTGAGCACCCGGTGCAGCTGCTCCATCACGCGCGGGTCGTAGTAGCGCAGCAGGCCCGCACCGCCGCCGGGGAGGCGCAGCGTGAGCAGCCTCTGCAGGTGCGCGAACACCGTCTCGAAGGGGCGCATGCTGGTCAACAGGGTGATCCCGTTGGGGTGCTGGCGCTCTACCTCGGCCAACCACTGTGCGAGCTGCGGCGCATCGGCGGGTGCGAGCAGCCACGGCCCGGAGGTGGAGGCCGTCGCATCGGGAGTGCCCAGGAACAGTGAGCGGTAGCTGGCCGGGGGGGCAAGGCGCAACAACGCCTCGGGCGTGTCGGGGCGCACGGCGGCGTCGAGGATCACGTAGGCGATCATGCGGCACGCGACAGAAAGGCCGTGCCCCGCTCGCCGGCACTCCGCAGGCAGCGCTCGCAGATGGGGGTGGTCTGCTGCGGGCGCGCGGGTGCGTTAAATGCCGCCGGTGCCTTCGCCACGGCAGTGGTCGCGGCAGGGCCATCGTCGACATGGACCAGGTGCTGCTGCCCGGCGGTCAGGCTGCAGCCACAGGCCAGACGATCACCCTCGCGTGCCACCGGCTGGCCATCGATGATGAGGGTGGTGTCCCCGGAAACGATCGGAAAGGCACCGCCATGCGCGGGGCAGGTGGCGTAGTCGTTGATGCGGGCGAGGGGCTTGCCCTCGATGTCGGTGAAGGGCGAACCGGTGATGACACGGCCGCCGCTACTGGTGCGGTCGCCCACGACGATGAGCATTCGCATATGCATACCCTGGGTTGGACGCGGGGGAGTCTTCTAGCACGCTGGCCGCTGGCGACGTGCCGTTCTGCAACGGTCCTGCACAGTGCGTCACGCAGTGCGTGCGGAAACGGGTTGAACGCGACATGTGTGGGCAGCGTCGATGTCTGTGGATGAGGCTGCATGCGTCACTTCGCGCAGGCAACGACGGGTACGACCGCGTGGTCAGCCGCAAACTGACGCGCCGCCTGCGCACCGCTCAGATGGGCGTAGCGGGCGAGCAGCACCGTGTCGAGCCCGGCGATGTGGTGATCCAGCGCGTAGACGCGCCACAGCTCCTCGTCGAAAGCGAGCAGCCAATCGTGATCGGGCGAGGGCATCGGAGGCTCCTGAAGGACGGAGCGCCAGCCTGCCAGCGCGGGGCGCGTGTCCGCACGGAATGGCGTCTCAGTTCCGCATGCGCGCTGCGCACCGTTGCGATGGGTGCAGTAGCGTGCCGGCGTCGTGGGCCAGGCAGTTGCAACCGATCCTATGGTCATCGCGTACGGCATTTCCAACAATCGCCACCGAGAACCGGTTGGGAGTACAGGTGTGGATGCATCGATGTGGTGGTCGTCGTGGGCGGGGCCGATGCTGGGCTGCGTTGCGGCCGGTGGCATGGTGGGCCTGGGGGTGTTGGCTGCCACGCGCGTGCCGGATATCTCCGGCGTATGGACCATGACCACCCGTCAGCAGAGCTCGCTCGCGAGCGAGACGCCTGGCATGGATGTGACGTATCTGGTGATGCTGTCCCAGCGCCGTGGGCGGGTGGAGGGAATCGCCGAGCGCGTGCGCGACGTGCATGCCGATGGCAGCGTGCGCAACTACACCGGCAGCCATCGGCAGCGTGCGGAGATCAGCGGCGGGCTGTTGGGCGGGGTTTTCGAGCGGCACCAGTTCCAGCTGCTGTTCCGTGAACATGGTGCGCATCGCAGCCACGCCACCACGCACCGGTTGGAGCGCCGCGTTGGCCGCGGCGAATGGCGGGGGCAGTTCTGCTCCAGCGCGGCAAGCGTGGCGGGCCAGGCGCGCTGGTCGCGCGGTCTCGGGAGTTTCAGCTTCAGGCGGTGAATGCGCCCGCGTTCAGCGCTTGATCGCCAATACGCCATCCAGCGCAAGCTCGGCCTTGAAGCCGGCCTTCTCCAGGCGCTTGGCCACTTCGCGCGGCACATCGCGGCCGCTGGTGAGTCTGTTGGGTGCGCCGGTGTAGTGGAACATGCGGCCGCCCTTGCGGATCACCCGGGCGAGCTGGTCGTAGAACACCTGCGAGTACAGTTCACCGGCGATGCCGAAGCGCGGCGGGTCGTGCAGGATGGCGTCGACGGAGGCGGTTTCCAGCGTTTCGATGGCCTGGGATACATCGGCATGGGTCAGCGACAGGCGGCCGCCGCTGCTGGCGGCCTCCGGATCCGGCGACCACGGGTTCAGCGTGCGAAGCCACAGCACATCGGCATTCTTCTCGAACGAGAGAAGGCGGGTGACACCGCCTTCCAGGCAGCAGGCAGCGAAGTAGCCGAGCCCGCCGCAGGTGTCCAGCACCGTTTTGCCCGCCGGGGCGATCAGCGTGACCTTGCGCCGGGCATCCTCGAACGGCGACACCTGCGCGCTGGGCAGCATCTTGATGCCGTCGATCTCGAAGGTGGGCGCGTCCCAGTCGGTGGGCACCAGTTTGATGAGCGCTGAGCCGAAGCGCGAGATCGGCGCGAAGTCCTCGCCATCCCAGTAGTAGAGCGTGCGGTCCTTGGTCTTGCCGGGGTAGGCGTAGAACTGGCCGTGCCAGCGCCAGCGGTCGGCCCCGAGAATGGCGGTGCCGGTGCTGCGGCCGAGATCCAGCGAGCCGCTCCATTCGCCTGTGCCGGCATCGCGGGCGCGGAGCAGGGCATCGGCGAGCGGGCGGGTCAGCAGGGGGCCGGTGTAATGGGGCACGGGATCGGGGGCGCCGGTGCTGCGGGGCAGCCGGGCGACAGGGCAGTCAAGGGGTGGGCATCGTACCCGAGAACGCGGCCGGGCCGTGTGACCGGGATGCGCTGCCGCAGGATGGCCGGTCTACAATCGGAGCGCACCATGTGGGTGGAACGCCCAGGCATGGCACGAGCGCTAACCTCCGGGCGGACCATGAACGCAGCCATCGAGCAGTCCCGATTTCCTTGGCATTCCCGGGCGGGCGAGGGGGTGGCAGCCGGCGTGATGCTGGCCGTGCTGCTGAGCCTGACCGGCTGTGGGCAGCCGGACGATGTGGGGCCGCCAGTACGCCTGCACGAGGTGGCGAGCATCGAGATCACGTTCGTACAAGGCCCCTTCGAGGACGTCGAGGAGGTGCATCGCCTGCAGCAGGGCGCCGGGCATCGTGTCTTTGAACGCACCTCCGAAGTGACGTGGCGCGGCGGCCCCGCGACGGTCACCACCGGCACGGTACCGCCGCAGCGTGTGGCCGAAGTGCTGCGTGCGGCGGCGGCACCGGTGTGGTCCCGGCAACGTGCGGTGGACATGGCCGCGCGACGGCTGCGTCCGGACGCCCTGATCGAGGACGTGGTGCCGCGGGACATGGCCTCTCCGGGCTGCAGCGCGGCGGACCTCCGCAAACGCATGGGCGCGGCGCTGGGCGGTGATGCGTTGCGCGCGCAGTTGCTTGCCTACTACAGCGATGCCTATGGCTGGACCGATGATGCCCCCTCACTGCGCATGACGATCCGCTACGACGACGGGACGGCGTCGGTGGTGCAGTCCACGTCGCAGAAGGTGCGCATGTTGCCGTGGCAGATGGGGGGGCCTTCGGACACGCCGCGCCTGAACTGGTCGGTCCCGCTGACCGAGGCCATCGCCCGGGTGCTGCCGCCGGCCTCGGCCGCCGCCGAGCGGCTGGAGAGCACCTCCTACCGGCACATGACCTCACGCCTGCTGCTTGCCGCGCAGGCGGAATGCGCCGCCGGCCATCAACCGCCGTGACGGAGATAGTGCCCGCGCGCGAACAGCCACTGGCACCGTTTCTTTACCATCAGCCGCGGACGGCCGCGTTCGATCACGACCGGGTTTCCTGCGCTGGCCTGGCCCTGGAATGTGGCATCCGGCTTGAGCAGCGCAACTCCGTTGAGGCCATCGGGCGTCAGCAGAATGTCATCGATGCCGACCGCATCTTCCGGGCTGAACCGGGTGGCGATCTGGGCGTCGAGGGCGGTACCCAGCGGGGTATCGACGCGCCGCCAGGGCTGGCCCTCGCGGAACGACATGACATAGGCCCCGTTCTCGCGCACGACCTTCACTGATTCCTTGGCACGGGAGGTGTCGGCATAGCAGCCGATCAGCCGGCCCTGGCCGGTGCTGTGGCCATCACGGCAGGCACCGAGCAGCAGGATCAGGGAGACCAGCAGAAGTGGGGGGCGGCGCATGGCGTGACCGAAGGGAGGCAGAGGTCAAGTGTAGGCAAGTCCCTGACGCGTTGGTGCGGCGCATTCCCGGTGCGAGCTGCGGCATCCCCTGATCGCACCGGCGTGGTGGGATTCGCACACTGGCCGCATGTCCCCGCCTACCCGCCCTTGGTCGCCCGGTGCCACGTACTTCTTCAGTGCGCACCTGCGTGATGGTCACAGCCAACTGCTGGTGGAGCACGCCACCTACCTGCGGCTGGCGTTCCGGATTGCGCGGGTGGTGCGCCCGTTCCGCATCAACGCCATCGTCGTGCTGCCCGATCACCTGCACGGCGTTTGGACGCTGCCGGAAGGGGACACCGAAGGGCATCAACGCTGGAGCCAGATCCAAGCCGTGTTCGACCGGCACCTGCCGGGCAACCCGCCTCGCGCCGTCCTGCGCCGTGACCGGCAGGTGCGTCCGCTCTGGCACAGCGGGTTCCGCGAGCATCGCATCCTGGACGATGCGGATCTGGCGCGTCATGTGGCGTACGTGCATGAGAACCCGGTCAAGCACGGGCATGTCCGCGATGCCCGGCAGTGGCCGCTCAGTTCAATCCATCGGGGCGTCGGGCGGCCGGTGGCGGGGTTTGGGGAGTGCCGGGAACCGGGAACGGGCAGCGCCCTGGGCGAAGACGCGGCCAGTGGGATGGATCAGGAGGATGCAAGGGGATGCTGAAGTATGGGCAGGGAATGCCGGTGGGGGCCGTGCAGGTGGCGGCGATGCAGGGGCGTGACGGCTGGGGAGTCGACGACACGCCACATGGGCGGGCACCCGGCGAAGCCATGACGCCAGGTGGGGAGCGCCAGGGTTCCGCACAACCGGGGGGCGGAACCGCTGGCGCTGGGCCGCTACCCGGGGCGGCAGGGGACGCTCAGGGGCATGCGACCGGATAAATGGGGCCGGCGCCGATCAGCAGCAGGCCCATGTAGTCGCTGTCCGATGCCTTGCCTTTGAGGGTGGCGCCGGCATTGAACTTGAACAGGCCAAAGCCGCCGCGGGGGCTGACCAGTGCCTTGCCGATCTGGTCGGCGTCGTCCTTGAAGAACCGCGCGATATCGGCGCGTGTGGATTCCTGCAGAGGCGTCGGCTCACGCTGCCATTGATCGTCGCGCTGGAAGGATACGTAGTAGCGGCCCTGCTGCTGCTCGATGCGGAACTCCGCCGGCTTGCGCGGGTGGGTGGCGTAGCAGCCGAGCATGGGATCGGCGGAAAACACGTTGGCGCTGTTGGTGCCGTTTCGGCACGCCGTGAGCGGCAGCGCGGCGAGGAGCATCACGCTGTAGATGGACGGGCGGAGAGAGTGACGCATGGCGGTTCCCTGTAGGCCTTGCAGCATTCTAGGACGAGCGTGCAAAGACGCCGTGCGGGCGGCAAGGGTGGCTGCGACGCCGAAAGGTGGTGTAGCGTGGAGGCTCGCCCTGGGAGAACGCGAGTGAGCTCCGAACCATCGTTGACTACCGCGCCGCGTCCAGCGCGGACCGCACGCGCGCCGTGGTTGGGGTTGGCCAGTTTCCTTGGATTGCCGCTTGGCGGTGCAGCCGGTTACGTGGCGGCACACCTGGGCAGTGCCGCCGCCACGGGGGAAGGCACCACGGGGGCGGCCATCGGTGTGCTGGCCGCGGCGGTGATCGGCCTGATGGCCACGGTGGGCGCGCGCGTGCGCCAGGAGCGGTGGCCGTGGCTGGGCATCGTGGGCGCGGTGGTGAGTGCCGCGCCGCTGGTGGTGTTCATCGCCGGCATGATGGTGATGCGCTGAGCCATGCGCGTGCGGTAGACCGCGCTGCTACAGGCGGCGTGCCGGAGGTCAGTGTCGGTGCCGCCGCCACGCGTTCCAGACATGGGTACTGGCCAGCAGGAGGCTGCCGGCGACGGTCAGGGGCGTTTCGCTGTCGTGCGTGGGCCAGCCGAGTGCGCCGGCGAGCAGCAACAGCAGGCCGGCGGCGGCGCTGATCAGCGCTGCCGCAGGCAGGGGCCGCTGACGGTGCGCGCGCCACAGGGCCACACCGGTCAGCGGGACGGCGATGGCCACGAACAGCGCGTGTACCCACTCGGCCTCGGCCCATACCCCCATCAACGGAAGGGTGGCGGCCAGCAACGGCAGGGCCAGGCAGTGCAGGAGACACAGGCCGGACAGGGCGAGGGCACCGGCATCGAGCAGGGCGGAGGATCGCTTCATGGCGGGGGGGCCTTGGTTTTTGAATGTTATATAGTAACATTTCAGTTCTCCTTGCTGCCTGCCCTGCCATGACTGCCTCCCGTCCTTCCCCCGATTCACGCCTGCCGGTGACGGTGCTGTCCGGCTTCCTTGGCGCCGGCAAGACCACGCTGCTCAATCAGATCCTGCGCAACCGCGAGGGACGGCGCGTGGCGGTGATCGTCAACGACATGAGCGAGATCAACATCGATGCGCAGCTGGTGCGCGACGGCGGGGCGGCGCTGAGCCGCACCGAAGAGACGCTGGTGGAGTTCAGCAATGGCTGCATCTGCTGCACGTTGCGCGATGACCTGCTGCAGGAAGTGAAGCGGCTGGCTGCTGCGGGGTGCTATGACTACCTGCTGATCGAGTCGACCGGCATCGCCGAACCGATGCCGGTGGCCGCCACCTTCCAGGTGCGCGATGCAGACGGGTTCTGCCTCAACGACATCGCCCGGCTGGACACGCTGGTGACGGTGGTGGACGGGCAGCAGTTCCTGCGCGACTTCGGCTCGACCGACCGCCTGGCCGACCGCGGCCAGCAGGTCGGGGAGGACGATGCACGTGGGGTGGTTACGCTGCTGGCCGAGCAGGTGGAGTTCGCCAATGTGATCGTGGTGAGCAAATGCGACCTCACCGATGACGACACGCTGCAATCGACACTGGCAGTGCTGCGCGCGATGAACCGCGACGCGCGGTTGCTGCTCGCGTCGCGGGGGGACGTGCCGTTGCATGAACTGCTGGACACGCGACGCTTCGACTTCGTGCGTGCGCAGCTGGCACCGGGCTGGATGCAGGCGCTGCGCGGCGGGCATACACCGGAGACCGAGGAGTACGACATCACCAGCTTCGTGTACCGCGCGCGGCGACCGTTCCACCCGCAGCGTTTCGCGCGGGTGCTGGAGCATGGGCTGGGCAGCGTCATCCGCAGCAAGGGTTTCTTCTGGCTGGCCAACCGGATGGACTGGGTGGGTGAGCTTTCCGGCGTCGGTCCGGCCATGCAGACCCAGGCCGCTGGCTTCTGGTACGCCGCGCGGGAGCGCGTGGCGGCCGGGCTGGAGGGCACGGCGCCGGTGTTGCCGCCCACGCCGGTGCCCTACACCGACGTGGGGTGGGCGCGCCAGCAGATGGCATGCTGGACAGCGCCGATGCCCGCAGTGGACGAGGTGGGTGACCCGGGCGAGTACCAGGCGATGCGCAGGCTGTGGCACCCGTGGTGGGGCGACCGCCGCCAGGAGCTGGCGGTGATCGGGGTGGCGATGGATGCGGCCGCGGTGCGCGCCGAACTGGATGCGTGCCTGCTCAACGATGACGAGATGCGTGCCGGGCCGCTGCTGTGGCAGGTGCTGCCCGACGCGTTCCCTGCCTGGGCGCGCCAGTAGCCACGGTAGCGGTCAGCGGGCATGCAAGACCCAGCCGTGGTCGCCGGCGTCGAGCCGATGGGTCAGGTGCAGCGCGTCGAGCAGATCGGGATCGTGCGAGACCACGATCAGCGTGCCGGGATACTGGTTGAGCATGTGCTCCAGCGCCGCCAGTGAGGGCAGGTCGAGATGGTTGCCGGGCTCGTCCAACAGCAGCAGCTGTGGCGGGTGCTCGGCGTACAGCAGGGCGGCCAGCGCCGCCTTCAGCCGTTCGCCGCCGCTGAGCGCATGCAGCGGCCGCAGGCTGCGTCCGGCATCCAGCCCAAGCAGGGCCAGGCGCGTGCGCAGGCTGCCCTGATCCTCGCCGGGGTGCGCGCGCTGCAGCCATGACAGGGCACTGTCATACGCAGGCAGCGCGGACAGCGACTGATCGAGCAGGGCCGTTCGCGCAGAGACGTCCACGCGGCCGCTGCAGGGCGCGACAGTGCCGGCCAGCAGACGCAGCAGCGTGGATTTGCCACTGCCGTTGCGGCCGCTCACGCCGATGCGCTGGCCGCGTTGCACTGTGAGGTCGAGGGTGTGCCACGGTGGCGCGACCCACGGCAGCCCGGCGGCAACGAGGTTGGCCACGCGTTGCGGGCCGGGATCGTCGAGCACCGGGGGCAGCATTGCGATGGCGACCTCCCGTTCGACGTCGACGGCAGCCGCGTCCACGCGCGCGTCCAGTGCGGCGCGCCGTTCCGCCTGCTGCATCTGCAGGCGGCCGGCACTGTGTTCGCTGCGGTTCTTCATGCCGCCAAGCAGGATGGGGGCCTGGTTGGCGGTGCGTGCGTCGCGCTGCGCGCGCGATTGCCGGTGCGCCTGCCGCTCGCGCTGCTCGCGCAGGACCTCGTGCTGCTGGCGGCGCTCACGCTTGCGCAGCTCGAGCAGCGCCTCGGCGGCCTTGCGTTCGTCGTGCTTCCGCGCGGTGTAATGGGCGTAATCGCCGCCGTAGCTGCGCAGCCCGGTAGGCGAGAGTTCGACGATGCGCTGCATGCGTTGCAGCACGGTGCGGTCGTGGCTGATGACGATGAGACCGCCGCGCCAGTCCGCCATTGCGTCCAGCAGCCGATCGCGGTGCCAGGCGTCGAGGTGGTTGCTGGGCTCGTCGAGCACCAGCGCGTCGGCGTTGGACAGGAAGGCACCGGACAGTGCCACCTGCATGACCTGGCCGCCGCTCAGCGTGGCGGCCGGGCGCAGCGGATCGAGCGCGGGCAGGCCGAGGCGATGCCACTGCGCCTGCAACCGGTCGCGCAGGTCCCAACGTTCGCCGACGCAGGCGAAATCCTCGGGATCGACACTGCCCGCCTCGATGCGGGCCAGTGCGTCGAACACCGGCCCGACACCGGCAAGGTCGACGATGCGACCACACGGAACGCCGCTGAGCTGCGCCAGCCGCTGTACGTGGCCGTGGCGCTGGATGCGTCCGGCGGTGGGGGCCAGCTCGCCGCTGAGCAGACGCGCGAGCACACTTTTACCGACACCGTTGCGCCCGACCAGGCCGGTCGGCGTGGTGTTGAAGGAAAGCGAAAGATCGGAAAACAGCGCACGGCCGTCGGGCAGCGTAACTGCCACGCGGTCGAGCGTAAGGGCGAATGCGGTCATGCGACCTCCATAGATGCCGTGAACTCCTCCCTGCCGGGCAGGGTGGTGAGGAGACAGGCCGTCAGACGACGGCGGCATCAATGGCGCATGCGGGCATACCTCGGCAACTCAGGCGACTGGCTGTCGCGAACCCAGTATACGGAGGCACCGGTGGCCAGCGATGAACGCGCGCTGCTCAGCAGTCCACGCCGGTGAGGCGGGCGCTGACGAAATCGATGAAGACGCGCAGTTTGGGTAGCACGTGCCGGCCCGATGGCCAGAGCAGGTAGAAGGTGCCGCAGGCATGGATCTGGTCGGCCAGCACCCGCTGCAGGCGGCCGTCGGCGAGTGCGTCGCGCGCGGAGTGCTCGGGAAGGTAGGCGATGCCGCGCCCTGCCAGGGCGAATGCCAGGCGTGCTTCGATGGTGTTGCTCACCATCGACACCGGCAGGTCCAGCGGGGGCTGGCCGGGGGCGACTGGCACGGGCCACGGCTCCAGTTTGCCGGTGCTCGGGAAGCGGTAGTGCAGGCAGTCGTGCTGACGCAGATCGGCCGCGGTGCGCGGGGTGCCACGGCACGCCAGATACTCCGGTGCGGCGACCAGGTAGCGCGGGAACACGCCTAGTCGGCGCGCGCTGAGGCGCGAGTCGCCGGGGTCGCCGACGCGCAGCACGGCGTCGAACCCTTCTTCCACGACATCCACCAGGCGGTCATCGAAGTCCAGCTCGAGCCGGATGCCGGGATAGGCGGCCATGAATTCGGTCAGGATCGGCAGCGACAGGTCGCCCACCAGCGGCAGGCCAAGCCGCAGCACGCCGACCGGCGCGGCGGTCTGATCGGCCAGCTCGGTGCGGGCGGCGTCGCGCTCGTCGAGGATGCGACGGCAGCGCACCAGGAAGCGCTCGCCTTCGGCGGTCAGGGTGATGCTGCGCGTGCTGCGGTGAAACAGGCGCACCCCCAGCGCCTGCTCCAGGCGGGTGACGCTCTTGCCGGCGGCCGAGGCGGTGATGCCCTGCAGGCGGCCGGTCTCGACGAAGCTGCGGGTGTCGGCAACCTGCACGAAGGTCTGCAGGTTGCCCAGATTGTCCCAAGGTGACCTTGGCGGGAAACCGGCGGGAAGCCCCCCTGGTGCTGTCTCTTTAACACAATCGACGCCGGCCGCCGACCCCCCTTGGTAGATTCT
>NZ_CAMPPN010000022.1:0-79297 GCF_946900935.1 Stenotrophomonas sp. Marseille-Q5258
CATCCCGAACTCGGAAGTGAAACGCAGCTGCGCCGATGGTAGTGTGGCCTAAGCCATGCGAGAGTAGGTCATCGCCAGGGTTTACACCCCAAAAACCCCGCTGCTCACGCAGCGGGGTTTTTTCTTTGTGCGTTGCCTGCGGCGGTGATGCATCGCTCCCCTACGGTGGACATCGACCGTACGCCGCCGATCCACATCCGAACGCGGCACCCCCGGATCGCGGCCCAGGTGCTGCACGCGGTGATGGACGGTGCAACCTGTGGTCGGCACCTACCGGACGCCGGTCCACATCGGGATGCAGTACCGGATCCCAGCCCATGCGCTCAGATCCCAGGTCGCCACCGGCCGCTGGTGGGGCGACGGCGTGCAGCGGCGGGCGCAACGTGCGGTGATGGACGGTGCGACCCGTGGTCGGCACCTACCGGACGCCGGTCCACATCGGGACGCGGTACCCCCGATCGCGGCCCATGCGCTCAGATCCCAGGTCGCCACTGGCCGCTGGTGGGGCGACGGCGTGCAGCGGCGGGCGCTGCGTGCGGTGACGGACCGTGCCCACCGGCGGTCGGCACCTGCTGGACATCAAGGGGGCGCTCAACGCTCGCCCTCGCCCCAAAAAAAAACGGCGCCCGTGGCGCCGTTTCCTCGTCTCATCGCAGTGCGCGGTTCACGCCGCGCTGCGCATTCCCTGCGGTGCGGTGTCGGTCTGCGCCTGGTGGCGGAACACGGCAACCGCGTCGGTCAGTTCCCGGGCCTGGCTCTCCAGCAGACGCGCTGCGGCGCTGGCTTCTTCGACGAGCGCGGCGTTCTGCTGGGTGGCGTCGTCCATCTGGGCGACGGTCTGGTTGACCTGGTCGATGCCGGCGGCCTGTTCCTGCGATGCCGAGGAGATCTCGACCATGATGCCGCTCACTCCGCCCACGCTGCTGACGATCTCCTGCATTGTCCGGCCGGCGTCCTGCACGAGGCGGGCGCCGTCGGCAACATGGGTGGCGGCGTCCTCGATCAGGTGCTTGATCTCCTTGGCCGCATCGGCCGAGCGTTGCGCGAGGATGCGCACTTCGCTGGCCACCACCGCGAAGCCGCGGCCCTGCTCGCCGGCGCGGGCGGCTTCAACGGCGGCATTGAGGGCGAGGATGTTGGTCTGGAAGGCGATCCCGTCGATCACGCGGGTGATGTCGGCGATGCGGGTGGACGCGCCCTGGATGGTGTCCATCGTGGTGACCACGCGGCCGACCACGTCGCTGCCACGGCTGGCGACGTCGTGTGCCCCCTGTGCCAACGCGCTGGCCTGGCGGGCGTGCTCGGCATTCTGGCGCACGGTCGAGGTCAGCTCCTCCATCGACGCGGCGGTCTCCTCCAGATGCGCGGCCTGTCGCTCGGTACGCTCGGAGAGATCGCTGTTGCCGCTGGCGATCTCGCTGGCGGCCAGCGAGATTGACGCAGTGCACTGCTTGATCCGCTCGACCATTGCGGTGAGCTGGGCGGCGGTCGCGTTGGCATCGCGCTGCATGGCGGCGAACGAACCGTCGAACTCGCCCTGCATGCGCTGGTCCAGGTCGCCTTCGGCAAGCGCGGAGAGCACACGACGGATCTCGCCGACGGTGCCGCCCACGCTGTCGAGCAGGTGGTTGATGCCACCGGTCAGACTGTCGAGGAAGCTGACGCCGCTGTTGCTGGCGGGCAGGCGCTGATCGAGGTCGCCCTTGGTGGCGGCGGCCACGATGCCGGCCACGGCGTTCTCCAGCAGGAGCTCCTGGGTGCGGTCGTGCCATTCCACGGCAAAGCCGAGACGCTGGCCACGTGCGTCGAATACCGGGGTGACAACCTGGGCGAAGTGCACCGGTCCGATCCGCACACGCCCGTGATGGGCCTTGCTGAGGGTGTTGAGGATGCCGCGGATGCGATCGGGGTCAACGTGGAAGCGATGAATGCTGCTGCCGATCAGATGATCGGCGTCGAAATCGGGGAAGGCCTCGCGCAGGCTGCTCTGCTGGTTGCGCAGCAGGGTGACCACGGACTGGTTGACGTAGCGGATCACGTGGTCGTTGTCGGCGATCATCATCGCGGTCCGTGACACATCCAGCGCCTGGCGGATCTGCGCGTTCTCGCGGTGTGCGGCATCGTCGCGTGCGCGGTGCCGGGCAAGGTCGTCAGCGGCCCCGGCGGCGCGCCGTGCATCCAGGGCAGCCGCACGGGTCTGTCGGCGCTGGCGCAGCGCCATCGCGCACACCAGGGCCGCGCCGACGGCCGCGGCCAGCGACGGCGCGGGCTGACGGTGCCAGAACGCCATCGCCAGGGCGGTTGCCAGCAGCGCGGCGGCGGCCAGCAGCGCCGCGGTGTCGATGGTGAGGGGAAGCCTGCGCGCACGATCCGGCGGGCGGGAAGGGGTGTTGGGAAGGGCAGACATGACGACTCCGGAATCAGCAGGAAGCAGGGGGCCGCGACGGTGCGTGCGGACAGGCAGACGCCGCGTCGCACACTGCAGGGGCAGGGGACACGGCAATGAAAGCGGGACGATGGGGGACGCAGGGCGCACTCGCGGCGGCGGCGGTGGCGATCACCCCCGTCATGGCCCGGTCCTGTGGGCGATGGCACGGCCAGTACGGCATGGCGATGAGGGTCCTGGAAACCGTGGGTGATGCGCGGCTTCGCGGTGGCGGAGCATGCGACGGCACAGGTGGACTCCTCCCACCTGCCCCGACGGTATCGGTCGATCGCCGGGAAAATTGAGTGCGACACGGTGTCGCAGTACGCCGCCGCATGTGCGCGGCAGCACGTGTCAGGGGTCAGGCGGCCAGGAAGCCGCGGACCACCTCACCGATCTGTCGCGGATGCTCCATGTGCAGGTGGTGGGTACCGGGGAATACCGCGAGGCGGCCATCGCGCAGCAGTGCAATGCGTTGGCTGCGCAGGGGCTCGGGGTAGTAGGACTGCGCCGGCGTGGCGTAGATCACCTGGGTGGGGCATTCAATGGCGGCCAACAGATCGTCGATCTGGGCTTCGCTCAGGCGCATCGCCGTGGGCAGCATCAGGCGGGGATCGCTGCACCAGCTGTAGCCGCCGTCCACGGCCTTGACGCCGCGTTCCACCAGCAGCCGCGCGCAGGGCTCGCTGAGCTGGTTGGTCATCATCCGGGCACGGATGGGCGTGCTCAGGTCAGGGAACACGCGCAGGTTCCTGCCCGGCAGGGCGCGGGCGGCACGCACATGGTCGCGCAGGCGCTGCGCGGTCTCATTCTCCGGCCCACGCAGACCGCCGAGCGCTTCGATCGCGATCAGGCGTTCGATCCGCTCGGGCGCGGCGGCCGCGGTGAGGCTGGCGATGCCGGCACCCATCGAATGGCCGATCAGGGAGAAGCGGTCCCAGCCGAGCGCGTCGGCAACATCCAGCACATGGCAGATCGCGCCGGGCGTGTTGTATTGCGTGCCGGGGGGCAGGTGCGCGCTGTGGCCGTGTCCGGGCAGATCGATCGCCACCAGGTCCAGGCCGGGCAGCTCGGCGGCCAGCGGGACGAAGCTGGCCGCGTTGTCGAGCCAGCCATGCAGCGCCAGCACGCGGGCGCCGTGCGGCGCGGACGCGCGCAGGCCCGCCACCGCGCTGCCGGCGACGTCGATCGAGAACGGCTGCAGGCTCATGCCAGTGCGGCGATGCTCAGCCGCGACAACGCCAGGGCGTGCTCGGGCGCATCGTTGAGGCAGGGGATGTAGCGCATGGTGGCGCCGCGCGCCGCAACGGTTTCGGTGAACCCCAGGGCCACTTCCTCCAGTGTTTCCAGGCAATCGGTCGCAAAGCCGGGGCACACCACATCGATGCGGCGCGTGCCCCGTTCAGCCATCGCCCACAGCGTGGGTTCGGCGTACGGCTGCAGCCACTTCTCGCGGCCGAAGCGCGACTGGTAGGTCAATTGCCAGTCATCGGCACCCAGCTCCAGCGCCTGCGCGATCGCCTCCGCACTGGCTTCGCAGCGCTGCGGGTACGGATCGCCTGCGTCGGCCAGACGCTGCGGGATGCCGTGGAAGGAGAACACCAGCTTCTCGCCGCGGCCGTGCTGCGCCCACCACTGGCGGATGCTGGCGGCGACGGCGGCGACCCAGTCCGGATCGACGGCGTAGTCGCGCACCAGGGTGACGGTCACGCCCGGGTGCCGCGGCTGCCAGTCGCGCACCTGGTCCTCGATCGAGGCGGTGGTGGTGGTCGAATATTGCGGATACAGCGGCAGCACCACGATCCGACGCATGCCCTCGGCGGCCAGCCGGTCCAGCTCGGCCGTCAGCGCCGGTGCGCCATAACGCATCGCGTAGCGCACCCGCAGGTTGGGCATCAATGCCTGCATGGCCTCGGCCAGGCGCCGGGTATGGACCATCAGCGGCGAGCCGTCAGGCAACCAGACCTGGGCGTACTTGGCCGCCGAGCGGCCGCTGCGCAACGGCAGGATGAGCCCGTACAGCAAGGGCTTCCACAGCAACGGCGGGATCGCGACCACGCGCGGATCGCTGAGGAATTCGGCCAGGTAACGACGGACCGCCGGAGCGGTGGGCGTTTCGGGGGTGCCTAGGTTGACCGCCAGCACGGCGGTGTCGGGTGCGTCGAGCATGGGGGCTATTCTCGCAGGTCTACGCGATTGTCGGGGTCGATAGACACTATTGTGCCCATCGAGGGCGTGTATTCTCGACCGGGACGCTCATTGCTGATTCATGGCAAACCTTCTACTTTCAGTTACTTGCTCTATCTTCCTGTGTCCCGACTTCTGGAGCCCACCATGCGCCGCCTGAGCCTAGTACTGCTGATCTCCGCCAGCCTGTTGTCGACCCAGGCACTGGCCGGCCCACAGGAGGACCAGCGTGCGCGCAACGCGGTGCGCGTCCTCAACGAAATCCAGGACATTCCCGAGCAGGGTATTCCCGACAAGCTGCTGGATGAAGGCCGCGCGGTCGTGGTTATTCCCGACACGATCAAGGCCGGTCTGGTCATCGGTGGTCGCCGTGGCCACGGTCTGATGTCGGTGAAGATGCCCGATGGCAGCTGGTCCAACCCGGTGTTCGTCAAGCTCACCGGCGGCAGCATCGGCTTCCAGGCCGGCGTGCAGTCCTCGGACGTGGTGCTGGTGTTCCGCAACGACCGCAGCCTGGACAATCTCGTCAACGGCAAGTTCACCCTGGGCGCCGATGCCGGTGTCGCGGCCGGTCCGGTCGGGCGCAACGCGGCCGCCGCCACCGATGGCCAGCTGAAGGCCGAGATCTGGTCCTGGTCGCGTGCGCGTGGCCTGTTCGCCGGCGTGGCGCTGGATGGCGCCGTGCTGCAGATCGACGATGCCGCCAACCTGGACGCCTACGGCAGCAACACCACCCCGCGCATGGTCTTTGAAGGCCGCGTGGGTGAGCCGCCGTCGATCGACGTGGTGGCCTTCCGTGACCGTCTGGAAGAAGCCACCTATTCAGCCCGCGAGAAGCGCGGCACGGCCGGTGCCGCGCCTGCCCCGGCGCCGCGTTCCGCTGCCCCGGCCGTGGCTGAACGGGCCGCGCCCGCGCCTGCTGCCGGTGCCACCACGGCGCCGCTGCAGGCCGTGCCGGCGCAACCCGCGCCCCAGCAGGGCTTCCAGCCGATCGGCGAAGGCGAAGTCCGGACTGAATCGCTGGACGGCAACTGACTTTCGTCACGCGCGCCGGCTTACCACCGGTGCGCTATGCTCAACCGTCTGATCACTACGTAACGCGAGCAGCTCATGGGCAGTTTCAGCATCTGGCATTGGTTGGTCGTGCTGGTCATCGTTCTGCTGGTGTTCGGCACCAAGAAACTGACCAGCGGCGCCAAGGACCTTGGCAGCGCCGTCAAGGAATTCAAGAAGGGCATGCACGACGACGACAAGCCGGCCGCGCAGCTCGGCGATGCGTCGCGCTCGCAGCAGGACGCGGCCAAGTCGTCGCAGGCCGAGCACGACCGCGACCCGCGCTGATCCCGGGCGGTCGGTGTGTTCGATATCGGTTTCAGTGAACTGCTGGTCATCGCGGTAGTGGCCCTGGTCGTGCTCGGTCCCGAACGCCTGCCCAAGGCCGCACGCTTTGCCGGGCTGTGGGTCCGGCGTGCGCGCAACCAGTGGGACTCGGTCAAGCAGGAGCTGGAGCGCGAACTGCACGCCGAAGAGATCAAGCGGCAGTTCCACGATGTGCAGGCCTCGGTGCAGGACACCGAAGCGCAACTGCGCGCCAGCGGCGAGGCGGTCCGGCGCGAAGCCGAGCAGCTGCGTGGCCATGCCCGGCAGCAGGGGCAGGCCGTTGCCGATGAGGCCGCCGCACCGTTGATGACCGGGCCGGTACCGGGTTCGCCGGCCAGCATGGCCCAGCACGCGACAGGGCAGGACGTGGACGCCGTTGATCCGGCCGTGGTGACGCACGCGACCCACGATGCGGCCTCGCCCCCGGGCATTGATGGCAGCGCGCCGCGCGCGGACGCGCCTTCGCCGCCGGAGGCACCGCGATGAGCGAGACGAGCTCTCCTGAAAGTTCGCTGGTCGACCACCTGATCGAACTGCGCGCGCGCCTGGTCCGTGCCCTGCTCGGGCTGGGCGTGGTGCTGCTGGGGCTGATGCCCTTCAGCCAGAAGATCTACACGTGGCTGGCCGAACCGCTGATCTCCAAGTTGCCGCTCGGGCAATCGATGATCGCGACCAACCCGGCCGGCGCGTTTTTCGCGCCGCTGAAGCTGACCTTCTTCGTGGCGGTGTTCGTGGCGGTGCCGTGGCTGCTGTACCAGTTGTGGGCCTTCGTGGCGCCGGGCCTGTATGCGCGCGAGAAGCGGCTGGCCGTGCCGTTGCTGGTGTCGTCGGTGCTGCTGTTCTATCTCGGCTGTGCGTTCGCCTATTTCCTGGTGTTGCCGGCGGTCTTCCACTTCCTGACCACCTTCCGGCCGGAGGTCATCGCGATTACCCCGGACGCCAATGCGTACCTGGACTTCGTGCTGGCGATCTTCTTTGCGTTCGGCAGCAGTTTCGAACTGCCGGTGGCGATGGTGATCCTGACGCTGCTGGGCTGGATCAGCCCGCAGCAGTTCAAGGAAGGCCGCGGGTACGCGGTGGTGGGTATCTTCGTGCTGGCCGCGGTGCTGACGCCCCCGGACGTGGTGTCGCAGTTGATGCTGGCCATCCCGATGTGCCTGCTCTATGAGCTTGGCATCCATGCCGCGCGCTGGCTGGTGCCGCGCCCGGCGCCGGGCGCATCGCCGCAGTAGCGACGACAAGGTTCCTCCCCCACTGCGTGGTGCGCACGCCAGCGCGGCGGTGCCGGGTGACAGGCCCGACAAAAAAAACCCCGGCGCAGGCCGGGGTTTTCTGTATCAGGCGGCGAACATGTTGTTCGGGCCCGGCATCGGCGGTGGCTCCGTGCCCTGGCCGAACATCTGCTTCCACGCGGTGTAGATGGCCCCGGCGAACACCGGCATGACCACGCCCATCAGCAGCAGCTGGGCCACGAACAGCGCCAGGAAGGTGCCGCCGATGAGCTGGGCGATCAGCGCCACCAGCATCACCGCGAAGTAGATGGCGAACACGGCCACGAACGAGAGCAGGAAGAACACCAGCATCGCCGGCACGTTGTGCAGGCAGGCGCGCAGGCTCAAGCGCAGCGCCTGCAGGCCGTTGCGGTGTTCGAACATGACCTGCGGCGGCAGCGTGAACAGGGCCAGTGCCATCGCCAGGAAGGTGGCGACCACCAGGGCCAGCCACAACAGGATGCGGCCGGCCGGCAGGCTGGCGGCCAGCGCCTCGATCTGGGCGGGGTCCGGCTGCGCGCCGGACTGGCTGATCGTGTTGAGCTGCTCCATCACCTCGCTGAGGTGCTGCAGGCCGCTGCTGCCGATCAGCATCAGCAGCAATGCGCCGAGGAACAGGCCGGCCACCAGCTGCGGCAGCAGCGAGGCCAGCAGGTTCAGCGCACGGCCTTCGTACAGGCCCTGCAGCAGGTGCGCCGGCTGCGCGCTGCGGCCAAGGTCGACCTCGCGAACGGCCCACACCAGGCCGCCGAAGAACAGCGGGCCGGCCAGCGCCATGAGCAGCTGTGCCAGCGTGCTCAGCGCCGGGCTGACCACCGCCAGCGACATCACCAGCAGGGCGACCACCGCCCAGATCACGCCGAGCAGGCCAAGGGCCAGCGGCGCTCTGCGCAGCAGGGAGAAACCGGACAGCAGCCATTCCGCGCCGGCAGAGGCCGGCAGCTTGCGAATCTCGCTCATACCATTCCGAAAACTGGGGGGGAGGGGCGCGGGCGCCCGGTGAATCCCGATTATCCCTGTTTTCCGCGCGCGTGACCTGAAGCCCGCGCAGGCATGATGCCGGGACGCGAGCGGCTCAGGCCAGGCGTG
Source organism: Stenotrophomonas sp. Marseille-Q5258 (assembly GCF_946900935.1). Classification (NCBI taxonomy): domain Bacteria; kingdom Pseudomonadati; phylum Pseudomonadota; class Gammaproteobacteria; order Lysobacterales; family Lysobacteraceae; genus Stenotrophomonas; species Stenotrophomonas sp. Marseille-Q5258. Next base: position 8,353 of record NZ_CAMPPN010000022.1, read on the forward strand.
CCTGGCGGACGAAGCGGCGCAGCAGCTGGCGGGCCAGTGGCGCGGCGCTGACCGCGCGGGCGACGCTGCGCGCGCAGCCGCCGTGCTGGCGGATGCACTCGGCACGGGCGCGCACGTAGCCGCGCATGTGGTGGGTGGCGAACTCCGGATGGAACTGCACGCCCCACGCCTGCCGGCCCCAGCGGAAGGCATGGCAGTTGTCCTGCGCCGACCGGGCCAGCACCGCTGCGCCGTCGGGAACGCGCAGTACCGTCTGCAGATGGGTGGCGTGGGCCGGGAAGCGGGCGGGCAGGCCGGCGAACAGCGGATCGCTGTCGGCGGTGGGGTCCAGCGCCAGCTCGATCGTGCCCGACTCGCGCCCGGCCGGGTTGTAGGCCACCTCGCCGCCCAGCGCATGGGCCAGCAGCTGGTGGCCGTAGCAGATGCCGAACACCGGGCGCCCGGCGTGGACGGCGGTGCGCAGCCAGTCGGCGCTGCGTTCGCTCCAGTCGGCATGGTCGGTGACGTACGCGGCCGACCCGGTGACGATCACCCCGGCGAACTGCTGGTGCGCCGGCAGCGCCTCGCCATGCTCGACGTCCACGACCACGGTCTCGTCGGCGTCCAGCCCGGCGGCGACGCGGATCCAGTGCGGAAAGCGCCCGTAGCGTCGCAGCGAGGCGACGGGCTGGCCGGTTTCAATGATCAGGAAGGGGGCTGGATTCATCCGGGGGTGGCAGTACGGACAGGACTTCCTCGATTGTAGTCAGCCCTGCCGCCACCTTTTCAAGCCCCGCGCGGCGCAGGGTTCGCACGCCTTCAGCACGCGCGGCGCGGTTGAAAGCGGCCATGTCCATGTCCGCGCGGATCATCCTGCGCAGCCGCGAACCCAATGGCAGCAGCTCATACAGGCCGACGCGGCCGAGGTAACCGGTGCGGCGGCACTCGATGCAACCTACCGGTACATATGGCGTGGGGGTCTGAGGTAATGCTTCATCGGCATCAGCCAGCACGGCCCATTGCTCGGCGCCGAGGACGTGCGGCACCTTGCAGCTGGGGCACAGCGTGCGCACCAGGCGCTGGGCGAGGATGCCGTTGACGGTGGAGGCCAGCAGGTAGTGCGGCACGCCCAGATCGAGCAGGCGCGTGATGGCCGAGGCGGCGTCGTTGGTGTGCAGCGTGGACAGCACCAGGTGGCCGGTGAGCGAGGCCTGGACGGCCATCTGCGCGGTCTCCAGATCGCGGATCTCGCCGATCATGATGATGTCCGGGTCCTGCCGCAGCAGGGTGCGCACGCCGCTGGCGAAGTCCAGGTCGATGTTGGTCTGCACCTGCATCTGGTTGAACTCGGGAGCGATCATCTCGATCGGGTCTTCCACCGTGCAGACGTTGACGTCCGGCGTGGCCAGCCGCTTGAGCGTGGAGTACAGGGTGGTGGTCTTGCCCGAGCCGGTGGGGCCGGTGACCAGCACGATCCCGTGCGGGCGCTCGACCAGGGCGGTCCAGCCGGCGGCCTCCTGCGGGCTGAAGCCGAGCTGGTCGATGCTCTTGAAGGCCGCATCGGGATCGAAGATGCGCATCACACACTTCTCGCCGAACGCGGTGGGCATGGTCGACAGGCGCATTTCCACTTCGCGTCCGCCTGGCGACCGCGTCTTGATGCGCCCGTCCTGGGGGCGGCGGCGCTCGGCCAGGTCCATGCGACCGAGGACCTTGATACGGCTGACCACGGCGGTCATCACCGCCGGCGGCACCTCGAACACCTTGTGCAGCACGCCATCGATGCGGAAGCGCATGCGCCCCATGTCGCGGCGCGGTTCCAGGTGGATGTCCGAGGCGCGCTGTTCGTACGCGTACTGCAGCAGCCAGTCGACGATGTGCACGATGTGCTGGTCGTCGGCATTGACGTCGCCGGCACGGCCCAGCTCCACCAGCTGCTCGAAGCTGGGCAGGGTGCCGCTGGACTCGCCGCGGACATCGCCGCGCGCGCCGCGCACCGAGCGGGTCACGCCGTAGAACTCCATCGTGTAGCGGTGCAGGTCCAGCGGGTTGACCATCGCCAGCTCGATCCGGCGCCGGGTGAGGTGCTGGAGGTCGCGCAGCCATTCCTGCGCCAGTGGCTCACTGGTGGCCACCAGCACCCGTTCGGTGTCCACCGCCAGCGGCAGGAAGCGGTGCCGGCGTGCGTAGGCATGGGAGACCAGGGCGGTCACCGAGGACACATCGACCCGGGTCGGATCGACCCGCAGGTAGCGCGTGCCGGTGCGCGTGGCCAGCCATTCGGTGAGGCGCTCCAGGCCCAGCTCGCCGCCGCCGGCCGCGGCCAGCTTGAGATTGGCCAGCAGCACCAGCGGATGGACTTCACTGGCATTGCGTGCCCCCTGGGCGGAGAAGCGGATGCGCTCCAGATCGCTGTCGGCCACCAGGCCGTCGGCGACCAGTGCCGCGGCAACCTGGTCGAAGCCAAGCCGGCCCGGCAGCAGCGGGGCGGTGGCGTCCGGGCCGGGGACGAATGAAACCGGTGGGCGCTGATCCACTGCCGAGGTCCTTATGGCGTGCGGTGCACGCGGTGATGGGGTGGCCGGTATCCCCCCGGACCGGTCCATGAACGCGCCAACGCGGTCTGTGCCGCCGGCCGGACGTGCCGGCCGGTCCGGCCCGATGGCGTGCCGGGGCGGTGTCCGCGTGGTCGTCGCTATACTAGCGCACCCCTCCTGCAGGCAAGAATCCGCCGCATGTCCGCGACTTCCAACGTTCCGATCACTTTCCAGGGCCTGATCCAGACCCTCAACCAGTATTGGGCGCAGCAGGGCTGCGTGCTGATCCAGCCGCTGGACCTGGAGGTCGGTGCCGGCACCTTCCACCCGGCCACGTTCCTGCGCTCGATCGGTCCGGAAAGCTGGAATGCCGCGTACGTGCAGCCTTCGCGCCGTCCCACCGACGGCCGCTACGGCGAGAACCCCAACCGCCTGCAGCGCTACTACCAGTACCAGGTGGCGATGAAGCCGAGCCCGGACAACATCCAGCAGCTGTACCTGGATTCGCTCAAGGCGCTGGGCATCGATCCGCTGGTGCACGACCTGCGGTTTGTCGAGGACAACTGGGAATCGCCGACCCTCGGTGCCTGGGGCCTGGGCTGGGAAGTCTGGCTCAACGGCATGGAAGTCACCCAGTTCACCTACTTCCAGCAGGCCGGTGGCCTGGAGTGCAAGCCGGTGCTCGGCGAGATCACCTACGGCCTCGAGCGCCTGTGCATGTACCTGCAGAACTGCGACAACGTCTACGACCTGGTGTGGACCTACGGCCCGGATGGCACGCCGGTGACCTACGGTGATGTGTACCTGCAGAACGAGATCGAGCAGAGCACCTACAACTTCGAGTACGCCGACGTGGAGGAGATGTTCCATCGCTTCGACGCCTGCGAGAAGGAAGCGCAGACGCTGGTCGAGGTTGGCCTGCCGCTGCCGGCCTATGAGCAGGTGTGCAAGGCCAGCCATGCCTTCAACCTGCTGGATGCACGCCGTGCGATCAGCGTGACCGAGCGCCAGCGCTACATCCTGCGCGTGCGCGCGCTGGCCCAGGCCGTGGCCAGGCTGTACGAGGCCAAGCGCCTCGAAGCCGTGGCTGCCAAGGAGGTGCAGGCATGAGCACGATGCTGCCGCTGCTGATCGAACTGGGTACCGAAGAGCTGCCGGTCAAGGCGCTGCCGGGTCTGGCCCAGGCTTTCTTCGAGGGTGTTGTGGACGGCCTGACCAGGCGCGGCGTCGCCGTCGAGCGTGGCGATGCCAAGCCGCTGTCGACCCCGCGCCGCCTGGCGGTGCTGCTGCCCGGCGTGGCCGTGGAGCAGCCCGAACAGCACAGTGAAGTGCTTGGCCCGTATCTGAACATCGCGCTGGATGCCGACGGCCAGCCGACCAAGGCACTGCAGGGCTTCGCCGCCAAGGCCGGGATCGACTGGACCGCGCTGGAGCGCACCAGCGATGCCAAGGGCGAGCGCTTCGTGCACCGCTCCACCACCCCGGGCGCGCGCACCGCCACGCTGTTGCCGGAGATTCTGCGCGAGGCGATCGCGGCGATGCCGATTCCCAAGCCGATGCGCTGGGGCAGCCACGCCTACGGCTTCGCCCGCCCGGTGCATTGGCTGGTGCTGCTGCACGGCGGCGACATCGTCGAGGCCGAGGTGCTCGGCCTGAAGGCCGACCGCATGAGCCGCGGCCACCGTTTCATGCACGACAAGACCGTGTGGCTGACGTCGCCGGACGACTACGTCGGCTCGCTGCAGGCGGCCTTCGTGCTGGTCGACCCCGACGCGCGCCGTACCCGCATCGTCGAGGCGGTCAATGCCGCCGCGACGCAGGCCGGTGGCCAGGCGCGGATCACCGACGACAACCTGGAGCAGGTGGTCAACCTGGTCGAATGGCCGGCGGCGGTGCTGTGCAGTTTCGAGCGCGAATTCCTGGCGGTGCCGCAGGAAGCGCTGATCGAAACGATGGAGATCAATCAGAAGTTCTTCCCGGTGCTCGATGCCGGCGGCAGGCTGACCGAGAAATTCATCGGCATCGCCAATATCGAGTCCAGGGATGTGGCCGAAGTGGCCAAGGGCTACGAGCGGGTGATCCGCCCGCGCTTCTCCGATGCCAAGTTCTTCTTCGATGAAGACCTCAAGCAGGGCCTGACGTCGATGGGCGAGGGCCTGAAGACGGTGACCTACCAGGCCAGGCTGGGCTCGGTGGCCGACAAGGTGCTGCGCGTGGTCGCGCTGGCCGAGGCGATCGCGCCGCAGGTGGGCGTGGATCCGGTGCTGGCCAAACGCGCTGCGGTGCTGGCCAAGAACGACCTGCAGTCGCGCATGGTCAACGAATTCCCCGAGCTGCAGGGCATCGCCGGCCGCCACTATGCGCTGGCCGGCGGTGAGTCGCCGGAGGTGGCGCTGGCCATCGACGAGGCCTACCAGCCGCGCTTCGGTGGCGACGATATCGCGCTGTCGCCGCTGGGCAAGGTGCTGGCGATTGCCGAGCGTGCCGACACCCTGGCGGGTGGTTTCGCCGCCGGCCTGAAGCCGACCGGCAACAAGGATCCGTTCGCCCTGCGCCGCAACGCGCTGGGGCTGGCGCGGACGGTGATCGAGAGCGGGTTCGACCTGGATCTGAACGCTTTGCTGCAGCGTGCACTGGACGGTGTCAATCACTCGATCAGCGTCGGCAACGCGCTCAGGACGGCGCGTGCAAACCAGGCGGCCGAGCAGGAAGGCATCCGCACCGTGGGCGCCAGCAAGCCGTCTGAAGAGGTTGACGCGCGGCAGTTGGCGTCGGACCTGCACCTGTTCATCCTCGACCGCCTGAAGGGCTACTACGCCGACAAGGGCGTGCCGGCCACGCACTTCAACGCGGTGGCCGACCTGAAGCCGGCCTCGCTGTACGACTTCGACCGCCGCATCGATGCCATCGGCACGTTCGCCGCGCTGCCGGAAGCCGAGGCGCTGGCCGCCGCCAACAAGCGCATCCGCAACATCCTGCGCAAGGCCGAGGGCGACATCCCGGGCATGGTCGACCGCGCGCTGCTGGCCGAACCGGCCGAGAGCGCACTGGCCGAAGCGGTGGAAGCGGCCATCGAGGAAACCAACGCCAGCCTGCACCAGAAGGACTATGTCAGCGTGCTCAACCGCCTGGCCCGCCTGCGTCCGCAGGTGGATGCGTTCTTCGATGCGGTGATGGTCAACGTCGAGGACCCCGCGCTGCGTGCCAACCGCCTGGCCCTGCTCAAGCGTCTGGGCGATCGCCTGGGCAGCGTGGCGGCGATCGAGCACCTGTCCAGCTGAGGCCACGGGGCATTGCGCCCCGCAGCCATCCCGAAGGCGCGACGGCTCCTGCTGTTCGCGCCTTCGTCGTGTGTGGCGGACGGGCGCGTGCGGTCGCGGACGCTTCTGTCCGAGGACGTGCAGGTATCGATCCTGCGGTGCATGACAAAGGCGACTTTCTGCGTGACTTTAACGGGTCCTTCACCGTCGTTCTGAAACACCCCCGCCGATTTCGCATGCCCGCGATGGCCCGTTATGCTGTCCGCATGCAGCCAACGAAAATCGCTCTGCCACTGATGTTCCTGACGCTGGCCACCGCCTCGGTGGCACACGCGCGCGGGACCATCCAGAAAGTGGACATCAAGGGACTGGACAAGGGCGACGACGCCGAGATGATCGAGAACATCGAGGTCTCGCTGTCCCTGTACGACACCATCGGCAAGGTCCAGGGCGAGTCGCGCCTGGAGTACCTGCTGTCCCAGGCCGAGCGCCAGACCCGCGAAGCGCTGGAGCCGTTCGGCTACTACAACCCGGTGATCAAGGTCGACAGCCCACGCGAGGGCGAAACCCTGCGGGTGGTGATCCACGTGGACAAGGGTCCGCCGACCCTGGTGCGGCGCGAGCACATCGACATCACCGGACCGGCGCAGTACGACCAGTACCTGCAGGAAGACCTGGAGAAGTTCAAGCCACGCAAGGGCCAGCGTTTCGAGCACACCACCTACGAGGCCAGCAAGATCGTCGTGACCCGCCGCCTGGCCGAGCGCGGCTACTTCGATGCGGACTACACCCAGCGCCAGGTGCAGATCACCCGCGCCGAGAACGCGGCCGACATCGACCTGACCTGGGACAGCGGCCGCCGCTACAACATGGGCGACATCCGCTTCCACCAGGACTACTTCGTCGACAAGCTGTTCGATCCGCTGGTGTACTGGGACAAGGGCAGCTACTTCCATGAAGGCAAACTGGACCGGCTGCGCGAGTCGCTGACCAAGCTGGACTACTTCAGCGTGATCGACATCCAGCCGCGCCCGGACCAGGCCGACGGGAACGGGGATGTGCCGGTGGACGTCAACCTGACCCGGGCCAAGCGCACCATCTACACCGCCGGCCTGAGCTACGGCAGTGAGAGCGGTGCCGGTGTGCGCGGTGGCGTCGAGCGGCGTTTCCTCAACAACCGCGGCCACAAGATGAACACCCAGCTGGACTATGCGCAGAAGCGCAAGAGCCTGCTGACCAGCTACCGCATTCCCGCGTTCAACTGGCTTGACGGCTGGTATGCCTTCACCGCCAGCGCCTACGACGAGCAGACCGATTACATCGACCTGCGCAACTTCAAGCTGAGCGCCGGACGCAGCGGTGAAATCAACGAACACTGGACTGCGATCGCCTCGGTCAACGCGCTGCGCGAGCGCTGGCGGTACGCGTCGGGTACCGAGTTCACCGATGCGGTCTACAACACCTCCACCCTGGTGTATCCGCAGCTGGTGGCCGACTACGTCAATGTGGACGATGAACTGTTCCCGCGCCGGGGCATCAGCGGCAGCGCGACCCTGCGCGGCGGCATCGAGGGCGCCGGCTCGGACACCAGTTTCGTGCAGGCCAATGTCCGGCTGCGCTGGTACGTGCCGCTCGGTGACAGCGACCGCCTGATCCTGCGCGGCGAAGGTGGCACCACCTGGACCAGTGACCTGGTGGCCATGCCGCCGAGCCTGCGCTTCTTCGCCGGTGGCGACCGCAGCATCCGCGGCTACGCCTTCCGTGAAGTGGGCCCGCGCACGCCGGCCCCGGACAAGTACGCGCTGGGCGCGAAGAACCTGGTGATCGGCTCGGCCGAGTACGAGCATTACTTCAAAGGTGGGCCGTGGGGGGCGGCCGTGTTCGTCGACACCGGCAGCGCGTTCGACAACACCATCGATCTGCATACCGGCGTGGGCTTCGGCGTGCGCTGGAAATCACCGGTGGGGCCGGTGCGCGTGGACATCGCGCACGGCCTGAACAACCCCGATTCGCAGTTCCAGCTGTATCTGAACATCGGAGCGGACCTGTGAGTACGCCGACGCCTTCTGCGCCCACCACGCCACCGCCGCGGGTGCGTTTCTACCGCAAGCGCCGGTTCTGGGCCTGGTCCGGGTTCACGGTACTGGGTCTGGTGCTGCTGGGCCTGCTGCTGCTGTATTGGCTGCTGCAGACCGTGGCCGGCCGCGACGTGCTGCTGGCCCAGGTGAAGGCGCGGCTGCCGGTGGGGGCCTCGCTGACCTGGAGCAGGGTCGAAGGCCCGGTCGCCGGACCGCTGGTGCTGCACGATCTGGTGTTCCGCTACGACGACATCCATTTCACCGCCGAGCGCGCCTACCTGGACCCGGACATCCGGCCGCTGCTGGGGCGCAAACTCCAGCTGGACGCGCTGCAGATCAAGAACGCCACGCTGAACCTGGCCAAGAGCGACGAGCCGTTCGAGCTGCCGTCGTGGCCGGGCTCGCTGCCGCAGATCGAGATGCCGCTGGCGATGCAGGCCGACACGATCATCATCGACGGGTTCCGCATCACCCAGGCGCAGCAGCCGCTGATCGATATCGCCAAGGTGCGCGGCGGAATCGAAATCGCCAACGGTGAGTTCCGCGCCACCCAACTGAAGGTGGACAGCGACATGGGCGATTTCCGTGTCGATGGCCATTACCTGCCGCGCAGCGACTACGACACCGACATCACCATCGGCGCGCTGATGCCGGCGCCGCGCGGGCGTACGCCGGCGCGTCTGGGGCTGGTGGCGCGGGGCGACCTGGGGCATATGGAAGTGGCCATCGCCGGCAACGCGCCGGCACCGCTGCAGGCCAGCCTGGTGTTCGATGGCCGCACCGACCCGGTGTGGAAGGCCAGCGCACGCAGCCGCGAGCTGGACCTGGCGCTGCTGGTGCCGGGCATGGACGCCAGCGCCAGCACGCCGATGGCGCTGGACGTGCAGGCCGACGGCAAGGGCGGCCAGGCCAATCTGCGCGGCACCTTCAAGCAGGGCGACATCGCGCTGGAACTGGCCCCGTCCAAGGTCGGCCTGGCCGATCAGGTGCTGACCGTGGCACCGCTGCAGCTCAAGGGCTTCGGCGGCCAGGCACGGCTGGAAGGCACCGCCGATTTCACCGACAGGGAGAACGCCAGCCTGCGCTTCTCGATCGTCGCCAATGACCTGACCTTCGTACCGGCCGCGGACCCGTCCGCACCGGATGCGGCAGCCCCGGTACCGGTGACGCTGACCGAGGCGCGGATGGGCCTGGCCGGCACGCTGAAGGCATGGGCGGCGGTAGGCAAGGCCTCGGTGGAACGCGAGAAGCAGAACGCCGACCTGCAGTTCGACATACGCGGCAACGACCAGGCCGCGCTGATCAAACAGCTGCAGGCCAGCACCCCGGGCGGCGCGCTGGATGTCACCGGCCGCGTGGCCTGGGCACCGCAGCTGGACTGGGATGCCGCTGTGAAGCTCGCCGATTTCGACCCGGGGTACTTCGTGCCCGGTTGGGACGGTCGCCTGTCCGGTGCGCTGGCGTCCAAGGGGCGCCAGGTGCCGCCGCCGGCCAACAGCCCCGCCGGTACCCCCGGCAGCTACGAAGCCACCGTGGACGTGCCGGGCATCAAGGGCACGCTGCGCAAGCGCGCGCTGGATGCCAAAGGGCAGTTCGCGCTGCGCGGTACACAGGGCGAAGGCAACGTGGCGCTGGCGCTGGGCAACAGCCGCCTCACCGCCAAGGGCTCGGTCGGCGATCGTCTGGATATCGACGCGCGGCTGGAACCGGTACAGCTTGACGACCTGCTGCCGGGCAGCAGCGGCAGCCTGCGTGGCCATGTGCTGGTGAAGGGGCCGCGCACCGCGCCGGACATCAGCGCCGACCTGGTCGGCAGCGGGCTGCGCTGGGACGACTGGAGCGCCGAGGCGATCAGCATCAAGGGACGCCTGCCGTGGCAGGGCGACAGCGGCACGTTGGCGCTGCAGGGCAGCAAGGTGCAGGTGGGCATGCTGCTGGACACGCTGAACGTGGATGCGCGCGGCAGTCTCTCCAACCTGCGTGTGGACGCGCAGACCCGCAATGAACTGGGCGCGGTGGCGCTGCAGGGCGGGGTACGCCAGCAGGGCCAGACCTGGCGCGGCGATCTGTCCTCGCTGCGCATCGCGCCGGTCAAGGGCGATGCCTGGACTCTGCGCGGTCCGTCCACTTTCAGCGTGCAGGGCAGTGCGTTCACCCTCAGCGACACCTGCCTGGGCGCGGCCACCGGCGGCGCCTTGTGCGCCAGCGCCAACTGGCCACGCGACGGCCTGCAGGTGCGCGGCGATGCGCTGCCGCTGGCCCTGGTGCAGCCGTGGCTGCCGCCGCAGTCGGGGCGCCGCATCTACCTGCGCGGCGAACTGACCCTGGATGCCAGCATCCGGCCACGTGGCAACGCCTGGGAAGGTGCGGTCAAGGTCGCGTCGCTGGAAGGCGGCATCCGTCTGGGCGACAACGCCCGTGGCGAACTGGTGCGTTACGACCAGTTTTCGGTCAACGTGGACATGACGCCCGCGCAGATCAACGCCAAGCTGGGTGTGGGCTTCCAGGGCAACGGCTTCGTGGATGCCAAGGTGCAGACCGGCTGGGATGCCGGTGCGCCGCTCAACGGCGAGCTGTACCTCAACATGTCGCGTCTGTACTGGCTGGAGCTGTTCTCGCCGGACATCGTGCGCCCCACCGGGCTGATCGAAGGCCACGTCAGCCTGCGCGGGACGCGCGGCACGCCGTCGCTGGGGGGCGAGGCTACGCTGAGCAACTTCAATGGCGAGTTCCCGGCGCTCGGCCTGACGTTCGCCGAGGGCAAGGGCAGCTTCACCGCCCAGCCGGACGGCTCGGCCAAGATCACCGCGCAGGCCAATTCGGGCAAGGGCACCCTGTACGTGGACGGTGGGCTGTCGTGGTTCGGCGATGCCCAGCCACTGCAGCTGCACATTCACGGCGAGAACGTGCTGCTGGCCAATACCCCCGAGCTGCGCGTGGTGGCCAACCCGGATCTCGACTTCACCCTGGCCGGTACCGCCATGCAGCTGCGCGGCAGCGTGCATGTGCCCGAGGCCGACCTGGATCTGGAACGCCTGGACCGCGGCACCTCGGTGTCGGAGGACGTGGTGGTGCTGGATCCGGTCGATCCGGAGGAAACGCCGACCTCGCCGCTGGATATGGACCTGACCGTCAGCCTGGGCGACAAGGTCAAGATGAGCGGGTTCGGGCTGAAGGGCGCGCTCGGCGGCAAGATGCAGGTGTGGTCGCGTCCCGGCCGCGAGATGACGGCCAACGGTGGGCTGGAAGTGAGTGGCCGGTACAAGGCCTACGGCCAGGACCTGACCATCACCCGCGGCAATCTGAACTGGAACTACAACGCGGTCTCCGACCCGCGCATCAACATCCGCGCCGAGCGCCGGGTGGGCGATGTCACCGCCGGCATCGACGTCACCGGCCGCGCGCAGTCGCCGCGCGTGGATGTGTGGTCGGAACCGGCGATGTCGCAGTCCGAAGCGCTGGCCTACCTGGTGCTGGGCCGCAGCCTCACCGGTGCCAGCAGCGACCAGGCCCAGCAGGTCAACGCGGCCTCGGCGGCGTTGTCGGCCGGCAGCGGCCTGCTGGCCGCGCAGCTGGGCGCCAAGCTCGGCCTGGACGATGCCGGGGTGAGCCAGTCGCGCGCGCTGGGCGGTTCAGTGATCGGCGTGGGCAAGTACATCTCGCCCAAGCTGTACATCGGCTACGGCGTGTCGCTGGTGGGCAGCGGTTCGGTGCTGACGCTGAAGTACCTGCTGCGTCGCGGCTTCGATCTGGAACTGGAATCGAGCACCGTGGAAAACCGCGGCTCGCTGAACTGGCGCCGGGAAAAATAGGGGGCGTGCCGCGCGCTGCGCGGCGCGACCCAACCATCGGCCGTTGCCCCCGCCCGGCGCAGCGGCTATGGTCCCGGGCTGTTCTGACGTACCGGATGTGTCCATGTCGCCACGCAAGCCTCTTACCGCCGCCCTGGCCCTCGGCCTGACCCTCGCCGCCGGCGCCCATGCCGATGAAGGCATGTGGATGCCGACCCAGCTGCCGGATCTGGCCAAACCGCTGAAGGCGGCCGGCTTCAAGGGCAATCCGGCCGACCTGGCCAACGTCACCGCGCCGCCGTTGAGTGCGGTGGTGCGTGCCGGCGGGGGTACCGGTTCGTTCGTGTCCGGCGACGGTCTGCTGCTCACCAATCACCATGTCGCGATGGGCGTGATCCAGTACAACAGCTCCCCCGAGCACAACCTGATCAACGACGGCTTCATCGCCAAGGGGCGCAGCGACGAGCGTCCGGCCAACCCGGACTTCCGCGTGCTGGTCACCACCGGCTTCGACAAGGTCACCGACGAGGTGCTGCGCGAGGCGCGCGGCAAGACCGGCCGGGCCTACTTCGATGCCGTGGACCGCGCCACCAAGCGCCTGGTGGCCGAGTGCGAGCAGGCCGGCAACGTGCGCTGCAGCGTGGCCGACATGTACTACGGCACCGACTTCTACCGCATCCGCCAGCTCGAACTGAGCGACGTGCGCCTGGTCTACGCGCCGCCGCGCGCGATCGGCAACTACGGCGATGAGATCGACAACTTCATGTGGCCGCGCCACACCGGCGACTTCACCCTGCTGCGCGCGTACGTGGGCAAGGACGGCAAGCCGGCGCCGTACAGCGTGGACAACGTGCCGTACCAGCCGCCGGCGCACCTGAAAATGGCGATCGACGGCCCGAAGACCGGTGACTACGCAATGCTGGCCGGCTATCCGGGCATTACCTACCGCCACCGCACGGCGGCCGAGTTCGCCAGCCAGATCGACGCGGTGCTGCCGCGCCGCGTGGCGGTGTACCAGCAGATGATCGACACCATCGAGGCGGCCAGCGCGCAGAATGCGCAGGCGCGTACCCGCTATGCCTCGCAGCTGCAGTCGTTGAAGAACAACCGCAAGCGCGCCGCCGGTGAGCTGGAAGGCCTGCTGCGCAGCGATGCCAAGGCGCAGCGTGCCGCCGACGAGACGGCGATGCTGGCCGCCACCGATGCAACCTACCGCGGCGACATCGATGCGCTGCTGGGCTCGCTGTCGCAGGGCGCCTCGTTCGGCGAGCGCGATCTGCTGCTGGACCTGGTGGCCAGCCAGAGCCAGCTGCTGCGTTCGGCACTGATGCTCGAACGCCTGCGGGTCGAATCGGCCAAGCCCGATGCCGAGCGCGAGAGCGGCTACCAGCAGCGCGACCTGGCGATGATCGAAGGCGTGCTCAAGCAGGTTCAGCGGCGCTACGATCCGGCCGTCGAGAAGGCGCTGCTGACCGCGCTGCTGAGCCGCTACCAGCAGTTGCCGGATGCGCAGCGCGTACCGGAATTCGACGCCGCCTTCGGACGCACCCCGGCGGCGCTGGCCAAGGCGCTGGACGGCCTGTATGCCGGCACCCGGCTCGGTGACGAAGCCGAGCGACTGTCGCGCCTGGCAGCAGCCAAGGACGGCAAAGCGCTGGCACGTGACCCGCTGATCGACCTGGCCGGCCCGCTGGTGGCGGCCCAGCTGCGCCTGGACGACCAGAGCAAGACCCGTGCGGGCGAGCAGCTGCGCCTGCGCCCGGCCTACATGCAGGCGTTGTTCGCGTGGCGTGCCAAGCAGGGCCGCGCGGTGTATCCGGACGCCAACCGCACCCTGCGCATCAGCTACGGCAAGGTCGAGGCGCTGTCGCCGCGTGATGCGGTGCATTTCGATCCGGTGACCACCGTTGCCGGCATCGTGGAGAAGAACACCAACGCCTACCCGTTCGATGCGCCCAAGCCGCTGCTGGCCGCGATCGCCAAGGGCGATTTCGGCAGCACGGCCGATCCGGTGCTGAAAACCCAGACGGTCAACTTCCTGACCAATCTGGATACCACGGGCGGCAATTCGGGCTCGCCGGTGCTCAACGCCCGGGGCGAACTGATCGGCCTGAACTTCGACAGCAATTGGGAGTCGGTCAGCGCCAGCTGGTGGTTCGATCCGCGCTACAAGCGCGCTGTGCACGTGGACATGCGCTACCTGCGCTGGCTGCTGGCCAAGGTCTATCCGGCACCCGAGCTGCTGAAGGAAATGGACGTGCCGGCGGAATGAGGCACCTCGCCGGTCACGATCCCGCGTCGTGACCGGCGACATGTCGGCCGCTACTTTTGTCGCATTTGGCGCGTTTCCAGACGGCAGCTAGACTGCAGGCCGGTGAAGGCAAGGCAAGCGGCCACGTGACGGCAGACCAGGACAACCGCGGCGGCGCACCGCTGCCGGCGGCGCAGAAGGAACTGGACGAGTTGACTGTCTGGGTGGTCGAGGACGACCCGGAACTGCTCGACCTGATGCTCGACGACCTGCAGTGGCGCGGTGCACAGGCCCGTGGACTCGGCAGTGCCGAGGCGCTCTACCGCGCGCTGCTGCACGATCGCTGCGACATCGTCGTGCTCGATGTCGGCCTGCCCGGCGAAGACGGCTATGCGGTGGCCAGCCATCTGCGCCAGGCCGGCGATATCGGCATTGTCATGCTGACCGGTCGCGGCAGTGCGCACGACATGGCGCATGGACTGACCCAGGGAGCCGACGTCTACCTGGTCAAGCCGCTGGATCTGGATGTACTGGCTGCCGGGCTGCTCAGTCTGCGCCGCCGCCTGTCCGCGCCCCGCCCTGTCATGCCGCCGATCATGGACGCGCAGCAGGCCTGGCAACTGTCGTCCGATGGCTGGACGCTGCAGTCGCCGGCCCGGCAGACCCTCGCGTTGACCGCGATGGAGCGGGGCGTGCTGCAGTTGCTGTTCGAGGCGTCCGGTGAGCCGGTTACCCGTGATCGCCTGATCGAGCGCATCACCGACACGCCCTGGGATTTCGATCCGCACCGGCTCGATGTGCTCGTACACCGGCTGCGTGCCCGCGTGCGCAGCGCCACCGGGCTGGAACTGCCCATCCGCGCCCTGCGTGGACAAGGCTATCTGCTGACCGCCTGAGATCGGGCACCCCCGCGTGTGAGGCAGTGTGAGCCAGCGTGAGCGGACGGCACTGACTTGCCGATGGTGCAACAGCACAATGCGCCCCGCTTGAGCGTGCCCATGACGACAGTCGCGCGCGCCCAGGTCGCCGTACGTCACGGGAGCATCGTGCCAGCCTGCGGTCATCGCCGCTTCCGGCCGGGTTCCCTCTGAAAGCAGCAGAGACCGGAACAGGGGAACAACGCATGTCCAGCCATAGCGATCGCGCAGCCATCTGCGCGGCGGTGACGCCGTTCGAGCGCGCAGCCACATCAGCCCGCATGGGCCGCTGGCGCGCCGTCCTGGCGACCCTGATGCTGGCCCTGCCATTGTCTGCGTGGGCGATCGATCTGCAGGTCACCGATTTCTCCGATACCGGCTACGACCCGGTACCGGCAGGCACCACCGTGATCTACAACGTCAAAGTCGAGAACGGCGCCAATGACACCGCTGCCGGCAGCGTGACGCTGATCGACCTCCCGGTCGGCACGGCGCTGGGCAGCCCCGCGCCGGCCGGCTGCAGCGCATCGCCCGGCAGCGCCGGCACCACCCGCGTGGTGTGTACCAACCCGACCCTGAGCGCCTCCGGTGCGCCGTACCAGTTCAAGCTGCCGGTCACCACCGTGCAGACCCAGCCGGCGACGATCACCCTGCATGCGGCCATCGGCTTCGCCGCCGCGTTGCCGCCGGCCACCACGCCGATCGTGGCGCTGCAGGCCAACGATCCGTTCTTCGCCGGTGACACCAACGTCGGCAACAACCGTTCCAACCAGACCACGACCATCCAGGCCGCGGCCGACCTGGAACTGAGCAAGACCGCCAGCCCTGATCCGGTGATCGGCGGCGGCGAGGTGACCTATACCCTCACCGTCAGGAACAACGGCCCCAGCGTCACCACCGGTTTCCGGGTGGTGGACACGCTGCCGCCGAACGTGACGCTGGTCGGCACTCCCAACGGCGCGGACTGGAGCTTCAGCGCGCAGAACGGCACCTACAACGGCACCCTGGCCGTGGGTGCGAGCGCCAGCTACCAGTTCCGCGGCAAGGTCAATGTCGGCACCGGCAACATCGTCAACGCCGCGGTGGTCAACGCCGGGTCCGTGCCCGATGCGGTGCCGGACAACAATGCCGCGCGCGTCACCACGGCGGTCACCGCCGGTGCGGATCTGGCGATGTCCAAGTCGGTATCGCCGGCGCCGGCGGCGGCCGGTTCGGTGGTGACGTACACCCTGACCGCGCGCAATGACGGCCCCAGCGCCGCCACCGGCGTGGTCGTGACCGACGCGATGCCGGAAGGTTTCGTGATCACCGGTGGCGTGGCACCGGCCGGCTGGACCTGCACCAGCAATGCCGGGGCGAGCGTCCGTACCTGCAGCCTGGCCGGCAGCTTCGCGCCGGGTGCGCAGGCGATCATCACCATCACCGCACAGGTGCCTTCGACCGGCACCAACAGCAGTGGGGTGGTCAGCAACACCGCGAACATCAGCGCAACCACGCCGGACCCCGTGCCGGCCAACAACAGTGGCACCGTCGGCCTGACCATCATTCCCGATGGCGCCGATCTGCGCATGAGCAAGTCCCGCTCGCCCTTGCTGGTCCCGGTGTGGAACGGCACCGGTGTGCGCAGCGACAGCATGATGACGTCCACGCTTGGCGTGCAGAACCTGGGGCCACGGGCGGTCACCGGCGACCTGCAGGTGGTGGATACGCTCGCCGCCGGCGAGCAGTGGGTCGATGCCAGCGGGCAGCCGATCCTCCCCGGTACCTCGGTGGTGATCGGGCGCTGGAGCTGCAGCGTCAATCGTGCGTGGGCCGCCGGCCAGGCGCAGACGGTGGCCTGCACCCTCGTCACCGGTTATCCGGTGGCCGTCAATGCCAGCGCGCCCGCTCTGGCGCTGCAGACGCTGGCGCGCACCGCCGGTGCGCTGCGCAATGACGCCTGCACCGGCGGCAGCGGCGGCTCGCTCGAGCCGGTGACCGCCGGCGGCATCAACCGCGATCCGAACGACACCAACGACTGTGCCGGCGGCGAGAGCCGCGCCACCGACGACCGTGCCGATCTGTCGATCACCAAGCAGACCAACGGGCCGGGCGACGCCGACAACATCATCCGCAACAGCGATGATTCGGTGACCTACACGCTGCTGATCCACAATGACGGCGAAGCCACCCCCGGCGTGGTGGTGAACGACCCGATTCCGGGCTTCGTCACCGGCGTGACCACGGTGACCGGCAACGCCAGCCCGGCGGGCTGGAACTGCCGCCTGAGCGGCAGCGCGTGGGTGTGCGATGCCGGAACCAGCGTACTGGGCCGCAACGAGACCGCGACCGTGCGTTTCACCGTCAATCGCGGGCTGTTCGACAGCCAGGGCCAGCCGGCCGGCGTCTGCGGCGGGCAGCCGCTGCTGCCGGGCCGCTTCTGCAACACGGCCGGTGTGCGCATCAATCCGGCCATTCCCGGCGCGCTGGGCGAGATCGACCAGAGCAACAACACCGCCTCGGACTGGGTCCATATCGATGCGGTGGCCAATGTCGCCACCACCCGCAAGGACATCACCTCGGGCACGCCGGGGCGTGCCGGCGTCAACACCTCGTACCGCATCACCTACCAGAACCGGGGTCCGTCGACGGCGCGTGGCGTGGTCTTCAGCGATCTGTTCACGCTGCCTGCCAACGATGCCGGTTTCGTACTGCTCTCCGCGCTGCGTACCGGTTCGGACGCGGCGAGCAAGGCCTGCACGGTGACCACACATGACCCGTCGATCAGCTCCGCACCGGCGCCCGGTGGCACCTCCTGGTTCAACACCGGCAGTGCGCCGGCCACGCTGCGCCTGACCTGCACGCCGAAGGACATGGCCAACAACTCCACCGAAACGATGACGGTGGAGATCCGCCCGAACGTCAACAGTGGCAACACCGGCCGCCAGTTCACCAATACCGGCAGTTTCCACTTCGACCTCGATGGTGACGGTACGCCGGACCCGTCCAGCGGCACCGACGCCAACGGCCGGACCTACGATTACAACAACCGCACCGACGACGACAGCAAGGACGCGACCTTGCCGTTCGATGCCGGTCGCGTCGATCTGATCGTCAACAAGATCGACCAGAACTTCATCGGCGCGGTGGACCCGCTGGGCTTCGACTCGCGCGCCGGGATGGAGGTCAACAACTACATCTACTACCAGATCAGCGTGCGCAACGCGGGCCCGTCATTGGCCACGCGCGCCATGATCGACGACACCATCACCCCGCCGCCGGGCGCCAGCGTGAGCCTGGTCGGCAGCCGCACCGGCACCGCCGCTGGCCCGCAGGGTGCATTGGAACCGGTCGGCACCCGCTGCTCGGTGGCCGCTGGCAGCACCAATCCCAGCACCGGGCCGCAGACCATTTCCTGCACCCTGCCCAGCGCCGGTGTCACCACCACCGACGAAGGCGTCATCACCAACAACCAGACCAGCTACCTGTACCTGATCTATCAGTACATGACCGCCCCGCCGGCCACCGGCGAAACGCTGAAGAATTCGGTCACCGCGCGCTCGGCCGAAGCCGAGAGCGATACCAGCAACAACACCGCCACCCAGGAAACCAGCATCCGCACGCGCTCGGACCTGTCCATCCGCAAGTCCAGCGTAGTGCTCGCCCCGAGTGCCGATCCCAGCCAGCCCCTGCCGGCGGCGGCGGGCACGGTCAGCCTGCACCAGCCGTTCTGGTTCGTGCTGGACGTGGTCAATTACGGCCCCGGCCACAGTCTGTCGCGCGACCGCACCGGGACCAACCCGCTCAACGGCGACGGCGTGGTTGTCACCGATACCCTGCCGGATGGGCTTGAGGTGCTCGGCGGCGCGGCGGCCATCACCTGGCAGAAGCGCGGTGCCACCGCGGACCCGGGCGTGCAGACCACCGGCCTGGGCAACTGCCTGCTGGTGGGCCGCACCGTCACCTGCCGGATGGGCGATCTGGCGCTGGACGGGCAGGTGCGCGTGCTGATTCCCGCGCGCTGGACCACGCTTCCGGCCAACGGCACCGGCATCAACAGTGCCAAGGCCACCAGCGACCAGCTCGATCCGGACCCGGGCAACAACGACGACACCACCACCCACACCGTGCTCCGTTCCTCGCTGGCCGGCGTGGTGTTCCAGGACCGCGACCGCGCCGGTGCCAACGGGGGCACCCTGCAAAGCGGCGAGCCGCTGATCTCCGGCGTGCGCGTCCACCTCAGCGGTGAGGATGCCTACGGCAATGCCGTTGCACTCGATGCCACCACCGATGCGCAGGGCGCCTATCGCTTCGAGAACCTGGCCCCGGCAGGCGCCCAGGGGTATACCCTGACCCAGACCCAGCCGCCGACCTACGCCAACGGCCCGGTCGCCCCGCCGTCCAGCGGTCCGCTGGCGCCGTCGGCCGGGGGTGTGTTCGCGGCGGTGACGCCGCCCGGCAGCGCCGACTCGGTCTACACCACCATCGCGCTGGGCGCGGGGATGGATGCGGTGCGCTACGACTTCCCGGAAGTGCGGCGTCCCTCGCTGTCCGGCTTCGTCTATGTGGACGGCAACTACAGCAACGTGCGCGACGCCGGCGACGCCCCGATCGCCAATGCCACCCTCGAACTGCTCGATGCCACCGGCACTGTCGTGGCCACCCGTACCACCGGCAACGATGGCAGCTACAGCTTCCTGGGGCTGGACCCGCAGATCTACACGCTGCGCGAAGTGCTGCCGGACGGCAGCTACCGCAACCGTCCGAGTGCGATCAATCCTGGCCTGATCGGCGGCGTGGCATGCGCCAGCTGCAGCGTGGCGACCGGTGCCGGCGGCGATGCCGCCAGCACCGATCGCATCGCCGGCATCGATCTGTCCAACGGCGACGATGGCACCGTGTTCAACTTCGGCGAAGACGCGGTCACCGCCATCTCCGGCCATGTCTATCTGGACCGTAATGGCAATGGCGACTTCGACGCCGGCGATGCCGGCGACCGCGGCTCGCAGCCCAACGGCGGCCTGCAGGACGTGACCATCACCCTGACCGGCGCCGGCCCGGACGGCGTCTACGGCACCGCCGACGATCTGCCGCCGGTCAGCGTGCAGACCGACGCGCAGGGCCGTTACACCTTCGACACTCTGGTCGTCGGCCAGCACTACCGCATCACCGAAACGCAGCCGCAGGGGTATGCCAACGCGACGGAGAACCCGGGCAACCGGATCGACATCGCCACGCTGCCGTTGACCGGCTCCAGCGGCAACGATTTCGGCGAGAAGCTCGGTTCCTTGGCCGGCCTTGTCTACGAGGATTTCTCCAACGTGGCCGCCGGCAACAACAACGGCGTCCGCGACAGCGGCGAGAACCCGATCGCCAACGTGATCGTGACCCTCACCGGCACCGACGTGCTCGGCAATCCGGTCAGCCTGACCGCGACCACCGACGCCACGGGCGCCTACCGCTTCAACGATCTGCTGCCGGCACAGGCCGGCACCGGCTACACGCTGACCGAAACCCAGCCGGCCGCGTATCTGGACGGCAAGCACACCGCCGGCACGGCCACCACGCCGGGCAGCACCGCCGTGCCCAACGTGATCTCCGGCATCGGTATCGACGCCGGCCAGGACGCCACCGGTTACCTGTTCGGCGAGCTGGCCAACGCGCCCATCAGTGGCACGGTGTACCTGGACCGCAACGATGACGGCCAGAACAACGCCGGCGACGTCGGCATTCCCGGCGTGCAGGTGGTCATTGTGGGCGCAGGTCCGGACGGTGTGTTCGGCACCGGCGACGACACCAGCGAAACCCTGCTGACCAACGCCGATGGGCATTACAGCTATCCCGGCGCCGTGGCCGGGCAGGACTACCGCATCACCGAGACCCAGCCGACCGGGCTGGCCGAGGGTCGCCAGACCCCCGGCAACGTGATCAACATCGTCAACCTGCCGGTGGCCGGCTCGACCGGCAACGACTTCGGTGAGCGCGCCGGCAGTCTGTCCGGCACCGTGTACCTGGACCGCAACAACAATGGCGTGCAGGATGCCGGCGAACCGGGCCTGCCCAATGTGCAGGTACAGCTGCCGGCCGGCACGGTCGATGCGCTGGGCCAGCCGCTTGCCGCCATCACCACCGATGCCGACGGCCACTACCGCTTCGCCGATCTGCTGGCGGGCACCTATACGGTGACCCAGCAGGTGGCGCAGCCGGTGTTCAATGGCGCCGCCACGATCAACGGCATCACCCGCGCCGGCACCATCGACGGCACCCCGGCCGGTACCGCCACCCCCGTGGCAAGCGTGCCCAGTGCCATCAGCGCGATCGTGCTGCCGGCCGGCAAGGCGTCGCTCGCCAACAACTTCGGTGAAGTGCTGGCCGTGTCCGTGTCCGGCACGGTGTTCTTCGACGCCGACAACAACGGCACGCAGCAGGGTGCGGCCGAAACCGGCATCGAGGGCGTGACCATCGAGCTGACCGGTACCGACGATACCGGCGCCAGCGTGCAGCGCACCGTGCAGACCGATGCGGATGGCCGCTTCGCCTTTGCCGACCTGCGCCCGGGCGTCTATACGCTGGTTGAACCGCAGCAGCCCACCGGCACCAGCAACGGCATCACCACTGCCGGCACCATCGATGGCGTCAGCAGCGGGACCGCCACGCCGGTGACCACGGTGCCCAGCCGGATCGGCACGATCGATCTGTCCACGCCGGGCAGCGCCTCGGTGGACAACCTGTTTGGCGAGATTCCGCTCAACAGCGGGATCAGCGGCAAGGTCTGGATCGACCGCAACAACGATGGCGTCGTCGATCCGGGTGAAACCGGCCTGGCCAACGTCGTCATCACCCTGACCGGCACCGACCTGGTCGGAAATCCGATCAGCCGCGACACCGTGACCGATGCCGATGGCAACTACAGCTTCGGCGACCTGCCGCCGGGCACCTACACCGTGACCGAACCGGAGCAGCCGACAGGCACCCGCGATGGCCGTACCGTGGCCGGCAGCACCGGTGGCACGGCGACCGCGCCGGGCACGACGCCGTCGACCATCACCGGCCTGGTGCTGGGGGTCAACCAGCAGTCGGTCCAGAACAACTTTGGCGAGATTCCGACCGGCAGCATCGCCGGGCGCGTCTACAACGACAGCAACGACAACGGGCTGGTCGATCCGGGTGAGGGCGGCATCGCCAACGTCACCGTGGTGCTGACCGGCACCGACGATCTGGGCCAGCCGGTCTCGATCACGCTGACCACCGATGCCGACGGTCGCTACCGTTTCGACGGCCTGCGCCCGGGCACCTATACGGTGACCGAGCCGACCCAGCCGCCGCAGACCCTCAATGGCATCACCCGTGCCGGCACCGTGGGTGGCGTGGTCACCGGCGTGGCCAGCGGCCGCGAGACCGTACCGTCGACCATCGGCCAGATCGTGCTGCCGCTGGGCGGCGATTCGCTGGACAACAACTTCGGCGAGATTGGTGATTCACCGGACATGCTGGTCAGCAAGTCGGCCGCCAGCCCGCGCTTCACCGTCAACAACATCGCCGCGTACACCCTCCAGGTGCGCAATGGCGGACAGCAGCCGTCGCGCGGCGAATATGTCGTGCACGACCGCCTGCCTGCCGGCCTGACCCTCGCCGCTGCCCCGACCGGTACCGGTTGGGTCTGCACCGGCGCGGTGGGCGACACGCGCTTCACCTGCCGCAGCCAGCAGGTACTGGCCGCCGGTGCCACCTCGCCGGACACCATCGCGGTGCAGGCGCTGGTCGGTGCCGCCGCCGCCGAGGCCGGCACCGTGCACAACGCCGTGCTGGTTGAGGGCGGTGGCGAAAACGAGTTCCGCGCGCCGACCGCCGCCGAGCGCTCGGCGTTCGATGGCGACGTGACCCAGCTGCCCGCGTGCGTGGAGGCGATCCAGTTCAACGCCTGCCGCGTGCCGAATGCCGTGCAGCTGGCCGCGTCGGTCGGCGGGACCGTGTGGTACGACATCGGCAGCGATGACCAGCTGCTCGACGGGGGCGACCAGCGCCTGCCGTCGTGGGGCGTCGAACTGGTCGATCCGATCACCGGGCAGGTGGTGAAGACCACCACCACCGGTGCCGACGGCAGCTACCGCTTCGCCGATGTGGTGCCGGGCGTGACCTGGAACATCCGCTTCCGCGATCCGACCTCCAACATCCTGTGGCCCAATCCGGTCACCCGCGAGTCCCTGTCCGGGGTCCTGGAAGCCTGCGACGCGGCGACCGCCATCGCGCGCGCCGGGGTCAGTGCCTGCCGGGTCAACGACAATGGCATCAGCCAGCTGGAAGTCGTGCTCCGCCCCGGCCAGCACCTGCCGCAGCAGAGCCTGCCGGTGGACCCGTCGGGCGTGGTCTACGACGCCACCACCCGTGACCCGGTCCCGGGCTCGATCGTGACCCTGAGCCCGGTGGGCGTGTGCACCGGTTACGACCCGCGCACCGCGGTGCTCAATGCCGGCAGCGGTGGCTATCGCCTCGAGGGCAGTGCGATCTCGATGACGGTGGGCAGCGAGGGCTTCTACCAGTTCGCGTTCGGTCCGGCCGCGCCGGCCCGTTGCGAATTCAAGCTCACCGTCACGCCGCCGGGCAGCTACCAGTTCGTGTCCACGTTGATCCCGCCGCAGAGTGGCTCGCTGTCGCCGGCAGGCGGCGCGGGTGCCAACCATGAGGTGCAGCCGAACCGTCTCGCGCCGACCGGTGCGGTCGGCCTGCCGACCCAGTACTACCTGGGCCTGTTCGCCGGCTCGGATACCGCCGCGATCATCAACAACCACCTGCCGCTGGACACTGCGGTGGCAACGGGCCTGGCCATCAGCAAGAACGGCGACCGCCAGACCGCCGAGATCGGCGACACCGTGCAGTACACGATCACCATCCGCCAGACCGCGGGCAGCGCGCTGCGCACGGTCAACGTGATCGATCGTCTGCCGCGCGGCTTCACCTACATCGACGGCACCGCACGTGCCGATGGCCGCGCCGTGACCGATCCCTCCGGCAAGCCGGGCCCGCTGCTGGGCTTCGATGTCGGCCCGATCGCGGTCGGCGGGCAGATCGTCCTGACCTACCGCGTGCGGGTGGGCGTGGGTGCGCAGCAGGGCGACGGCATCAACCGTGCCCAGGCGTTCGGCTGTGCCTTCAGCGGCGGCTGCATCGATACCGGCAGCATCACCCCGCTGCCCGGCGCGCTCCCGTCCAACCGCGCCGAGTACCGCGTGCGGGTCACCGGTGGCGTGTTCACCGACCAGGCCTGCGTGCTGGGCAAGGTGTTCATGGACTGCAACAACAACCATGTGCAGGACCGCGAAGAACTGGGCATCCCGGGCGTGCGGCTGTACTTCTCCGACGGCACGTGGGTGATCAGCGACTCCGAAGGCAAGTACAGCTACTGCGGCCTGCCGCCGCAGAGCCACACGCTGAAGGTGGATGCCAGCACGTTGCCGGTCGGCGCGCGCCTGACCACCAGCAGCAACCGCAACCTGGGCGATGCCGACAGCCTGTTCCTGGATCTCAAGAACGGCGAACTGCACCGCGCCGATTTCATCGAGGGCAGCTGTGCCAACCCGGTGCTGGAGCAGGTCAAGGCCCGCCGCACCCAGGGTGAGGTACGTGCGCCGGAGACCGAAACCGGGCAGGCGCCGCTGCGCTTTGACAGCAAACCCGCGCGGGCGCCGCAACAGGCGACCGACTCGGCCAACCAGAGACCGATCGTGCATCCCAGAGCCAACCCGCCCGCTGCCGGCGCTTCGACGGAGGTGCAGCCATGAGCCGCGCCCACCCGTTGTACCGCCTGCCGCGCCTGAGCCTGCTGGCCTGCGCCCTGGCCGCCGTACCTGCGATGGCGCAGAGCGTGGGCAGCGCTGGCCGCTTCACGCCGGTTCTCGGCGATGCCAGCACCCTGTACCCGCGCAGCCCTGCCAGCACCGATGCCGCGCCGCGCGCACTGGACAGCGCCGTGCCCGGTACGCTCGACCGCATCCTGGTCGAGCTGGACCGGGATGGCGTACCGGCCGATGGCCAGAGTGCGGTGCACGTGCGCGTGCAGCTGCTCGATGCCGCCGGCCGCGCGCTGGCCGGCACCACCTACGCCACGATCGAGACCAGCGGTGGCCGCATCCGCCTGCCGGGCTCGCGCACCGACGAACTCGGACCGGGCGCGCTCGACGCCGACAAGGTCACCCCCGGCATCCAGCTGCAGGTAGTGGACGGCGTGGCCGAGTTCGACCTGCTCGCGCCGCACGACCCGCAGGACGTGGTGCTGCGCATCACCGCCGGCGCCGAGACCGCACAGGGCACCATCGGCTTCCTGCCGGAAATGCGTGAGCTGCTGGCAACCGGCCTGATCGAGGGCGTGGTCAACTTCCGCCGGCGCAGCAATGCCGGTCTGATCTCCCCGGTGGAGCACCACGACGCGTTCGACCGCGACATCCGCCGCTGGGAGCGCCAGTTCAACAACGGCAAGGCCAATGCGGCCGCGCGTACCGCGTTCTTCGTCAAGGGGCGCATCAAGGGCGAGTACCTGCTGACCGCCGCCTACGATTCGGACAAGGACACCCGCGGCCGCCTGCTGCGCGATATCCAGCCTGAAGAGTTCTATCCGGTCTATGGCGATTCGTCGCTGCGTGGCTTCGATGCGCGCTCGGCCGAGCGCCTGTACGTGCGCATCGACAACCGGCGCAGCTACCTGCTGTACGGCGACTTCCAGACCGGCGACACCCTTGCCACGGCCACCGGTATCGGTGGCAGCGGCGCGATTCCGCAGCGCAGCCTGGGTACCTACAACCGGACCGCCACCGGCCTGGGCTGGCACTTCGAAAGCGAGCGCGTGCGCAGCAATGTGTTTGCGATGCAGGATTCGCTGCGCCAGGTGATCGAGGAGTTCCGCAGCCAGGGCAGTGGGCCCTACGCACTGCGCAACAACGCCGTGCTGGAAGGCAGCGAACGCGTGGAAGTGATCGTGCGCGACCGCAACCAGCCCACGCGCATCACCTCGGTGCGCTCGCTGGCGCGGCTGGTCGACTACAGCTTCGAGCCGTTCTCCGGCCGCATCCTGCTCAATCAGTTCCTGCCGGCCTTCGACAGCGACCTCAACCCGGTCTCGCTGCGCATCACCTATGAGCTGGACCAGGGCACCGAAAAGTTCTGGGTGGTCGGCGCCGATGCGCAGGTCAAACTGACCGACCAGCTCGAAGTCGGCGCGGCGGCGGTCGAGGACCGCAACCCGTATGCCGAGTTCAAGATGGGCAGCGCCAACGCGAGCTACCGGTTCGGGGCCAACACGCTGCTGGTGGCCGAGTTCGCGCGGACCCGCAGCGAGGTCAACACCAATTCGATCAACCAGATCACCTCGCAGGGCCTGAAGGACATCAGCGGCGAGGTTGAAGGCGATGCCTGGCGTGTGGAGTTCGCGCACCGTGCCGACAAGCTGGACGCGCGCCTGTTTGCCGCCCGCACCGATCCGGCGTTCAACAACCCGGCGGCCCCGCTGTATGGCGGCCGTGGCGAGTACAACGCGCGCGTTGCCTACCGGGTCGGCCCGCGGCTGGAACTGTATGTGGAAGGCCTGCGCAGCGAGGACCGCAATCCGGACGGCGGCAAGCGCGACGCGGGTGGCGCCGGCGTGCGCATCGGCGCCACCGACCGCCTGACCGTGGACCTGGGCGTGCGCAGCATCCGCGAGACCATCGGCGTGACCTCGCCGTGGTCGTCCGGTGTGCCGTTCGGCAATGCCGGCGGCCTGACCGGCGGGTTTGCGACCGGTTCCGGCGGTGGCGCGCTGGGGTACGGGCAGCAGGCGCTGGACCCGCTGACCGGCCTGATGGTCATCAACGGCAGCAGCACCGGCAGCCCGATCACCAGCGACCTGCCGGTGGGCACCGAGCTCGAATCGGACAGTGCGCGGTTTGGCCTGGGCTATCGCCTCAATGACCGCCTCAGCGCGGGCGCGGAAGTGGAGCACAGCGTCAGTGGCGAAGATCGCCGGCGTCTGGCCGCGGGCCTGGACTACCAGGTGTTCGAGCGCAGCCGGGTGTATGGCCGCTACGAGAAGCAGACCGGCCTGACCAGCGCGTACGGCATCACCACCACCGACCGCGAGGCCGACGCACTGGTGTTCGGTATCGACAGCAGCTATCTGCGCGATACCCAGACCTTCAGCGAGTACCGCCTGCGCGATTCGATCAGTGGCCGCGATGTACAGGCTGCCTCGGGCATCCGCAACACCTGGGACATCCGCGAAGGCCTGCGCCTGGCCAGTTCGGCCGAGCACGTCAAGGTGATCGACGGCAGCACCGGTGACAGCACCGGCCTGGCGCTGGCCTTGGACTACAGCGCCAATCCGCTGTGGCGCGGCGCGATCCGGGCCGAGCACCGCATCTCCGAGGACGTGCCCGACACGGCCACCAACGAGGCCTTCAACACCACGCTGCTGCAGTTCATGCTTGCCCGCAAGCTCAGCCGTGACTGGACCCTGCTGGCCCGCAACTACCTGCTCAGCACACGCTACGATGCCCGCGGCGATGTGCTGCAGGACCGCTTCCAGCTCGGCGTCGCCTACCGCGATACCGACCGCAACCGGATCAACGCGCTGGCGCGCTACGAATACAAGCTCGAACGCGATGAAAGCGGCCTGACCCTGTCCGACGGCAACACCGTTGATGGCACCAGCCAGGACGTGCGCACCCGCGCGCACATCGTCTCGGCCCATGCTGACTGGCACCCGTCGCGGCCGTGGTGGCTGACCGGCCGCGTGGCAGGCAAGTGGCAGCAGGACCAGTTCGCCTACACCGACAGTGCGCGCGTCAACAGCCGCTTCCGGGCCGTGTTGCTGTCCGGGCGGGTGGTGTACGACATCACCGAGAACTGGGACATCGGCGTGCTTGCCTCCACCTTCCGCGGGCAGGCCGGCGCCAACCAGTACGCCTACGGCATGGAGGTCGGCCGCCTGCTGCGGCAGAACCTGTGGCTGTCGGCCGGCTACAACTGGACCGGCTTCGACGGCGACCGCGACCTCAACGGGTACGAGTACACCCAGCAGGGCGTGTTCCTGCGCCTGCGCTTCAAGTTCGATGAAGACCTTTTCCGGCCGGACCCCGTCCGCTACCGCGACCCGGCACGCTGAGGATGCCCTGATGACCACTCTTTCCCCGATGAACCGTGCTGTCCCCTCGCTGCTCGCCGCCGCGCTGCTCGCCAGCGTTGTCGCGCCCGCCGGTGCACAGCAGACACAGCTGCTGCCGCAGCAGAAACGCATCACCGACGAGGCGATCCATGCCGATCACGGCGCCTACGAGGCGACCCAGGGCCGGATCCAGGCGCTCAACGATGGGGGCCGCCCGATCCGCGATTACCACCTGTCCAAGGCGCAGTGCTGGCTGGACGTGTCATTCCACGAGTACAGCCGCAACGACCGCAGCGCGTTCCCGCAGCAGGCGCTCACCGAGTCGGAGAAGCTGATCGTGGGCATGGAGCAGGGCGTCTCGCCGCTGCCCACCGACACCCCGCTGGTGAACAAGGCCAAGTACCTGCGCGATGACCTGTGGCAACGCCTGCGGGTGCTGCACGGTGCGCCGGGCTTCAGTTGCGCCCAGCAGCAGGTCGCCTGTGGCGAGGTCGAGCTGGTGCATGCCGGCAACGAGTTCAACCAGCAGCAGTGGCGGCACTCCAAGCCGTACATCCAGATTGCCGAGGAACTGGTCAACGAAGCAGAAGCGCTGGCCCGCCAGTGCGGCGCCGTGCCGGCCATCGCCGCCGCACCGGGGCCGCTGGTCGCCAATGTGCTGTTCGAGTTCGACCGCGATGCGTACCGTGACATCCGCACCTACTCCCTGGAAAGCGTGGACCGTGCGCTGGCCCGGATCGCCGACGAAGGCCTGCAATTGCAGGGCATCACCCTGGTTGGCCATGCCGATCGCATGCAGGGCCGCGGCTTCGACGCCAACCAGTCGCTCTCCGAACGGCGGGCACGCACGGTGCGCGAACTGCTGGTCGGCCGCGGCATTGATCCGGCCCGCATCCGCTACGAGTACCGGGGCGATACCCAGCAGGTGCAGCAGTGCGATGGCGTGCGCCCACGCGCGGCGCTGCTGGAATGCCTGCTGCCGAACCGGCGGGTCGAGGTGCGGTTCGAGGTAACGCGCTGACCGGTCGGTCCGGACATCAAGTGCCGGTCTGTACGTCCTGATCCACGGGCGAACGGACCGGCTCCGGGCGCGGCGGAAGCCAGGCCATCGGCCGGCTTCCGGCCAGCGACAGCCAGCCGCAGGTCATGGCCCGTGCGGGGTCGTGCAGCAGGCTGTACAGATCGACGTCGCGGCCGGCGTCCTCGCCCCACAGCATGGCCCAGGCGTTGTGGCCGCTGCGGCGCGCGCTCTGCAGCGCCCGGTCGGCCGCGCGCAGGCTGTCGTCAAGCGCGTCCGGCGCACCGGCGAAGAGGGGCAGGGGTGCCATACCGATGCTGGCGGTCAGGGTCAGGTGCTGGCCGGGGCCCGTGTCCACCACCAGCCGCTCGATCGCCGCGCGCAGATGGCTGGCCAACGCCTGCGCAGCCGGCGCGGCGGTGTCATGCCGCGCAACCAGGAAAGTGGCGCCGCTCCATCGCGCGATCCGGTCATGGCTGTCGCAGTGCTGGCGCAGGCACCGGCCCACCGCGCGCAGCACGGCGTCGCCGGCGGCCTCGCCATGCCGTTCGTTGAGCGCCTTGAACGCATCCAGTTCCACCAGCATCACCACGCTGCGCTGCTCGGTACCGCTCCTGGCCCGGTCCGCGGCGAGCAGGCGCTCGGCTTCCCGGCGGTTGACCAGCCCGGTCACCATGTCGGTGCTGCTCAGCAGCGTGAGGCGGCGCCGCTGCCGGCGCATGCGCAGCACGATGACGGTGGCGACGGCCACCACCACCAGCAGCGCCACCAGCGCGCTGTTGCGCAGCACGCGCACGCGGCCCAGGTCCTGCATTGCATTGACCTCGGCCGGGTCGATGCTGCGCTCCGCGGTGGCCTGCAGCCGGGCGAGCTGGTTGAGGGTGTCGCCCTTGCTGCGCGCGCGGTCGATGTCGCGGGCCTCGCGCGCGTACCGCAAGGCCAGGGCGCGTTCGCCCCGCAGGGTGTGGATGTCGCCGAGCAGATCCAGGCCGGCGCGGACCTCGTCGGTGAAGCGACCCCGCTCCGCCGCGACCTGGGCCTGCTCCGCCAGCGGCAACGCGGCCTCGGCCCCTGCCCGGTCGAGGGTCAGCCGCGCCAGCCGCTGCAACGTGACGATGTGGCCCTGCGGGTCCTGCACGGCCTGCCAGTCCAGCACGCTGCGGAACTTCGCCTCGGCCTCGGGCAACTGCCCGGCCAGTCGCTGGATCTCGGCACGATGGCTGACGATGCGGTGCAGAAAGAGCTCCTGGCCGCCCAGGCGCGTGCCGATGGCTTCGGCACGGGTGAACGCGGTGGAGGCCTCTTCATGCCGATGCATCTGCAGCAGCGCAAAGCCGTAGTTGTAGTACAGGATCAGATCGCCCGGGTTGGGCGGCCGTCGCATGTGCTGGTTCAGGGCGGTGGCTTTCTGCAGATAGGTCAGTGCGCCCTGCGGGTCGCCCATCGCATCACCGCGGATCATGGCAATCTGCATCAGCGCACCGATCTGCCCCTGCACGTCCCGTTGGCGGACGGCTTCTTCCAGGAACAGATTGGTCAGCTCCAGTGCCTGTGCATGATCGCCGCGCCACAACAGCAGGTGCGCGGCCATCGACTGGGCGCGGAGCCGGTCTTCGGGATTCGCATCGGGGCGGGCAGCCGCGGCCTGCAGCCGCGCCGGCAGGTCTGCGGCCTGGTCGAGCTGGCCCTGCGAGCGCAATGCCACGCCCAGACACGCCAGGGCACCGATCTCGATCGAGGTCGGCAGCGACGGCGATGCGAGCAGCGCACGCGCCATCTGCAGCGATGTCCGTGGCGCGCTGGTCAGCAGGGCATGGCATTGCTGGACCTGGGCGACCAGCGGTGCGCTGTTGATCGGATGCTGCGCCAGTGCGCAGGGCGCAGCGACCGACAACAGGCAGACGAGCGCGGACACGCCGCGACGGACACGTGACAACTTGGGCATAGGAGCGACGACTTCCCGGTCGAGTGCAGGCCGGCGGCGATGCGGAGCGCCCGCGACGGTACTGCCAGCTTGTGCGTGGCTACTATACCCTCCTTGCCGCCGGTCGCCGTCGCACCGGCCTGGAGCCTGCCGCGCATGTCCACTACCGCATCGACCGCCCGGACCGGTCCGCGCCCTGCCACCGCGCCACAGTCGCTTGGGCGGCGTACCGAGACCATGCTGCGGGGCCTGCTGTGCCTGGTGGGCCTGTTCCATCTGCTGATGGCC
Source organism: Stenotrophomonas sp. Marseille-Q5258 (assembly GCF_946900935.1). Lineage (NCBI taxonomy): Bacteria > Pseudomonadati > Pseudomonadota > Gammaproteobacteria > Lysobacterales > Lysobacteraceae > Stenotrophomonas > Stenotrophomonas sp. Marseille-Q5258. Next base: position 39,507 of record NZ_CAMPPN010000022.1, read on the forward strand.
GGCTGGACCGCCCTGCGGATGGGAGTGGGTCTGGACCCGATGGTCCCGGTCATCGCCACGCTGCACGCGCTGCTGTGCGGGCTGTGCCTGTGGGAGCAGCGGGCCGGGCGGTCGCTGCGTGCGGCTGCCGTGTTTGTCTGTGGCCAGCTGCTCCTGCTGACGGCGGCCTATGTCTATTGGGGCCTGGCCGCACAGTTGCGGCTGCAACTGGTGCTGCTGATGCCGGTCATGCTGGTCTCGGCCGTTCTCGGGCGGCGCCCGCTGGCGGGGGTGGCCGCCTGGATCAGCCTGTTGATCGTGGTGGGTGCGTGGGTGGACGCGTCCAGCGTGATGTTCCACCCCGATCGGCTGCTGGCGGCCGTGAACGACCTGGCGGTCTGCGTCTTCGGCACGCTGCTGGCCGCCTGGCTGCTGCACCACAGCGTCACCGGCCTGCGCGAAAGCCTGCAGGTGGCACGCGACCACGGCCGCGATCTGGCCCGCAAGCGCGATCAGCTGCAGTTGGAGATGCAGGAGAAGGAGCGCTCGCGCGGCCAGCTGGTGCATGCGATGAAGATGGAGAACGTCGGCCGCCTCGCCAGTGGCATCGCGCATGATTTCAATCACCTGCTGGCATTGATCCAGAGCTACATCGCCAAAGCGCGGCGCAGTCAGGGCAGTGAGCTGCAGGCCGCCCTGCAGGGCGGTGATTCCGCGGTGCGGCGGGCGACTGCGGTCAGCAGGCGGCTGCTGGATTTCAGCCGGCTCGAAGACAGCCGGCCTTGCCTGCTGGATGTGGCCACGGTGGTTTCGGACATGGCACCGATGCTGCAGCAGGTCTTCCACCCCGGCGTGCGGTGCGAGGTGGACAGCGGCCAGGTGCAGTGCCTCATCCACTTCGATCCGGCCCAGTTGGAGTCGATCCTGATCAGCCTGGCGGTCAATGCCAACCAGGCCATGCCGGAGGGTGGGCACTTCAGCCTGACCGTGACGCAGCCGTCGCGCGTGGACGAGGTGGTCCTGCGGGCCAGCGACAGCGGCCACGGCATGAGCGAGGAGGTGCGCGCCCGGTGCCTGGAGCCGTTCTTCACCACCAAACCGATGGGCCAGGGCACCGGACTCGGTCTGGCGGTGACGGCGAGCCTGGTGCAGGCAGCGGGTGGGCACATCGACGTGGAGAGCGCCAGGGGACGCGGCACGCAGGTGTGCATCCGGCTGCCGACGCGCCCACGGGCGGCGGCACAGGGCTGATCCGGGGCGCGTCCGGGGCCGTGCAGCCGCTACACTGCGGGCTGCTCCCGCGGAAACAATCCTGTGGTCTCCAGCTGGATCCTGCTGCTGGTCTCGGTGGCCTACGCCGCGCTGCTGTTCGGCGTGGCATGGTGGGGCGACCGTCGCCCGATGTATCCGGACCGTCCCTGGCTGCGGCCGGTGGTCTACAGCCTGGCACTGGCGGTGTACTGCTCGTCGTGGACCTTCTACGGCGCGGTGGGCACGGCGGTACGCAATGGCATCGGCTACCTGCCGATCTACCTGGGCCCGCTGCTGCTGTGGGTATTCGGCTGGCGCATCATCGAGCGCCTGGCGCTGATCGCGCGCAGCCAGAACGTGGTCTCCATCGCCGACTTCATCTCGTCACGGTTCGGCCGCTCGCGGCGCCTGGCCGCACTGGTGGCGGTGATCGCACTGATCGGCATCGTGCCGTACCTCGCGCTTCAGTACAAAGCGGTCGCGATGAGCCTGCAGGTGCTCACCGGCAACGTCGGCCCCACCGGTTTCTTCACTGATCCGGCGTTGTACGTGGCGCTGCTGATGGCGCTGTTCGCCACGCTGTTCGGCACCCGCCAGGTGGACGCCACCGAGCACCACCACGGGATGATGCTGGCGATCGCGCTGGAGTCGATGATCAAGCTGATCGCGATGGTCGCGCTGGGTCTGTTCGCCTACCTGTGGCTCAACGACCGTACCGACGCGGTGATCGAGTCTGCGCATACCCTGTTCAGCGGCCTGCCGCCGGTCGGCTTCATCTCGCAGACGCTGCTGAGCTTCCTGGCGATCATCTGCCTGCCGCGACAGTTCCACGTGGCGGTGGTCGAGTGCGGTGACGTGCGCGACATCCGCCGCGCGCGCTGGATGTTCGGCGCCTACCTGGTGGTGATCTCGGCGATGGTGATCCCGATCGCCACCGCCGGGGTGACCCTGTTCGGCACCGGCGGCAGCGTGGCCGATGACAGCATGGTACTGGCCCTGCCGCTGGCCGAAGGGCGCAAGTTCCTGGCGCTGGTGGCCTACGTGGGCGGCTTCTCCGCCGCCACCGGCATGGTCATCGTGGCGTCGATCGCACTGGCCACGATGGTCAGCAACGATCTGGTGATGCCGGTGCTGCTGCGCCGCAGCGGCGATCACCAGGAAGCGGCCGATGTGGCTTCGCGGGTGCTGTGGATCCGGCGTACCGCGATTCTGCTGCTGGCGCTGGCGGCCTACAGCTATTACCGCGGCAGCAGCAATGACAGCACCCTTGCCTCGTACGGGCTGATGGCATTCGCCGCAGTGGCGCAGTTCGCTCCGGGGCTGATCGGCGGGCTGTACTGGCGCGGTGCCAGCCGCAAGGGCGTGGAGATCGGCATGCTGCTGGGCTTCGGCACCTGGGCGTACACGCTGCTGCTGCCGGCGCTGACCCACGCCGGCTGGATGGAGGCGGCGTGGCTGGTGCAGGGCCCGTTCGGGATCGGCTGGCTGCAGCCGCAGCATCTGTTTGGCATGAGTGGCTGGGACCCGCTCACGCACGGCACGTTCTGGTCGTTGCTGGTCAACGTGGCGGCGATGGTGCTGGTATCAGTGCGCTGGCGCCCCGGTGTGGACGAGCGCCTGCGTGCCGCGCCGTTCCTGGACCCGTATGCGCAGCGGCCCTCGGTGGCCGGTGCGTGGCCCGGCAACGTGCACGTCGGCGATCTGCTGGCGCTGGCCTCGCGGGTGGTCGGCGACCGCCATGCGCGTCGCTCGTTCTTTGAGCAGGCACAGTCAATGGGCCGCGAGCTGCAGGCCTCCGCGCCAGCCGACCGCGCGTGGGTGCAGTTCACCGAGCGGTTGCTGGCTGCCTCGATCGGTGCGGCCTCGGCACGCCTGCTGCTGACCAGCCTGCTGCGGGGTTCGGGTATGGACCTGGGCGAAGTGGTGGCGGTGCTCGATGAAGCCGGGCAGGAGCTGCGCTTCAACCGCGAGATCCTCTCCACGACCCTGGAGAACATCAGTGCCGGGGTCAGCGTGGTCGATCCGGACATGCGGCTGACCGCGTGGAACCGGCGCTACCAGCAGATGTTCGGCTACCCCGACGGCATGCTGTACGTGGGCCGCCCGGTTGCCGACCTGATCCGCTACAACGCCGAGCGCGGCGAGCTGGGCGAGGGCGACATCGACGTGCAGATCAACCGCCGCATCGGCTACATGCGCGCCGGCTCACCGCATGTGTTCGAGCGGACCCGCAGCGATGGCAAGGTGATCGAAATGCGCGGCCAGGCGCTGCCCGGCGGCGGCTATGTCACCAGCTACAACGACATCACCGATTACAAGCACGCCGAAAAAGCCCTGCTGGAAGCCAATGAAACGCTGGAACAGCGCGTGGCCGAGCGCTCGCATGAGGCCGAGGTGGCGCAGCAGTCCAAGACCCGCTTCCTGGCCGCGATCAGCCATGACGTGCTGCAGCCGCTCAATGCCGCGCGGCTGTTCGCCTCGGCGCTGCGCGACAGCCACCAGAACAACGAGGAGCAGCGCCATCTGGCCGAACGCGTCGATGCCTCGCTGCGCGCGGCCGAAGAGCTGCTGGATGGCCTGCTGGACGTATCGCGGCTGGATGCCGGTGGCCTGCACCCGCTGATCGGTGATTTCGATGTCAGCCTGTTGATGCGCGAGCTGGCCGCCCAGTACTCGCCGGTGGCCGCCGGCCGCGGCCTGCGTCTGGATCTGTTCGCGCGCCCGGCCTGGGTGCGCAGCGACCGCCGGCTGCTGCGCCGGGTGCTGCAGAACTTCCTGGCCAATGCGCTGCGCTATACCCGGCAGGGGCGGATCGTGCTGGCGGTGCGTCAGCGCGGGCAGGAAGTGGAGCTGCAGGTGTGGGATACCGGTCCGGGCATTCCCGAGCATCACATGCAGCAGATTTTCGACGAGTTCCACCGCTACCAGCAGCCGTTCGACTGGGGCGAGCAGGGGTTGGGGCTGGGCCTGTCGATCTGCCAGCGCATCTCCCGCCTGCTCGACCACCGCCTCAACGCGCGCAGCCGGGTCGGCAGCGGCAGCATGTTCTCCATCCTGTTGCCGCGGGTGGATGCGCCGGACCTGCCCACCTCGGCGGTGGCCCTGCCGGTTGCCAGCCCGTCTACCCGGACCGACTCGCTGGCGGGCATGCGCGTGCTGTGCGTGGACAACGACCAGGAGATCCTGGACGGCATGCGCGCGCTGCTGGGGCGCTGGCAGGTCGAGGTGATCACCGCCAGCACCGTGGATCAGGCGCTGGAGAAGGTGGCCGAGCGCCCGGACGTGATGCTGGTGGATTACCACCTGCACGACCGCCTGGATGGACTGGACACTCTGGTGGCGATGCGCGACAAGGCCGGCCGGGCGATTCCCGGCGCGTTGCTGACCGCCGACGGACGCGACGAGCTCAAGCGCATGGCCCGCGAACGGGGTTACCGGTTGCTGACCAAGCCGATCAAGCCGGCGTCGCTGCGTGCCTTCCTGGCGGCGTTCCACGACACCCGCGGCGACATGTAGCCGCGGGTGAGCGGCGCCGGGTCAGGCCATCGCGCCGCTGAGGTGTTCGTACAGGATGGTGGCGCCGATGATGATCAGGATCAGGCCGCCGATGATCTCCGCGCGCTTGCCGACCATGTTGCCCAGCACGCGGCCGAGCATGATGCCGGCGGTGACCATGCTGAAGGTGCACAGGCCGATCACCAGCGCCATCACGCCGATGTTCACGTCCAGGAAGGCCAGGCCGATGCCGACCGCCATCGCATCGATGCTCGTGGCCAGACCGGTCAGGGCCAGCCGCCAGAAGCCGTGGTGCCTGTCCGGATCGTCCTGTCCGTCGTCGCTGTCCGGGCGGATGCCGTTGATGATCATGTGCACGCCCAGCGCACCGAGCAGGCCGAACGCGATCCAGTGGTCGAACGCCTCCACGTACTGGAGCGCCGCGCGGCCGAGCAGCCAGCCGATCACCGGGGTGATCGCTTCGATGACACCGAAGATGAGGCCGGCGCGCAGGGCATCGGGGAGGCGCGGCTTGCGCATGGCGGCGCCCTTGCCGATCGCCGCGGCGAAGGCATCGGTGGACATGGCAAAGCCGATCAGCAGGATCGAAAGGGGTGACATGGGGACGTACACGGCAGGTCGGGCGATTGCGAGCAACGGACCGCGTTCGCGCCCAACCTGTCGTTGCGCACGCGGACCGCTGGTCTCGCCAACCAAGATGGCTGCCCGCACCACGGCGCACTGGCCGAGTATGTTGATACGGGCGTTTCCTATCGCAGGAAACAGGCTACTCCCCAAGGGGACGCGAAGCTTAGCACCGGCATCGGCGCGTGGCGCATCCACGGCCAATTGCGCAGGCAGCGCTGGGTTTTATAGCTCTGGCTATAACGCGAGGCGTCAGGGGCAGAGCGGGGTGCGCCGACTGTCGGTCAGCTGCTCCTGCTCCCCGCGATTCAATCCTCTTCCGGCGGCAATACGATCGGCTCTTCGTCGATGGCCAGCTTGCCGGCCATCAACACCGCCTGCGTGCGGTTGGTCACGCCCAGCTTGCGCAGGATCGCGGTGACATGCGCCTTGATCGTTGCTTCGGATACGTTGAGGTCGTAGGCGATCTGCTTGTTGAGCCGGCCCACGCCGAGCATCTGCAGCACACGGAACTGCTGCGGGGTGAGTTCGCGCAGGCGCTGGCCGATCTCGCGTTCCTCGCGCTCGGTGGGCGGCACGTTGTGCGCCTCCGGCGGCGCCCAGGTCTCACCATCGAGAATGGTGCCCAGGGCGTGGCCGATGGTGTCCGAGTCGGCGGACTTGGGAATGAACCCGAACGCGCCGTGGTCGAGCGCGCGACGCATCACCGTGGGTTCCTCGCGTGCGGACACCACCACCACCGGGAGCTGCGGGTGCAGGGCGCGCATGTGCACGAGCGCGTTGAAGCCCTGTGCACCCGGCATGTTGAGGTCCATCAGGACCAGGTCGGCATCGGTGTGCTGGTCGGCGAGCAGGTACAGCGCTTCCACGCTGTCCGCTTCGTACAGCTGCACGCCGGGAATCACGCGTTGCACGGCCCCGCGAAGGGCTTCGCGGAACAACGGGTGGTCATCGGCAATCAGGAGGGTGGTCATGGTGGGGGCCATGTGGCGGAGGAGTAACGCGAGGGAACGGAATGCGTGTAGCGGGCTGGCAGCCCCCGGAACCGGGGGCTGCCACGGTCTGCCTGCGGCCCTTATTTCACTTTGCGTTCTTCCACCAGCGACGCCACCACCGACGGATCGGCCAGGGTCGAGGTGTCACCGAGCTGGTCGGGCGCGTTCTCGGCGATCTTGCGCAGGATGCGGCGCATGATCTTGCCCGAGCGTGTCTTCGGCAGACCTGGTGCCCATTGCAGGTGATCAGGCGCGGCGATCGGCCCGATCTCCTTGCGCACCCAGGCGACCAGCTCCTTGTGCAGTTCATCGCTGGGCGTCTCGTCGGCGATCAGGGTCACATAGGCATAGATGCCCTGGCCCTTGATATCGTGCGGGAAGCCCACCACGGCCGCTTCGGCCACCTTCGGGTGCGAGACCAGCGCGCTCTCCACTTCGGCGGTGCCGATGCGGTGGCCGGATACATTGATCACATCGTCCACGCGGCCGGTGATCCAGTAGTAGCCATCTTCGTCGCGGCGGCAGCCGTCGCCGGTGAAGTAGCTGCCCGGGTAGGTGCGGAAGTAGGTGTCGATGAAGCGCTGGTGGTCGCCATAGACGCTGCGCATCTGCCCCGGCCAGGAATCACGGATGATCAGGTTGCCTTCGGCGGCACCTTCCTGGATCTCGCCTTCTGCGTTGACCAGGGCCGGCTGCACGCCGAAGAAGGGCAGGGTGGCTGAACCGGGCTTGAGATCGATCGCGCCGGCCAGCGGCGAAATCAGGATGCCGCCGGTTTCGGTCTGCCACCAGGTGTCCACGATCGGGCAGCGGCTGTCGCCGACCACCTCGTAGTACCAGCGCCAGGCTTCCGGATTGATCGGCTCGCCGACGCTGCCGAGCAGGCGCAGCGAGGCGCGCGAGGTGCGCTTGACCGGTGCCTCGCCTTCGCGCATCAACGCGCGGATCGCGGTCGGTGCGGTGTAGAAGAGGGTGACCTGGTGCTTGTCGATCACTTCCCAGAAGCGCGAGGTGGTGGGGTAGTTCGGCACGCCTTCGAACATCAGCGAGGTCGCGCCGTTGGCCAGCGGTCCGTACACGATGTAGCTGTGGCCGGTGACCCAGCCGACGTCGGCGGTGCACCAGTAGATGTCGTCCTCGCGCAGGTCGAACACCGCTTCGTGGGTGTAGGCCGCGTACAGCAGGTAACCGCCGGTGGTGTGCAGCACGCCCTTCGGCTTGCCGGTGGAACCGGAGGTGTAGAGGATGAACAGCGGGTCTTCGGCGTTCATCCGCTCCGGTTCGCAGGTGGCCGGCTGCGGATCCACCACATCGTGGAACCAGCGGTCTCGCGGCGCCTGCATGTCCACCGCGCCGCCGGTGTGGCGGACCACCAGCACCGTTTCCACGGTGGTGGTGCCGGGCAGCTTCAAGGCGGCGTCGACGTTGGCCTTCAGCGGAATCTTCCTGCCACCGCGCAGGCCTTCATCGGCGGTGATGATCAGCTTGCTGCCGCAGTCGATCACGCGGTCGGCGATCGAGTTGGGTGCAAAGCCACCGAACACCACCGAGTGGATCGCGCCGATGCGTGCGCAGGCCAGCATGGCCACGGCGGCATCGACGATCATCGGCAGGTAGATGGTGACCCGGTCGCCCTTCCTGACGCCCAGGTTGCGCAGGGCATTGCCGAGGCGGCAGGTGCGCTCGTACAGCTCGCGGTAGGTCACGCCCTGGGCGGGCGCATCGGGGCTGTCCGGCTCGAACAGCAGCGCGACCTTGTCGCCGCGCGTGGCCAGTTGCCGGTCCAGGCAGTTGACGCTGGCGTTGAGTTCGCCGTCCTCGAACCACTTGATGCGGAAATCGTCGAGCTGATAGCTCACGTTCCGGATCGTCGACGGCTTGGTATACCAGTCCAGGCGTTCTGCGGCCTTGCCCCAGAACGCGTCGGGATTCTCCACCGACGCGCGGTAGAGCTGCTGGTAGGTGTTCTTGTCAATGCGCGCCTTGGCGGCGAACTCCGCCTTGACGGGGTAAATATCGGCCATGACACCCTCACTTGCACTAGGACTTGGGTTGTGCGATCGCAGCATAACCCGCGATTCATCCCCCTCAGTTTGCCGCATCCATCCGCCTTCGCGTTATCGGGACGGTTAGACCTTGGTCGTACCAGCGGCGGTCGGCGTACCGACAGACAGCCGGTACCCACCCGGTTGCCTGCGGCACCTTGCTGCCCTCCTGCGGCCTCCACGTGCCCGCGCCGACGTCGCGGCTACTACCAATGGCTAATACCGGGGTGCGTCAGGCTGACGCACGCTCGGCTCGACCGTGACCCCACACGCGGCGATCACTTTGCCACCCGGGAGAGAGGGCAACATGAGTACCCGTATGTTGAAGACCATGCGCACGCCGTTGGCGACCTGCCTGCTGGTCGCATTGGTGGCGCCTGGCATGGCGTTTGCCGAAACCGCCAAAGAGAAGCAGCTGGAAGCCCGCGTTGCCGAGCTCGAACGCCAGGTGCAGCTGCTGCTGTCCACCTCGCAGCAGCAGCAGACCCAGATCAGCCAGGCGCAGACCGATGTCACTGCGGTCCGCACCCTTCAGGCCCAGCAGCCGGCCACGGCCACCGTGCCGGCAGGCAAGCAGCCGATCCAGGTCACCACCATCACCCCGGGCGCCGCGCCGGGCACCACCGTCAAGATCGGCGGCTTCATCAAGGCCGATTTCCTGGCCACCCAGACCGGCGACGGCCAGCTCGCCGACGATGCCACGGGCCGCGCGCTGTATCTGCCGGGCCAGACCCCGGTGGCCGGTGCCGGCGGCAGCGGCCAGCGGTCCGACGTGGACTTCAACGCCCACGCCAAGTTCTCGCGTTTCAACCTGGGCATCGACAACGTGTCGGACAAGGGCAACAAGTCCGGTGCGTTCTTCGAGATGGACTTCTTCGGCAACTCGCTGGGCAACCAGACCGCGACCAATACCTACGGTGTGACCCTGCGTCACGCGTACATGTACTGGAACAACTGGATGGCCGGCCAGACCTGGTCCAACTTCATGGACGCCGCCTCGCTGCCGGAAGCCGTCGACTTCGTCGGCCCGACCGATGGTGTGCTGTTCGTGCGCCAGGCACAGATCCGCTACACCCGTGGCGGCTTCAGCGTCGCGCTGGAAAACCCTGAAACCACCGTGCTGACCGGTACCCGCAACCCGGTCACCGGTGCGTGGACCAACGCGGCCAGCAACGCCGACCGCGGCGCGCTGCCGGACCTGACCCTGCGCTACGGCTGGAAAGGCGACTGGGGCACCTTTGGCGTGGGCGGCATCGTGCGTCAGCTCAAGGTCGACAACCAGGCCACCCGTGCCGACGCCGACAAGATCGGAGGCGGCCTGACCCTGGGCGGCAAGTGGGTGATGGGCGACAGCGACACCCTGCATTACCAGCTCAGTGGCGGCGAAGGCATCGCCCGCTACGTGGGTCTGGGCGTGACGGCCGATACCGCCTACGACATCGCCCGTGACGAGCTCGACCCGACCGGCGTGCTGGCCGGCTACGTCGGCTGGCGCCACGCCTTCAGCCCCAAGCTGCGTACCAACCTGATCTATGCGCGCAGCGACTACGACAACAGCGGCTCGCTCGGTCCCCTGGTGACCAAGAGCGTGCAGAGCATCCGCGGCAACGTGTTCTACACGCCGATGCCGAAGGTCGATATCGGCGCCGAGTACATGTACGGCGTCCGCGAGATCGAGGATGGCCGCAAGGGCGACATCAACCGCCTGCAGTTCACCACGAAGTACAGCTTCTGAATGAGAGTGCCGACCGATGGTCGGCACCTGCCGGAAGAACTAGAACGATTGCCGACGAACAGTCGGCACTACCGAGGGGAATCGTCCAATGTCCACTACACCTGTACCTGCAAAAGCTGAACTTACCCAAGGCCACAAGAAGGTCATCTTCGCGTCCAGCCTTGGCACCGTTTTCGAGTGGTATGACTTCTTCCTGTACGGCTCGCTGGCGGCGATCATCGCCAAGCAGTTCTTCAGCGGCGTCAACGAAACCACCGGCATGATCTTCGCGCTGCTGGCCTTCGCGGCCGGCTTCTTCGTGCGTCCGTTCGGCGCGGCGTTTTTCGGCAGCCTCGGCGACCGCATCGGCCGCAAGTACACCTTCCTGGTCACGATCCTGATCATGGGCATCTCGACCTTCCTGGTCGGCGTGCTGCCCAACTACGCCTCGATCGGCTTTGCCGCTCCGGTGATCCTGATCATCCTGCGCCTGGCCCAGGGCCTGGCGATGGGCGGTGAGTACGGCGGTGCGGCAACTTATGTGGCCGAGCATGCACCGGTGGACAAGCGCGGCCTGTACACCAGCTTCATCCAGTGCACCGCGACGCTGGGCCTGTTCATGTCGCTGCTGATCATCCTGGCCTGCCGCTACTTCCTGGGCAACGAAGCGTTCGAAGCCTGGGGCTGGCGCATTCCGTTCCTGGTGTCGATCGTGCTGCTGGGCATCTCGGTGTGGATCCGTCTGCAGCTCAGCGAATCGCCGCTGTTCCAGCAGATGAAGGCCGAAGGCAAGGGCTCCAAGACCCCGTTCCGCGACAGCCTCAAGGGCGGCAACCTGAAGCTGATGCTGCTGGTGCTGCTCGGCGCCGCGGCCGGCCAGGCCGTGGTCTGGTATGGCGGCCAGTTCTATGCGCTGTTCTTCCTGAGCAGCATGCTCAAGGTTGAAGCCACCACCTCCTACCTGCTGATCGCCGCGGCGCTGGCACTGGGCACGCCGTTCTTCATCTTCTTCGGCTGGCTGTCCGATCGCATCGGCCGCAAGAAGATCATCCTGGCCGGCTGCCTGCTGGCGGCTGTCACCTACATCCCGGTGTTCAAGGGCCTGACCCACTTCGCCAACCCGGCCGTGGAAGAAGCCCGTGCAACCTCGCCGGCGCTGGTCGTGGCCGATCCGAACACCTGCTCGTTCCAGTTCGATCCGGTGGCGGTGCGCAAGTTCACCAGCTCCTGCGACATCGCCACGGCCGCACTGACCAAGGCCGGCGTGCCGTATGAAGTGCAACCTGCCGCAGCCGGTTCGCTGGCCGTGATCAACGTGGGCAACGCCAGCGTCGCCTCCTACGAGGCCGCCGGCCTGACCAAGGAAGACGGCAAGGCCAAGGCCGATGCGTTCGGTGCGGAACTGAAGACCGCGCTGACCTCGGCCGGTTACCCGGCCAAGGCCGACAACGCCCGCATCAACATCCCCGGCACCATCCTGATGCTGTGGATTCTGGTGCTGTACGTGACGATGGTGTACGGCCCGATCGCCGCCTACCTGGTCGAGCTGTTCCCGACCCGCATCCGCTACACCTCGATGTCGCTGCCGTATCACATCGGCAACGGCTGGTTCGGTGGTTTCCTGCCGGCAATTTCGTTCGCGCTGGTGGCCGGTACCGGCAACCTGTACTACGGCCTGTGGTATCCGATCATCATCGCGCTGATGACGGTCGTGGTGGGCGGGTTGTTCCTGAAGGAAACCCGCGGCGTGGACATCACCAAGTAACGGTGAGCCCCACGGCGTGAGGACAGGGCCGCGATGCGAATCGCGGCCCTGTCCGTTTCCCGGCAGGACCGGCCGCTGGCCGGCAACTGCGCACAGCGCTCCGCCATCACGCAGGCTGCCGCTATAGTCGCGGCATGAGCGATACCCATACCGATCCCGCCGCGCTTCCGGCGCTCCTGAACGTCCTGCGCAGCGCCTGGCAGGCCAATCGTCCGTCGCTGGACCAGCGCCGGGACGACCTGCAGCGCCTGCGTGCAGCCCTGAAGGCCCGGCTGCCGCAGATGGCCGAGGCGATCTCGGCCGACTTCGGCCACCGCTCCACCCATGAGTCGCTGATCGCCGATGGCATGACCGTGCTCAACGAGATCGACCACCTGCTGCGGCACCTGCGCGGCTGGATGCGCCCGCGCCGGGTCGGCGTGGGCTGGCGCTTCTGGCCGGCGCGCGCGCAGACCCGTCCGGTGCCGCTGGGCGTGGTCGGGGTGATCTCGCCGTGGAACTACCCGGTGAACCTGGCGCTGATTCCATTGGCCACCGCCATCGCGGCGGGTAACCACGTCATCCTCAAACCCTCCGAGCACACGCCGCGCACCAGCGCGTTCCTGCAGGACCTGCTGGCCCAGGTGTTTCCGGCCCACCGTGTGGCGGTGGTACAGGGCGACGCGGAACTGGCGTCTGCGCTGGCTGGCTCGCCGCTGGACCATCTGGTCTTCACCGGTTCCACCGCCGTCGGTCGCAAGGTCATGGCTGCCGCCGCGCAGCATCTGACCCCGCTGACCCTGGAACTGGGGGGCAAGTCGCCGGCGATCGTGTGCAGCGATTACCCGCTGGACAAGGCCGCCGCGCGGCTGGCCACCGGCAAGTGGTTCAATGCCGGCCAGACCTGCATAGCGCCGGATTACATCCTCATCGACGGTGGCCGCCAGCGTGAGCTGGTGCAGCAGCTGCAGACCCAGGTGCGCGCGCGTTACGGCGATTTCAGCGATCCCTCCGATTACACCCGGATCATCCATGCCGGCCAGTACCAGCGCCTGCGTGGGTATCTGGAACAGGCCCGCGCCCGCGGCGTGCCGGTGATCGAACTGGCCAGTGTCGATCCGGCACGGGCCGAGCGCGAGCGCCTGATCGTGCCGACCATCGTGCTCGATCCGCCGGCCGACCTGGACCTGATGCAGGAGGAGATCTTCGGCCCGATCCTGCCGGTGTGCGCCTATCCGGATCTGGACGCGGCGCTGGCCGGGGTGCAGGCGCGCGACCGGCCGCTGGCGCTGTACGTCTTCAGCCAGCAGCGCGACACGGTCGAGCGGGTGCTCGACCAGATCGTGGCCGGCGGCGTCACCGTCAACGACACGCTCCTGCACTTCGCCATCAACGGCCTGCCGTTTGGCGGTGTCGGGCCCAGCGGCATGGGGGCGTACCACGCCCGCGCCGGTTTCGATGCGATGAGCAAGCAGCTGCCGGTCCTGTGGCAGTCGCGCTGGGCGGCCAGCGATCTGCTCAAGCCGCCGTACGCGAAGATCGCCGGCATGCTCAGGGCGCTGGTGCGCTGATGCCGGCCGGCGGCCGGCAGCCGGCAGTACCCGGGTAGAATGGCGCCATGAAAATCGCCTCTTGGAACGTCAACTCACTCAATGTGCGCCTGCCGCACCTGGAACAATGGCTCACCACGTTCTCACCGGACGTGGTCGGCATCCAGGAAACCAAGATGGAGGACCACAAGTTCCCCGACGCGGTGCTGGCCGGGCTGGGCTACCGCAGCGTGTTTGCCGGGCAGAAGACCTACAACGGTGTCGCGCTGCTCTCGCGCGAACCGGCGCAGGACGTGCAGATCGGCATTCCCGGCTTCGAGGACGAGCAGAAGCGCGCGATCGCCGGCACCGTCAACGGCGTGCGCATCATCAACCTGTACGTGGTCAACGGCCAGGACGTAGGCACCGACAAGTACGCCTACAAGCTGCGCTGGCTCGAGGCGGTACACGCCTGGGTGGCCGACGAACTGCAGCGCTACCCCGAGCTGGTGGTGATGGGCGACTTCAACATCGCCCCGGACGCCCGCGACGTGCACGATCCGCTGGTGTGGAACGAGAACCACATTCTCACCTCCACCGCCGAGCGTGGCGCGCTGAACAAGCTGCTGCAGCTTGGCCTGCATGACGCCTTCCGCCTGCACAACGAAGAGGAAGGCGTGTTCAGCTGGTGGGATTACCGCGCCGCCGGCTTCCGCCGCAACCTGGGCCTGCGTATCGACCTGACCCTGGTCACCGACGCGCTCAAGGCGCGCGCGCTGGCGTCGGGCATCGATCGCGAACCGCGGACCTGGGACCGCCCCAGCGACCATGCGCCGGCCTGGGTGCAGCTGGGCTGATCCCGGCCATGCAACAAGGCCCGGCGGTGCCGGGCCTTGTTGGGACGTGCATACCCACCCGACGTGGGTACCTGCTAACGGACGCTTTTTCGGGTAAACAGATTGACGATCGCAAGCAGGATCACCGCACCGATCAGCGAGAACAGGAACGTACGGAGGGTGATGGCTTCGTTGATGCCACCGCCGAACAACCAACCGGCCAGCAGTGCACCGACGATGCCAACCACGATGTTGAGGATGATGCCCTGCTGCGCGTCCCGCTTCATGATGATGCTGGCCAGCCACCCCACGATGCCGCCGACGATCAGCCAGATGATGATGCCCATAGCGTTGACTCCCGGTTTGCGTGTGCGACCGGCCCAGTTGACGGCAACGCCCGTGAAGTTGTCGTGCAGCCCTGCTCACCTGGCACAGCCATGAGCCTGCCGGTCACACTGGACGGTCCGTGGCGGTTCGGTCCGGTCACTGTGTGGCGGCTGCCGCACGTGCCCGGCACCCGTGGCGAGCCGCAGGCGCGGGTGCTGCTGGCCCAGCAGCTGGGCGGTGACCCGGACCGCCTGCCGCTGCACCGCGACTCGCGCGGCCGCCCGGAACTGCATGGGCCGCTGGCCCACCTGGGCACCGGCTGGAGCCACAGCCACGGACTGCTGCTGGTCGCGCTGGGCGAAGGGGTGCGCCTGGGCGTGGACCTGGAGCCCCTGCGCCCGCGCCCGCGCATGCGCGAGATCATCGAGCGCTTCTTCCATCCGGCCGAGGTGGCGTGGCTGCTGGGCCTGGAGGAAGACGCCCGCGCGCCGTGGTTCTTCCGCGTGTGGTGCGTCAAGGAAGCCATCCTCAAGGCGCAGGGGCAGGGCATCTCATTTGGCCTGCACCGCCTGCAGCTGGCCCCGGACGCCAACGGCGCCCTGCATCTGGCCTGGTGCGATCCCGAGCTCGGTGACCCCGCGCGCTGGCACCTTCACGAATGGCAGGCCGCCGCCGATTTCCGCGCGGCGCTGGCGTTTCACGCGCTGTGAGGCCCGCGGGGACGCTGGTTGATGCGGTCGCCCATGCCGCCGACCTGCGATAATCCCTCCATGACCGAACATACCCTTCCGGCCGGCGTGGCCGATGCGCTCGCGCGCGGCCTGGCCGCAATGGAGCTGGATGCCGCCCTGGCGCCGCCCCTGCTGACCTACCTGGCCCTGCTCGACCGCTGGAACC
Source organism: Stenotrophomonas sp. Marseille-Q5258 (assembly GCF_946900935.1). NCBI lineage: Bacteria > Pseudomonadati > Pseudomonadota > Gammaproteobacteria > Lysobacterales > Lysobacteraceae > Stenotrophomonas > Stenotrophomonas sp. Marseille-Q5258. Next base: position 54,964 of record NZ_CAMPPN010000022.1, read on the forward strand.
GCACCTACAACCTGACCGCCATCCGCGACCCGCTGGAGATGGTCACCCGCCACCTGCTCGACTCGCTGGCGATGCAGCCACACCTGGAGCGCGGCACCCTGGCCGACCTGGGCACCGGTCCCGGGCTGCCCGGCATCCCGCTGGCCATCGCGCGCCCGCAGCTGCAGGTGACCCTGGTCGAAAGCAACGGCAAGAAAGCCCGCTTCATGCGCGAAGCGGTGCGCCAGCTTGGCCTGGGCAATGCCCGCGTCGCCGAGTCGCGCGCCGAAGCCCTGGCCGAACCCGGTGCCTATGAAGCGCTGACCGCCCGCGCGATGGACACTCTGGCCGGCATCATCGATGTCGGCGGCCATCTGCTGCGCCCCGGCGGCCGGCTGCTGGCCATGAAGGGCGTGTACCCGCATGACGAGATCGCCCAGTTGCCGGCCGGCTGGACGGTCGAACAGGTGCTGCCGCTGCACGTGCCGGGCCTGACCGGCGAGCGGCATCTGGTGGTCGTGGCCGGCCCCTGAGCCCGCACGCGTGACCGTGGCCGGGTGGCCTGCCGCCCGCCGCTCCATCGGCGCCAGCGCCCGCCCCCGTTGCCGCTCCGCCCCTCCCGGGGTGCGTCGAACACGCGCACCGGGACGTTCGGGCGCCCGGCGCGGCGCATCTCACAGTGCATGACACGCCCCATATACGCATAATGACCAGTCCCACTCCCTGCCGATGAGGCTCACCCGCATGGCCCGCATCATCGCCATCGCCAACCAGAAAGGTGGCGTCGGCAAGACCACGACCGCCGTCAATCTGGCCGCCTCCCTGGCTGCTGCACCCAAGCGCGTGCTCCTGGTCGACCTCGATTCCCAGGGCAATGCGACCATGGGCAGCGGCGTGGACAAGCGTGAAGTCGCCGCGTCCACCTGCGATCTGCTGCTCGGCGAAGCCACCGCTGCCGACGTCCGGGTCACCACGCCGGAAGGCTTCGACCTGCTGCCGGGCAACATCGACCTGACCGCCGCCGAGATCCAGCTGATGGACCAGGGCGAGCGCGAGCAGCGCCTCAAGCGCGCGCTGGCCCCGGTCCGGGACGAATACGACTACATCCTGATCGACTGCCCGCCGGCGCTGTCGCTGCTGACCCTGAACGCGTTGGCTGCCGCCGATTCGGTGATCGTGCCGATGCAGTGCGAGTACTACGCGCTGGAAGGCCTGAGCGCGCTGGTGGAAACCATTGAAGCGCTGCGTGCCAACCTCAACCCGGCACTGGAGATCGAGGGCGTGCTGCGCACCATGTTCGACGTGCGCAACAACCTGGCCAATGCGGTGTCGGCCGAGTTGACCGAGCATTTCGGTGATCGTGTGTTCCGCACCATCGTGCCGCGCAACGTACGCCTGGCCGAAGCGCCCAGCCACGGCCAGAGCATCGTCGGGTACGACCGTGCCTCGCGCGGTGGCGTCGCCTACCTCGGCCTGGCCGGCGAGATCATCCGCCGCCACCAACAACGCAATAAGGCCGACAAGGCCCTGGAGACCGCCTGATGAGCACCAAGCCCGCCCTCGGCAAGAAACGCGGCCTCGGCCGTGGCCTCGACGCCCTGCTGGGCCCGAAGGGGGCGGTGACGCAGGTGCAGGCGGCCGCAGTGATCGAGCCGCAGCCCGGTGAGATCCTGCGCAAGCTGCCGGTGGGGCAGCTGCAGCCCGGCAAGTACCAGCCGCGCCGCGACATGGACGAGACCAAGCTGGGCGAACTGGCCGACTCGATCCGCTCGCAGGGCGTGATCCAGCCGATCCTGGTGCGCCAGCTCGGTGCGGACAGCTTCGAGATCGTGGCCGGCGAACGTCGCTGGCGCGCCTCGCAGTTGGCCGGCCTGGACGAAGTGCCCGTGGTGGTGCGTGAGCTGGAAGACCGCACCGTCATCGCGATGGCGCTGATCGAGAACATCCAGCGCGAAGACCTCAATCCGCTCGAAGAAGCCGAAGCACTGCAGCGGCTGATCACCGAGTTCGCCCTGACCCACGCCGAGGCCGCGCAGGCCGTGGGCCGGTCGCGGGCGGCGGTGTCCAACCTGCTGCGCCTGCTTGAACTGCCGATCGCCATCCGCCTGCTGCTGGAAACCCGCCGGCTGGAAATGGGCCACGCCCGCGCGCTGCTGACGCTGGCGCCGGAACTGGCCAGCAAGCTGGCCCAGGAAGCCGCCGATGAAGGCTGGTCGGTGCGCGAAGTGGAACACCGCGCGCAGCAGTTCGCGGCGGGCAAGGTGCCCGGTGCGCTGCGCAGGAAGCCGGCCGCCAGTGCGCCGCAGGCCGACATCGCATCGCTGGAAACCGAACTGTCCGAATCGCTGGGCGCCCGCGTGGCGATCAACCACGGCCGTGGCGGCAAGGGCAAGCTGATCATCCATTACACCGACCTGGACACGCTGGATGGCGTGCTCGAACGACTCCGCGCACAGAAGGGCTGAGTCCCGACCTGCGCCAGAGGATGTCCCCCCTGCAATGAATCCCACCAAGGTCGACCGCAATCATCTGTTGCGTCTGACCGACCTGCCGAACGTCGGGCCGGCCTGCGAGAAGGATCTGCGTCTGATCGGCATCCGCGTGCCCGCGCATGTCCGCAGCCGCGACGCCTATGACATGTACGCGCAGTTGTGCCTGCGCACCGGGGTCGTGCACGACCCCTGCGTGATCGATGTCTTTCTGTCCATCGTGCGCTTCATGCAGGGCGAGGCACCGCGACCCTGGTGGGACTTCAGCAAGGAACGCAAGGCCACGCTGGCAAAGGAAGCGCCGTTGACCCTGCGGTGAGCGCGGCGTAGCACAATAGGCGCAGTGAACTTTCCGGGACGCCTCTCCATGACCCTTCTTGTCACCGGCGCTGCCGGCTTCATCGGCGCCAACACCGTCCGTGCCCTGCTCGATGCGGGCCACGCGGTGGTCGGCCTGGACAACTACAACGACTACTACGACCCGCAGATCAAGCGCGATCGCGTGGCCGCACTGTGCCCGGATGCGGATATCCGCGTCCTGGACCTCACGGACCGCGACGGCCTGGCCGCGTTGTTCGACGAGGTGAAGCCGACCCGGGTGATCCACCTCGCCGCCCAGGCGGGGGTGCGCTATTCGCTGGAGAATCCGCACGCCTACGTTGACAGCAACCTGGTCGGCTTCGTCAACATGCTCGAACTGTGCCGCCACCGCGGCGTGGCGCACCTGGTGTATGCCTCCAGCAGCTCGGTGTACGGCGATTCGGCAACGCCGCCGTTCTCCGAGGACCAGCGCATCGACCAGCCGCGTTCGCTGTATGCCGCCACCAAGGCGGCCAATGAGCTGATGGCACACACTTACGCCCATCTGTACGGTCTGCGTGCCACCGGTCTGCGCTTCTTCACCGTGTACGGCCCGTGGGGCCGCCCTGACATGGCGCCGCTGCTGTTCTCGCGCGCGGTGCTGGCGGGCCGCCCGATCGACGTGTTCAACGACGGAAAAATGCAGCGCGACTTCACACATGTCTCCGACATCGTGGCCGGTATCCTCGGCGCGCTGGCGCATCCGTCCGGGGAGGAGGTTCCGCACCGTGTCTTCAACCTGGGCAATCACACACCGGTCGAGCTGGAGCACTTCATCGGTGTCATCGAGGCGGCGGCCGGGCGTCCGGCGCACAAGGTCTACAAGCCCCTGCAGCCTGGCGATATGGTGCGCACGATGGCCGATACCACGCGCGCACATGACGCCTTCGGCTATGAACCGGCCACGCCCATCGAGCGCGGCCTGCCGCCGGTGGTGGCCTGGTGCCGCGACTATTTCGGCGATCACGCCTGACACACGCGCCCCAATTCATCTTCAGATAACCTTGCGTGCGGACAATGCGCGCTCTTTTTCGATCCTGGCCCTTCGCAGAGCCCGACCATGAGCCAACCCCAGCTGTCGGTCGTCGTCCCGGTCTTCAATGAACGCGACAACGTCACCCCCCTGATCGACGAGATCACCGCCGCGCTGCGCGGCCGGATCGACTTCGAGATCGTCTACGTCGACGATCACTCCCGCGACGACACCCTGGCGGTGCTGCAGGGCCTGAAGGCCGACAACCCGGAACTGCGGGTACTGCACCACGTCAGCCAGAGCGGCCAGAGCACGGCGGTCCGCACCGGCGTCAAGCACGCCCGTGCGCCGTGGATCGCCACGCTGGACGGCGACGGCCAGAACGACCCGGCCGACATCCCCGGGCTGCTGGCCGCCCGTGACACGGCCGCGCCGCAGGTGAAGCTGTTCGCCGGCTGGCGGGTCAACCGCCAGGACAGCGGCAGCAAGCGCTGGGCCAGCAAGTGGGCCAACGCGATCCGTGCGCGCATGCTGCGCGACAACACCCCCGATACCGGCTGTGGCATCAAGCTGTTCGAGCGTGAGGCCTTCCTGGACCTGCCGTATTTCGACCACATGCACCGCTATCTGCCAGCGCTGATGCAGCGCGCCGGCTGGAAGACGGTCAGCGTGCCGGTCAACCATCGCCACCGCACCGCCGGTGTCTCCAAGTACAACAACCTGGGCCGTGCCTTGGTCGGCATCCGCGATCTGCGTGGCGTGGCCTGGCTGATCACGCGCAGCAAGCGCACCGCCGTGGAAGAGCGCTGATGGAACTGCACGGGCTCGACCAGCCGTTGACCTGGCTGTACTGGACCGGCCTGCACGTGACCGGCTGGAAGCTGATCGGCTATACGGGCGCGCTGATGTTCGGCGGCCGCTGGCTGGTGCAGTTCATCGCCTCCCGGCGTGCGGGCAAGCCGGTGATTCCACGCCTGTTCTGGTACATGAGCGTGGTCGGCAGCCTGATGACGCTGAGCTATTTCCTGTTCTCGGCCAAGCAGGATTCGGTTGGCGTGCTGCAGAACCTGTTCCCGGCCTTCACCGCCCTGTACAGCCTCAAGCTGGACATCCAGCACCGCGGCTGGAAGCGGGACAAGGCGCAGCATTGACCTGACGGGGGAGCCGGCCGTTGGTTGGCCGCGACCCGCGGCCGATCCCCGTTCCTGCGGCGGTGCGGCAGGACCTTTGATCCATGCACCGGCCCCTGCGGGAGTGCCATGATCGGGGTTTGCCGTCCATCGGGAACCGCTGATCGTGAAATCGCCGCTCGTCACCGCCCTGCTGCTTGCCCTGGCGCTTCCTGCCCCCGCCGCCTTTGCCGCCCCGCCGGCCGCCCCGGCCGCCGCACCTGCCAGCCTGGCCACCGAGCATGCCGCCGATGCGCAGTTCCGTGCCATCTACGAAAAGGAATGGACGTGGCGCCAGGACGGCGGCGGCGAGGCCAGCGAAGACGGTGACGGTCCGGCCAATGCCACCCGCATGCCCGACGTCGGCGCCGCTGCCCAGCAGGCGCGGCTGAAGGTGTGGGACGCGGTGCTGGCCCAGCTCGACCGGATCGACCCCGCGACGCTCTCGCCCGACAACCAGATCAATTACGCCATCTACCGCGACCAGGTCTTCAACCTGGCGGCCGACGTGCGCCTGCGCGGCTATGAAATGCCGTTCAACGCCGACTCCTCGTTCTGGTCCAACCTGTCGTTCATGGCGCGCCGCGAAATGAAGACCGCGCAGGACTTCCGCAACTACATCGCGCGGCTCAACGACGTGCCGCGCTACTTCGACCAGCAGACCGACAACATGCGCGCCGGCCTCAAGCGCGGCTTCAGCGTGCCGCGTGCGGTGCTCGACGGCCGCGAAGTGTCCATCGCCACCGTGTCCGAGCTGAAGGACCCCACCCAGTCGCCGCTGTACGCCCCGTTCAAGAAGCTGCCGGCCAGCATCCCGGCCGCCGAGCAGGCGCAACTGCAGGAACAGGCGCGGCAGGCCATTGGCGGCGCTGTGGTGCCGGCGTTCGCCAAGCTGCGCACGTTCTTCGTCACCGAGTACGTGCCGCAGGCGCGCACCACCCTGGCCGCCGAAGCCATGCCCGACGGCAAGGCCTACTACAAGCAGCAGATCCACGAATACACCACGCTGGACCTCACCCCGCAGCAGATCCACGAAATCGGCCTGAAGGAAGTGGCACGCATCCAGAGCGAGATGAACGGCATCATCCAGCAGGTGCAGTTCAAGGGCAGCTTCGCCGAGTTCCTCACCTTCCTGCGCACCGACCCGCAGTTCTACGCCAAGACCCCGGACGAACTGCTGCACCGCGCCGCCTGGATCTCCAAGCGCGTGGATGGCGTGATCGGCAAGTACATGACCCTGCCGCGCGCGCGCTTCACCATCGTGCCGGTGCCGCCGGACATTGCCCCGTTCTGGACCGCCGGCCGCGGCGGCATGGGCACCTACTGGCTCAACACCTACAACCTGCCGGCGCGCCCGTTGTACAACCTGCCGGCGCTGACCCTGCACGAATCCGATCCGGGCCATGCACTGCAGGGCGCGCTCGCCGCCGAACAGGGCGAGCAGCCCGAGTTCCGCCGCACGGCCTACATCTCCGCCTACGGCGAAGGCTGGGGCCTGTACTGCGAGAAGCTGGGCGTGGAGATGGGCATCTACGAAACCCCGTACGAGGATTTCGGGCGCCTGACCTACGAAATGTGGCGTGCCGCGCGCCTGGTGATCGACACCGGCGTGCACCACAAGGGCTGGAGCCGTGAGCAGGCCATTGCCTACCTGCGCGACCACACCGCGCTGAGCGAGCACGAGGTGACCACCGAGGTGGATCGCTACATCTCCTGGCCGGGCCAGGCGCTGAGCTACAAGCTGGGCGAGATCGCGATCGTGCGCCTGCGGGCGCAGGCCGAGCAGGAACTGGGCGATCGCTTCGACGTGAAGTCCTTCCACGACGCCGTGCTCAAGCAGGGCTCGGTGCCGCTGCCGGTGCTGGAACGGCAGATCCAGGCCTACATCGCCCAGCGCAAGGCCGCGACCTGAGACAGACGGGGCCTGCGGGCACGCAGCAGGCCCCGTCAACGTGAACCTTCGCAGCGCACTGCGATTGTGTAACGGGCAAGCGGACCGCTACCCTGCGGCCATGTTCCGCCGTGCCCGCCCGCGTCCGTCCCTGCTGCTGCGCCTGCTGATGCTGGTTGCGGTGGGACTGGGCGTGTTCGGCAGCGCCACGGCGTCAGCGCTGGCCGACATCCACATCAGCCTGCATGCCGATGCCGCGCACCTGGCCGATGATGCCGACGCCGAAGGCCCCGATCACGACGGCAGCGATCTGCTGCACACCCTGGTCCATTGTGGCCATTGTCACGGCCACGGCGGCGTGCTGCCGATGGCGTCGCTGCCGTGGACGCTGCCGTCCGCGCCGCCTCACGCACTGCCGTCCAGCCTGACCGCGCAGCTGCGTACCCAGCCGCCCGAGAGCCTGCTGCGTCCTCCGATAGCGGCCTGATGCCACGCGGCTCCGTGCCGCCGTCCGACATCTGAACCGCTTTCTGGAGAATCCCCATGTGGATGCGTCTGGCAGCCTTGGCTGCCTTTGCGTTCGTGCCGTGCGTGTCCGCACAGGGCACGGCGCCGGCTGTAGCGTCACCCCCCACCGCATTGACCCTGGACGACGCGATCGCCCGCGTCGCCCGCTACCATCCCGATCTGCGCCTGGTCGATGCGCAGCGCCCGCTCTGGGAAGCGCGCCGTGATGCGGCGGCACTGCGTCCCCCGCTGACGCTCGGCGTGGATCTGGAGAACGCGTTCGGCAGCGGCGACGCCAGCGGCCTGCAGGCCGCCGAACTGACCGTTACGCTGGCCGGTGTGCTCGAACGCGGCGGCAAACTGGACGCCCGTCGTGCGGTGGCCCAGGCCAACATCGACGCACTCGCACCGCAACGCGAAACCGCGCGGCTGGACCTGATGGCCGAGGTGGCCCGCCGCTACCTGGCGGTCACCGAGGCGCGCCAGCAACTGGCCATCGCCACCACCGACATCGAACAGCGCCGCCGCGCGGTTGCCGCGGCCCGCCTGCGGCTGCAGGCCGGCGCGTCGCCGGAATCGGTGCTGCTCACCGCGCAGTCGATGCTGGCCCAGGCCGAACTGGACCGCGACCGTGCCAGGCAGATCGACCAGTCCGCGCGCGCGGCGTTGTCCGCGCTGTGGCGCGCGCGCGACCCCGGCTTCGAGGTCGTCACCGGCGATCCGATGCGGTTGCCAGCCCTGCAGGCCTTCGCCGCACTGGCCGAGGAACTGCAGCGCACCCCCGAACTGGCCGTGCTGGCCGGCGAGCGTCGCCTGCGCGAGGCGCAGCTGACCCTGGCCCGGACCCAGGCGCGGCCGGACATGAGCTGGCAGGTCGGCATGCGCAACAGCCGCGACACGCGCGATACCTCGCTGGTGGCCGGCGTCAGCCTGCCGCTGGGCAGCGTGCGCCGCGCCGAACCGGACATCCGTGCGGCCGAGGCCGAACTTGCCTTGAGCAGCATCGAGCGCGAGGCGCGCGAACTCCAGCTCTACGCCACCCTGGCCGAGGCGCACGGCCGTTACCTGACCGCGCGGCTGGAAGTCACGCGCATGGCCAGCGACGTGCTGCCGCGCCTCACGCGCGCCGAGAACGCGGCCGAAAAGGCGTGGCGTGCCGGTGCCATCAGCTACATGGAGTGGGCGCAACTGCAGGCCCTTCGCATCGAGGCGCGGCAGCGCCAGCTCGCTGCCGCGATCGCCGCACAGACCGCGCTGATCGAAATCCAGCGACTCACCGGCCAGAGCATGGTCGCTACCGCCGATGCCCCGGCACATTCCACGGTGTCCACGGAGGACCGCCCATGACCCTTTCCGCATCCCGCACCGCCCTGGCCGCCAGCCTGCTGCTGGCCCTGCTGGCCCTGACCGGCTGTGGCAAGGACATCCCGGCCGACGCAGCCCCGGGCCACGGCGAGCCTGGCCACGAGGAGGGCGAGGACGACCATGACGCACCGGAGAGCACCACGATCACGGCGGCGATGGCCGGGCAGGCCGGCATCCGTGTGGCGCCCGTGGCCGCCGGCACCATCGCCGACGAACATGATGTGCAGGGCCTGCTGACCCCCGTCGATGGGCGCGTGGCGCAGGTGACGGCGCGTTTCCCCGGCCCGATCCGTTCGCTGCGCGCCAACGTCGGCGACCGCGTGGCGGCCGGGCAGGTGCTGGCCAGCATTGAAAGCAACCTCAGCCTGACCACTTACACCGTCAGCGCGCCGATCGCCGGTGTGGTGCTGGCACGCCAGGCGCAGGTGGGCGGCGTGGCCGGGGAGGGCACGCCGCTGTTCGAGATCGGCGATCTGTCCACGCTGTGGGTGGACCTGCACATCTTCGGCAACGACACCCAGCACATCACCGCCGGCGTGCCGGTCACGGTGTCGCGCATGACCGATGGCGTGAGCCAGGCCACCACGCTCGAACGCGTGCTGCCCGGCACCGCCACCGCCAGCCAAAGTACCGTGGCGCGCGCCACGCTGCGCAACGACGACGGTCTGTGGCGGCCTGGTGCGGCGGTCAAGGCGCGCATCGTGGTGGCGACCACGCCGGCCGCGCAGGTAGTGCCGCTGTCGGCGCTGCAGAGCATGGACGGCAAGGACGTGGTGTTCGTGCGCACCGCCGACACTTACACCGCCCGCCCGGTCACGCTCGGCGCGCGCGACGCCACGCAGGTCGAAGTCCTGTCGGGCCTGACGCCCGGCGAGGACGTCGTGGTGGAGCAGAGCTACGTGGTCAAGGCCGACATCGGCAAGGCGGGGGCGTCGCATGAACATTGATCCCGTTCTGCCGCCGCCCGTCCGCGGAGGATGCCGTCATGCTTGAGCGCATCATTGGCATGTCCATCGCCCATCGGTGGCTGATGATGAGCCTGACCACGGTGCTGGTCGCAGTGGGCATCTGGAGTTTCACCCAGCTGCCGATCGACGCCACGCCGGACATCACCAACGTCCAGGTGCAGATCAACACCGCCGCACCGGGGTATTCACCGCTGGAGACCGAACAGCGCATCACCTATCCGGTGGAGACGGTGATGGCCGGTCTGCCGCGGATGGAGCAGGCCCGCTCGCTGTCGCGCTACGGCCTGTCGCAGGTGACCGTGGTGTTCGAGGACGGCACCGACATCTACTTCGCCCGGCAACAGGTGGCCGAGCGCCTGCAGCAGGTCAAATCGCAGATTCCGACAGGGCTGGACCCGCAGCTCGGCCCGATCGCCACCGGTCTGGGCGAGATCTTCATGTACACCATCGACGCCGATCCCAAGGCGCGCAAGGCCGATGGCACGCCGTACACCGCCACCGACCTGCGCACCCTGCAGGACTGGGTGATCCGGCCGCAGTTGCGCAACGTGCCGGGCGTGACCGAGGTCAACACCATCGGGGGCTTCCAGCGCCAGGTCCACATCACGCCGGACCCGGCCCGGCTGCGTGCGCTGGGCTTCACCCTGGAAGACGTCGCCGAGGCGGTGGAGGCCAACAACCAGAACGTCGGCGCCGGCTACATCGAACGCAACGGCCAGCAGTTCCTGGTGCGCATCCCCGGCCAGGTGGCCAACCTGGAGGAGATCGGCAACATCGTGCTGGCACGGCGCGAAGGCGTGCCGATCCATGTGCATGACGTGGCCGAGGTCAAGGACGGTCCGGAACTGCGCAGCGGTGCGGCGACCCAGAACGGCCACGAAGTGGTGATGGGCACGGTGGTGATGCTGATTGGCGCCAACAGCCGCGACGTGGCCCAGGCGGCCGCCGCGCGCCTGCAGCAGGCCCAGCGCAGCCTGCCCGAGGGTGTCACTGTCACGGCCAGCTATGACCGCACGGCGCTGGTGGACCGTACCATCGCCACCGTGGCCAGGAATCTGGTCGAGGGCGCGCTGCTGGTGATCGTGGTGCTGTTCCTGCTGCTCGGCAATTTCCGCGCGGCGCTGATCACCGCCGCGGTGATTCCGTTGGCGATGCTGTTCACCCTCGCCGGGATGGCGCGCGGCGGGATCTCGGCCAACCTGATGAGCCTGGGCGCGCTGGATTTCGGCCTGATCGTCGACGGTGCGGTGATCATCATCGAGAACTGCCTGCGCCGCTTCGGCGAACGCCAGCACGCGCTCGGTCGTGACATGACCCGCCAGGAGCGTTTCCAGGAAACCGCCAGCGCGACGGCCGAGGTGATCCGCCCCAGCCTGTTCGGACTGGGCATCATCACCGCGGTGTACCTGCCGATCTTCGCGCTGTCCGGCGTGGAAGGAAAAATGTTCCACCCGATGGCGATCACGGTGGTCCTGGCCCTGACCGGCGCGATGGTGCTGGCACTGACCTTCGTGCCGGCCGCGATCGCTCTGTTCCTGGGCGGGCGCGTGCAGGAGAAGGAAAACCGCCTGATGGCGTGGGTGCGTCGCCGTTACGAGCCGCTGCTGGCGTTCTCGCTGCGTCGCGGGCGCTGGATGGTGGCCGGTGCACTGGTGCTGGTGGTCGGTTGCGGGCTGCTCGCCACCCGGCTGGGCAGCGAGTTCGTGCCGAACCTGGACGAAGGCGATGTGGCCATGCATGCCATGCGCATTCCCGGCACCAGCCTGACCCAGTCCATCGACATGCAGAAGCACATCGAAAACCGGCTGGTGCAGTTTCCCGAGGTAAGCAAGGTGTTCTCCAAGATCGGTACGCCGGAGGTCGCCTCCGACCCGATGCCGCCGTCGGTGGCCGACACCTTCATCATGATGAAACCGCGCAAGGACTGGCCGGACCCGCGCAAGCCGCGCGCGACGCTGCTGGGCGAGCTGGAGGCCGCGGTCGAGCAGTTGCCCGGCAACAACTACGAGTTCACCCAGCCCATCCAGATGCGCACCAACGAGCTGATCTCCGGCGTCCGTGCGGACGTGGCGGTGATGCTGTTCGGCGATGACCTGGAGACGCTGCTGGCGGTGGGCAGACGCATCGCGGCGGTGGCCGGCAAGGTACCGGGCGCGGCCGATGTGCGGGTCGAAGAGACCAGCGGCCTGCCGCTGCTCACCGTGACCCCCAACCGCACCGCGCTGGCCGGCTACGGGCTCAACCCGGGCCAGGTGCAGTCCACCGTCGCCACGGCGGTGGGCGGGCAGGTGGCCGGGCAGTTGTTCGAAGGCGACCGCCGCTTCGACATCGTGGTGCGGTTGCCCGAAGCCCTGCGCCAGGACCCGGCCGCCTTGGCGGACCTGCCGGTATCGCTGGAAAGCGCACTGTCCGGCGGTGATGCCGATGAGTCCAGCCGCGCCGCCAGTGGCACCAACGGCGCGCGCACCGTGCCGCTGCGTGAACTGGCCACGCTGGCCAACAGTGAGGGCCCGAACCAGATCAACCGCGAGAACGGCAAGCGCCGCATCGTGATCACCGCCAATGTGCGCGACCGCGATCTGGGCGGCTTCGTCGGCGAGCTGCAGCAGACCATCGGCCGCGAGGTGCAGGTGCCCAACGGGTACTGGATCGAGTATGGCGGCAGCTTCGAGCAGTTGATCTCGGCCAGCCGGCGCCTGGCGATCGTGGTGCCGCTCACGCTGGTCATCATCTTCGCGCTGCTGTTCTGGGCCTTCGGGTCGATCAAGGACGCGGCCATCGTCTTCAGCGGCGTACCGCTGGCGCTGACCGGCGGTGTGCTGGCGCTTGCCGCGCGGGGCATTCCGCTGTCGATCTCGGCTGGCGTCGGCTTCATCGCGCTGTCCGGCGTGGCGGTGCTCAACGGCCTGGTGATGATCAGCTTCGTGCGCAGCCTTCGCGAAGGAGGGCTGCCGCTCGCGCAGGCCGTGCGCGACGGCGCGCTGGGCCGTCTGCGCCCGGTGCTGATGACCGCGCTGGTGGCATCGCTGGGCTTCGTGCCGATGGCCTTCAATGTCGGTGCCGGTTCGGAAGTGCAGCGCCCGCTGGCGACGGTGGTGATCGGCGGCATCGTGTCGTCCACGCTGCTGACCCTGCTGGTGCTGCCGGTGCTTTACCGCTGGCTGCATCGTCGCGACGCGTCGCCGGCGTGAGCCCGTGCTCCGCGCGCCATGTGGCGCGCGGAGCACGCCCGACTCTGGTACCTTTCTGCGTCGTTACGCCGCGGCCGCGGCAATGCAGGACGCAGCGACATGGCGCGCAATCTACTGTTGGGCACCCCCGCCACCACCACCCCGACCCTCACCACGACGCGGTCGCAGGCCGCTACCGGGCTGGCCTCCGCATCGCTGGACACCCGCCTGCGCCAGAAGCGCTCGCCGGCCTACCTGCAGGCGATGGCCAAACTCGATGCCGGCGGCCACGTGCACGATCGCCAGGCACTGGATGCGCTGCTCGCGCAGATCGATCAGGAACTGGGCACGATCGAGATCCAGGAGCGCCTGCTGGGCATTGTCGGGCGTTGCTACCTGGGGCACCCCTACGAAGTGCACACCCTGGACCTCGGCGGGCGCATCACCGAGCATTTCAAGAAAGGTCACCCGCTGCCGCTAACGCTCGAACGGGCCCGCGTCCTGGCCACGCATCCGTCGTATGCCTTCATCGAGGTGTACGCCACCCGGATGGTGGCGGTGAGCGAGTCCGGGCAGACCGCGATCATTGAAGGAACGGCATGAGTACCCAACGCATCATCCATATGGCGGACCTGTCCGCCATCAACAGCAGCCTGCGCACCCTCGGCCGCGATCTGGACTCGCTGAACGCGCAGGTCGATGCGGTCCAGCACGACGTCGGCGCAACCCGCAGCGAACTGGCGCGCCTGGAAAAGGCGTTCATGGATTTTGTCGCCGCCGACGTCAAGGCCAAGGAGCTGTCGCTCGCCGAGACCCGCCAGGTCAAGATCCGCCAGGAACTGGAAACCCGCTTCGGCCACTACGGCGAGGTGCGTCGCCAGACCACCGGCATCCTGCAGGCCGCCGACATTTCGCTGGTCCGCCAGGACACCATCCGTGCCGCCAGCGAGAACCTGATGCTGGCCGCACCGGGGTACTGGCTTGCGCCGGCGCTGGTGGCCCTGGCCGCCTGGCTCAACGACCACAAGGACCTGGCCGAGCGCGCGCTGGCCGAAGCGATCCGCCGCGACGATGAGAAGACCAGCCTGCTGTTCGCGCTGGTCAGCCGCCGCGCCGGTCGCCTGGCCGCATCGCAGCAGTGGATGGACCGCTACCTGGGCATGCAGAACCCGGTGGAACTGGACCGCCAGACCGTGGTGCTCATCGATGCGATCGCCGCCGGTGTGTTTGGTGTGGAAACCGCGCTGACCTGCGTGGCGCGCACCAGCGACTGGATCGAGGAGCTGTCCCAGCGCGCCGGCTTCATCGAGAGCCAGCGCAGCCAGTGGATCGACGCGCTGCGCTCGAAGACGCCGCACGGCGACGACAGCGCCCGCTACCCGCATCTGCAGCAGTACAGCCCCACCTGGCCGGCCCTGCAGGCCTCGCTCAATGCCACCGCCACGCACGGCGCGGTCGCCCAGCATTTCCAGGCCGTGTTCAGTGGCGAGGTCCGCGCGACTGCCGGCCTGGCCGCCGATGTCGATGCACTGCTGACCAAGCTGGTCTCCCATTTCGATGTGGAGGAACTGCCGCTGCGTCGCGATGAGGAGCTGTGCCGCCTGATCATCGAAGAGAACGGTGACCGCGCTGCCGCCACGTCGCGCTTCCAGCTGCAGGATCCCGCGCTGGAGCACCGCATCAGCTTCACCCAGCTGCTGACCAACGCGGCGATGCATCCGGAAACCTCGCACGCCTCGCGCGCCACCCAGCGCTTTGCCACCGCGCAGTCGCGCGCCTGGATCCTGGAGGCGCACCACGACCTCACCGCCAGCATCCGCCTGGCGGTGCCAACGCAGGTGCAGCTGCACCTGGATGGCTGGGAAGGCAGCACCACCGACGGCGGCAACCAGGCCGACCTGGAAGCCGCGCTGGGCCAGCACATCGACGGCCGTCTGGCCGAGGCACTGGCCTCGGTCAAGCTGGGCATCCACCACTGGCTGGTGATGGGCCTGGGCATCCTGCTGATGCTGCTGGCCCTGGGCAACATCGTGGGCATGGTGATCGCGGCGGTGATGCTGCTGTGGGTGTACATGGCCTACCGCAATCTGGACAAGCAGCGCACCAAGGTGCGCGCCGATTTCGCCGCGCTGCGCGAGCAGAGCCAGCAGGCGTTGAAGGCCTGCGTTGCCGAAGTGGTCGAAGTACGCCGCGACCTGGCCGCGCGCGATGCGCAGTCCGCGTCGGTGACCGCGCTGCTGGAATCGATCACGCCCGACCAGTTCACCCTGGGCGGCCACGACAACACCCGCCGCATTCTTGCCGCCACCGCCTGAGGCCCGCCATGACCCGATCCCTGCTGGATGCCACTGTCACGCCGCCGCCGTTGCCGGCCGAAGCACCGCCCCTGCCGCCGTTGCCGGTCGAGCGCGCACCGGCCGTGTCCGTCGCTCCGGACGCCCTGGCTGGCGCCCTGCCGGGCTGGGACCTGCTCCCGGCCACCGGCTTCGTGCGGCGCAAGCGCGCTACGGCCGGATGACCCTGCCGGTTCCCCGCACCTACGCGCAATGGAGCCAGGTGCTGGATGCCTTTGACGATGGCCAGCATGATGCCGAGGCCCTGGCGGCGATGGCGGCCGGCCAGGTGGACTGGACGCCCGGCGTGGCCACGCTGTTCAGCCAGCGTGTCTGCGCGCTGCTCGACCGCCGCCTGCAGCGCTGCGGCGCACGCCTGACCCGTGACCTCGGCCTGCGCAGCGACGAGGTCACCCTGGTGCGCGCGCTGCTCGATGCGCGCCGCCACTTCGCCGTGCTCTACCAGCTTGCCACCCTGGCCACGCTGCCCGAACCGCTGCGTGCGCACCTGCGCGCCGAGCTGGAACGCATCGCCGCGGACATGCAGCGCGGGCTGGAGGAGGGCGCGCAACGCGCCCGCTGCGAGCGTTCGCTGCGCGCGCTGCGCCACAACAGCCTGTGCCACTACCGGCCTGCCGCTACCGATGCCGTGGCGCCTGCCCCGAAGCCCGGCGCCCTTTCCGCGGAACCGCCGGCACTGCCGGCGCGCCGCCGTACCCTGATGATCTGACGCCATGAGCGA
Source organism: Stenotrophomonas sp. Marseille-Q5258 (assembly GCF_946900935.1). Taxonomy (NCBI): domain Bacteria; kingdom Pseudomonadati; phylum Pseudomonadota; class Gammaproteobacteria; order Lysobacterales; family Lysobacteraceae; genus Stenotrophomonas; species Stenotrophomonas sp. Marseille-Q5258. The sequence continues at coordinate 70,910 of NZ_CAMPPN010000022.1, forward strand.
TACCCGCGAGTTCCACGCCACGCTGACCCGCTACCTGAAGGCGCGCGTGCCCTTCATCTCCATCCGCAGCACAGAGCGGGCCCGGGTGCTGGACATCCTGCGCGACGTTGCCGGCGCGCTGAATGCCCCGTTTTACGTGCACACCCTGTCGCAGGGCACGCGTGAGCTGTCCACCGGCCGTATCGTCAACGAGGACAGGTCGGTGGTCGGTGCGGTCGACTTCGCCAGCCAGCAGATGGCCCAGCGCCAGAACCTGAGTTTCGTGCTCACCGAAGTGTCCGACCTGGAGGACGACACGCCCTCGGCGCGGCAGCTGATCGACGTGGCGATGCTGGCCGCCGACCACGGCGGTTCGCTGGTGGTGGTCACCAGCAAGCCGATCTTCGGCCAACTGCAGCGGCTGGGCATGTCGCTGGTGCTGTCGCCGCCCACCGAAGACGAGATGGCGGCGATCATCCATGAGCAGATCGACCCGTATCGCAGCCAGTTCCAGATCGCCTGGGACGATGCCGACATCCGCCAGGCGGCCGCGATCCTTGCCGGCATCTCGCGCCTGGAAGCGGAAAACATCATCGCCACGCTGCTGGTGAACGGCCGGATCGACAAGAACGACCTGGTGGAGCTGATGCACGCCAAGGACCGCATCTTCGCCGACATTTCCGGCATCGAGCGCGTGCCCGTGCGCGGCGGCGACCTCAGCGTGGGCGGCCTGGGCGGGCTCAAGGACTGGCTGGCCCGCGAGCGCCCGCTGCTGACCGCCGACCTGCGCGAGCGCGGCATCCGTCCGCCGCGCGGCGTGCTGCTGGTGGGCGTGCCCGGCTGCGGCAAATCGCTGTCGGCCAAGGCCATCGCGCAGGACTGGCAGTTGCCGCTGTACCGGCTGGACCTGTCCACGATCCACGGCCAGTACCTCGGGCAGAGCGAGGGCCGGCTGAAGGAAGCCCTGGCCACCGCCGATCACGTGGCGCCGTGCGTGCTGTGGATCGACGAGATCGAGAAGGGCCTGGCCGGCGCGACCGGCGGCGGCGATGGCGGGACCTCGACCCGGCTGGTCGGCCAGTTCCTGTACTGGCTGCAGGAAGCCCGCACCCGGGTGTTCGTGGTGGCCACCGCCAACGATGTCTCCAAGCTGCCGCCGGAGCTGCTGCGCCGTGGCCGCTTCGACGAACTGTTCTTCGTCGACCTGCCGACCGCGCCGGAACGCCGCGACATCATCGGGATCTATGCCCGGCGCGGCCTCCAACAGCGCGAGCTGGCCCCGGCGCTGCTCGACGAGCTGGTCGAGCTGTCCGAGGGCTTTGCCGGCTCGGACCTGGAGTCGGCCGTGCGCGAGGTGGTCAAGGAGGCCTACCTGAAGGGCGACGCGGTGGTCACCGATGACCTGTTCCGGCGCAGCTTCCAGAACGTGGTGCCGCTGTCACGGACCGCGCCGGAGCAGATCGAGAACATCCGCGCCTGGGGCCGGGAGCGGGCCGTACCCGCCTCGGGCGAGGCGATCGCCGGCACCCCGCTGACCAGCGGCCGCCCGCGCCGCGCCGTGCTGACCTGAGCCGGCGGCGCCTTGCATCACAGGGCGCGCGCTGGCATAATGCGCGGCTCGCTGTGTCCAAAAACCTTTGGATCGGCGGCCGGGAACACGTCATCCGGTCGGCCCTCGACAGCGTAACCCTTTGATTCTCATGACGTGTGGCGGGAAACCGTCGAGGCCGCCGTCGCCCGGGCTATGGGCCGACACTTACTTTCATCGAGGTGCGCAATGTCCCGCGTATGCCAAGTTTCCGGCAAGCGAGTGCAGACGGGTAACAACGTCTCGCACGCCAACAACAAGACCCGTCGTCGTTTCCTGCCCAACCTGCACGAGCGCCGCTTCTGGGTTGCCAGCGAGAACCGCTGGGTCAAGCTTCGTGTTTCCGCGCATGCCCTGCGCACCATCGACAAGAACGGCATTGATTCCGTTCTGGCTGAGCTGCGTGCGCGCGGCGAAAAGGTCTGAGGAGTAAACGATCATGGCAGGCAAGCGCGACAAGATCCGTCTGATTTCGACGGCCAACACTGGCCACTTCTACACGACGGACAAGAACAAGAAGAACACCCCCGGGAAGATGGAATTCCTGAAGTACGATCCGGTCGTGCGCAAGCACGTCCTGTACAAGGAAGGCAAGATCAAGTAATCCGTCACCGGATTGGTTGATGTCCCGCGAAGAACCCGCCGAGAGGCGGGTTTTTTGTTGGGCGGCCGGCCACCACGGCCGCACACGGCAGCCGTGGCAGAATGCGGTTCCACCCCCGACGGGCGACGCGATGCTGTTCGAGTGGATGCTGGGTTCCTGGTTGTTGATGCTGGACTGGCTGATCCGGCTGGCGGCGCTGTTCTGGATTCCCACCCGCACCACCCCGGGGGCGGCGCGCAGCTGGCTGCTGCTGGTCGGTTTCGTGCCGTTGCTGGGGTTGCCCCTGTATCTGCTGTTCGGCCATCCGTGGCTGTCGCGGCAGCGCGTGCAGCGACAGGCCGAAGCCTCCCAGGTCATCCGCGAGGAACAGGCCCTGCAACCGCCGCTGCGCTGGACGCCGCTGCCGGACACGGCCACCGCCGAGATCGTGCCGCTGATCGAGCGCCAGGGCGACTTCATGCCCATCCACGGCAACGCGGTTGAACTGCTCAGCGACTACGACGCCTCCCTGCAGGCGCTCATCGCCGATATCGACCAGGCCCGCGACCGCGTGCACCTGCTGTACTACCTGATGTTCGACGATGCGGTCGGCGAAGCGATCGTGCAGGCGCTGCAGCGCGCCGCCGCCCGCGGCGTGCATTGCCGGCTGCTGCTCGATGCGGTGGGCGCCAAGCGCGGCCTGCGCCGCTACCGCCATCGGCTGCAGGCGCTCGGCGTTGACGTGCGCGCGATGCTGCCCGGTGGGCTGCGCTGGCGGCGCAGCGGGCGCATGGACCTGCGCAACCATCGCAAGATCGCGGTGATCGACAACCGGGTCGGCTACATCGGTTCGCAGAACCTGGCCCAGCCGCAGTTCGTGCCCGGTTTCCCCAACAGGGAACTGGTGGCGCGGGTGCGCGGTCCGGCCGTGGCCCATCTGGAAGCGGTGTTCGCCAGCGACTGGTACATGGAAACCGGCCAGCGCCTGGACGTGTTGACCGCCGTGCCGGTGTGCTCGGCCGACGTGGCCACCCAACTGCTGCCCAGCGGCCCGGCCTATCCCTTCAGCAACGCGCGCGACGCGGTCAATGCGTTGATCCACCTGGCCCGCCGGCGCATCGTGCTGGTCACGCCGTACTTCGTACCTGACGAGGCCACCCTCAGTGCACTGCGCATCGCCGCGCTGTCCGGCGTGCAGGTGCAGCTGATCCTGTCGGCCAGCAGCAACCAGCGGCTGACCGCCTGGGCGCAGGAGGCGTACTACGACGAACTGCTGCGCTGCGGTGTGCGCATCGCCCTGTACGAGCCCAGTTTCCTGCATGCCAAGCACCTGACCGTGGACGAGGACATCGCGCTGGTCGGCTCGATCAACCTGGACATCCGCTCGTTCGCCCTCAACGCCGAGATCGGCATGCTCTGCTACGACGCCGGCATCGTGGCGCAGCTGCTGCGCATCGAGAACGACTACCTGCTGCAGTCGCGCCAGCTCGACCTGAAAACCTGGCGCGGCCGGCCGGCATGGCGACGCAGCCGCGAAGGCATCGCCCGGCTGGCCGACGCGCTGATGTAGCGCTGCGGCGGCGTCCGACAGAGGCGGTCGCGCGCATCGCCTACAATCGCTGCATGACTGCCACCGAAACTTCCCGCCAGTGCGACCTGGCCATCGTCGGCGGTGGTGCGGCCGGCGTGCTGGTCGCGCTGCACGCGCTGCGCTCCGCCACCGGCGCTGCCCAGATCGTCCTGTTCGAGCCGGCCTCGGTGCTGGCCCAGGGCATCGCCTATGCCACGGCATGGCCGGACCATCTGCTCAACGTGCCGGTCGGCAGGATGAGCGGCCTGCCCGACGCCGCCGATGACTTCCTGGCATATCTCCTGCAGATCGAGGCGTTCCCGACCCTGGACCGTGACGCACTGGCGGCAGCATACGTGCCGCGGCGCATGTACGCCGCCTACCTGCAGGCGCGCCTGGAGCAGGCACAGGCCGACAGCCCGGCCCGGCTGCAGGTCGTGCATGAGGCCGTCCTTGGCCTGCATCCGGGCAACGCCGTACAGCGGCTGTCGCTGGCCAACGGCGATCACTGGCAGGCGCGCCAGGTGGTGCTGGCCTGTGGCAACAGCATGCGGCCGCTGCCGGTGCCCGGCGCCGAGGCGCTGCCCCCGGCAAAGGTGGTCGATGCGTGGGATTACGACGGTGTGCGCCTGCTGGCCGGCGCCGGCGACGTGGCCATCATCGGTTCCGGCCTGAGCATGGCCGACAGCGTGGTCGCGCTGGCCAACGCCGGTCACCGCGGGCGCATCCATGTGCTGTCGCGCCATGCCCTGCTGCCGTTACCGCATGCGCACGGCGGCGCGGCGACCTTCGATCCGCAGCCGCTGCCGGGCATGCCGCTGCGCCAGGCGCTGCGCGCGCTGCGCGTGCACGCCCGCAGTGCCGTCAGCCAGGGGCTGCCCTGGCAGGCGGTGATGGACCGCATCCGCCCGCTGGGCCAGGCGTTGTGGCAGGGGCTGGATGCGGTCGACCAGCGCCGTTTCCTGCGCCACGTGGTGCGGTACTGGGATGTGCATCGCCATCGCATCGCCGAGCCGGTGGAGGCGCAGGTCGCCGCACTGGAGCAGTCCGGCCAGCTGCAGCGCCATCGGGCCCGCCTGGACGCCGTGCGGGTGCTGGACGGCTCCCTGCAGGTGCACGCACACGATGCCGCCGGCGTGCTGCCGCCATTGAACGTGGACGCACTGATCAACGCCACCGGCGTGGAAACCCGCGCCACCGCCATGCGCAATCCGCTGGTGCGGCAGTTGCTCGCCGATGGCCACGCACGCCCGGGTCCGCACGGCCTGGGGTTGGATACCTCGGTGGAGCGGGGGCAGTTGCTGGATGCGGCGGGCCAACCCCAGGCCGGGGTGCAGGTGGTCGGCAGCCTGCGCATCGGCACACTCTGGGAAAGCCTGGCCATTCCCGAACTGCGCGGCCAGGCCCAGCAGGCGGCACGCGCCGCGCTGGGCTGAACCGGTTGCAGGCGGTGGCGGTCGCCGCACGCTGCACGGGGTAAAATGGGGCATGGATGTCTCCCACTTGCTCGACGGGCTCAACCCCGCCCAGCGCGAAGCTGTGTCCGCGCCGCCCGGCCACCATCTGGTGCTTGCCGGTGCCGGTTCCGGCAAGACCCGCGTGCTTATCCACCGCATCGCCTGGCTCAATGAAGTCTGCGGCGTGCCGACCCACGGCATTTTTGCGGTGACCTTCACCAACAAGGCTGCCGGTGAGATGCGTCACCGCATCGACCTGCAGCTGCCGCAGGGCAGCCGCGGCGCGTGGATCGGTACCTTCCACGGCTTGGCGCACCGCCTGCTGCGGCTGCACTACCAGGACGCCAAGCTGCCCGACAGCTTCCAGGTGCTCGATTCGGACGACCAGCTGCGCCTGGTCAAGCGGGTCGTGCAGCAGCTGGAGATCGACGACGGCAAGTTCCCGCCCAAGCAGATCGCCTGGTGGATCAACGAGCAGAAGGACGAAGGCCGTCGGCCGCAGCACATCCAGCCCGAGCCGCATGACGCCTGGCTGGAAACCATGCGCCAGGCCTACGCCGCCTACCAGGAGCGCTGCGACCGTGCCGGGCTCGTCGACTTCGCCGAGCTGCTGCTGCGCGCACATGAACTGCTGCGCGACAACCCGGCACTGTTGGCCCACTACCGCTCGCGCTTCCGCGAGATCCTCGTCGACGAGTTCCAGGACACCAATGCCATCCAGTACGCCTTCGTGCGCGTGCTGGCCGGCGACAGCGGCCACGTGTTCGTGGTCGGCGACGACGACCAGGCCATCTACGGCTGGCGCGGTGCCAAGGTCGAGAACGTACAGCGCTTCCTGAAGGACTTCCCCGGCGCGCAGACCGTGCGCCTGGAGCAGAACTACCGGTCCAGCGCCAACATCCTCGGCGCAGCCAATGCGGTGATCGCGCACAACCCGGACCGGATCGGCAAGGAGCTGTGGACCGACAGCGGCGATGGCGAGCCGATCGATCTGTACGCCGCCTACAACGAAATGGACGAGGCGCGTTACGTGGTCGAGCGCGCGCGGCAGTGGGTGCGCGATGGTGGCAGCTACGGCGATGCCGCCGTGCTCTATCGCAGCAACGCGCAGTCGCGCGCGTTCGAAGAAGCGCTGCTGTCCGAGCAGGTGCCGTACCGGGTGTACGGTGGCATGCGCTTCTTCGAGCGCGCCGAAATCAAGGATGCGCTGGCCTACCTGCGGTTGATGACCAACCGCAACGATGACGCCGCATTCGAACGGGCGGTCAACACGCCCACGCGTGGCATCGGCGACCGCACCCTGGACGAAGTGCGCCGGCTGGCGCGCACCCAGGCAATCTCACTGTGGGAAGCCACCATGCTGACCACGCAGGGCGACGCCCTGGCTGCGCGGGCGCGCAACGCGTTGGCCGGGTTCCTGACCCTGGTCAACCAGTTGCACGGCGAAGCCGGCGAGATGACCCTGGCCGAACGCATCGACCACGTGCTGGTGCGCTCGGGCCTGCGCGAGCACTGGTCAAAGGAAAGCCGCAACGCGCTGGATTCGGAATCGCGTGCGGACAACCTGGACGAACTGGTGTCGGTGGCCTCGCGCTTCGTGCGCCGCGAGGACGACATCGAAGAAACCGGCGAAACGATGAGCGAGCTGGTTGCCTTCCTGTCCTACGCCTCGCTGGAGGCCGGCGAAGGCCAAGCGCAGGCGGGCGAGGAGGGCGTGCAGCTGATGACCCTGCACTCGGCCAAGGGTCTGGAGTTCCCCATCGTGTTCCTGGCCGGCATGGAAGACGGCCTGTTCCCGAGCGCACGTTCGCTGGAAGAAAGCGGCCGGCTGGAAGAAGAGCGCCGCCTGGCCTACGTGGGCATCACCCGCGCGCGTCAGAAGCTGGTGCTCAGCTACGCCGAATCGCGGCGCATCCACGGCCAGGACAACTACAACGTGCCCTCGCGCTTTCTGCGCGAGATCCCGCGCGAGCTGCTCAATGAAGTGCGCCCCAAGGTGCAGGTCTCGCGCAGCGCCTCGCTCGGTGCCAACCGTGTGATGGGCCACGCCGCGCTGGAAGCGCCGCCGCTCAAGCTGGGCGCGATGGTTTCCCACGCCCGCTTTGGCGAAGGCATGGTCACCGACTACGAAGGCAGCGGCCAGCACGCACGCGTGCAGGTGGAATTTGCCGAGGCCGGCAGCAAGTGGCTGGTGATGGCGTACGCCAACCTGACGGTGCTGTAAGGAGGGCGCGCCACGGATGACGCGCCACATTCTCTTCATCTGCAGCCAGAACCGCCTGCGCAGCCCGACAGCTGAGCAGGTGTTTGCCGATTGGCCCGGCATCGAGACCGCATCGGCCGGTCTCAAGCCGGATGCCGACGTGCCGGTCAGTCCGGAACTGCCGCAGTGGGCCGATCTGATCGTGTTGATGGAGCGCGCGCACCGCAGCCGTCTGTCCAGCCGGTTGCGGTCATGGCTGGGGGGCAAGCGGGTGGTGTGCCTGGATATTCCCGACGATTACGACTTCATGCAGCCGGCACGGGTGGAACTGCTGGAGCGCAAGGTGCCGCCGCTTCTGCGCTGAGCAGCCGTCCAGTGGCCGGCACTACAATGGGGGCTCTTTTTGCGTAGATCGCCCCCATGACCGATTCGCCGCTGCACATCAACGTCAAGCTGAATGCCCGGCTCCAGCCCGAGCATCGGCTGCAGCTGTTCGAAGATCCGCTCGATGCGATGCTCGAGGGCGTCGGCATCGGCGAAATCCTGGGCGGCGGCACGGCGCTGTCCGAGGACGGGGAGGTCGAGTACGGCGACCTGGAGATCCAGCTGCACGACGCCGCCGCACTGCCGCAGGTGATCGAACTGCTCGAGCAGCTCGGCGCGCCGAAGGGGTCGCTGATCCAGCGTGACGGTGAGGACGATCTGCCGTTTGGCATCACCGAAGGCCTGGGGCTGTACCTGGATGGCGTGAATCTGCCGGACGAGGTCTACGAGCAGTGCGATTCGAACTATGTGTTCGACCAGATCGTCGAGCGCATCGACGGCCACGGTGAAATCTGCAGCTGGTGGCAGGGGCCGAGCGAAACAGCGCTGTATCTGTACGGCGCCAGCTTCGACACACTGCGCGACCGCATTGCCGATCTGCTCGCCAGCTATCCGCTGTGCCAGGGCGCGCGCGTGGTGCGGATCGCCTGACCGGCGCGTTCCCCCCTTTCATCATCCCAACCC